>CAXBPH010000038.1:0-36920 GCA_963977445.1 uncultured bacterium | reverse complement strand
TGAATGGGCTTCACGTAGTCCTCCGGGTTCTTGCCTTCACCGTGTTTCGGATCCGGCACATCGCCACTGTGAATATAGGGATAGCCGAAGTGCTGCCCCATCTCGGTGACCCGGTTCAGTTCGCAATCGGGCACATCATCACCCATCAGATCGCGGCCATTGTCGGTAAAATACAGATCCTTGTTCTCCGGGTGCCACGTAATGCCTACCGTGTTTCGGACGCCGTGAACATAGGGTTCAAGTTCGGTGCCATCGGCATTCGCACGCATGATGGTGGAAAAACGTTCGTCATTGTTGTCCACCACACCGTCGCAATCGTTGCACGGCGCGCCAATGCCAAAATAGAGCTTGCCGTCCGGCCCGAAGTCCAGGTACTTCCAGCCGTGCATTTGTTCTTTGGGCAGATTATCAATCACGACGACCGGTTCGGGCGGGGCATCGAGATGATTCTCAATATCATCGTAACGCAGGATACGATTGATCTCCGCTACGTAGAGATCGCCATCTTTCAGCGCGACGCCATTGGGCCACCACAAACCTTCTGCGATCACGTGAACCTTGTCGACCTTGTTGTCGCCATCGGTATCAATGAGGGCGTGCACCTTTCCCGGCTGCTGGGAACCCACAAAGAGTACACCAGATTCGCTTAAGGCCATGGAGCGCGCGCCCGACACATTATCGGCGTAGATGCTGATGGTGAAGCCCTCGGGCAGTTTGATTTTTTCCAGGGGCAAATCGGCCGCCGTCGCCGTGAGCGCGGCGGATAGCCCGGCAATTGCCATCATCAGGGTGCGCGTTGTGTATTTCATGACAGTCTCCTGTAATTGGAATAGGTAGAATCCATAAGGTGTTCCATTCATGCTACGGCATGGGCCGATTCAGGAACAAGAAAAGCCTTCATAGGGGACTGCCTCACCGCTCCATGGTGGTAGTATTGCGGCCTGCACGTCGACATCGCCGAACCAACCCAGCTACACACACGAAGACCGGTGTGGCTGTCCCGTCGTTGTCGAAGCAAACCACGGCGCGAACAACGAAAAACCGAGTTAGCCGCGCAAACTACGGGACAATCACAGCCGTGGGACTGTCTCACCACGCCATGTCGGTAACAACTTCGTCCACAATCCATGACACAAGCCCCGGCCCAGCCATACCCACGAAGACCGGTGTGACCGTCCCGTCGTTGTCGAAGCAAACCACGGCGCGGACAGTGAAAAACCAGTACACCGCGCAAACAACAGGACAGTCACAGCCGTCTGAATCCGCCCCGCCGCACCAAATATCTTTCGCTGGCCCAAACGCATCCCCACAACCGACCGCCGTCAGGCTGAGACAGTCCCACATACATTAAAAAGGCGGCATGTCGCCATGACATGCCGCCTCTGAGAGGACTATTGATAGACGCTTAGCCGGTATAGGCGATGCGATATACCACACCCGACTGTTCATCGGACATGAGCAGGCTGCCATCGAGGGCCACCTTCACATCGACGGGGCGACCCAGCGATTCACCCTTATAAGCCCAGCCCGTGGCGAAATCTTCGAAGGACGCCACGTTGCCTTTTTTGTCCAGCACCACACGCTTGATGCAATACCCGATTTTAATCGTGCGGTTGGAAGAGCCCTTCAGGGTAACAAAGAGATTGTTCTTATATTCCTTCGGAAACTGGCTTCCCGTGTAAAACGCAAGGCCCATCGGGGTCGCGTGGGGTCCCACATTCTGGATGGGCTTCACGTAGTCGTCGGGATTCTTTCCGGCGCCGTGCTCGGGGTCGACAACATCACCGGCGTGAATGTAGGGATTACCAAAGTGCGAGCCCGGCTCGGTGACGCGGTTCAGTTCGCAATCGGGGGAATCGTCACCCAAACCATCGCGGCCATTGTCAGTGAAATAGAGGGTGTCGTTCTTCGGGTGCCAGGCCAGCCCCACCGAATTGCGCACGCCGCTTACATAGGGTTTAATGTCTGATCCATCCAGCTTCATGGACGTAATCGTGCCCAGGCGATCGTCCTGGTAGTCCACCGTGGGATCGCAATGGTCGCACGGCGCGCCAATACCAAAGTAGATTCGTTCATCGGGACCAAAGGCGAGGTACTTCGATCCATGGGCGGCTTCGGTGGGCAGAGCATCGGTCACCACGACGGCTTCGGGCGGGCTATCGAGATGGTTTTCAATGTCGTCGTAACGAAGAATCCGGTTGATGGCGCCCACATAGAGGGCCCCGTCATGGAAGGCAACGCCATTGGGCGTGTCCAGCCCTTCGGCCACGATATAGGCCTTGTCCGTCTTGTTGTCCCCGTCGGTGTCGACGAGAGCATGGACGACACCAGGATTACGGGTCCCCACGAAGAGGGTTCCCTTATCCCCCACGGCGATGGTCCGGGCACCAGGCACGCCCTCAGCGTAAACGCTGATGGAGAACCCATCCGGGAGTTTAATTTTGTCGAGTGATACATCGGCGTGAACGCTGCTAAGGGCACATACCGTGGTTGCGGCCAGGGTGGCAAGCATTTTTTTCATCGTAGGCTCCTGTGGATGGAGGTTAAGTGACGCTTTAAGACAGAGTTGGACATGCTACGGCATTGCCATAGGCGCGAACAAGAAAAAATTCGGGACGGACGCGCGCAAACACGTCGTGGGTAATGGAATTTCACGGTGCGGCGAAATCACCCAATGGATCCAGCGCAAAGCTGTCCGGGGCGTGCGCCTGTCCCTATGGGCCAAAATGGCGGACCACGCGCCACCCGTGACACCGCTGGGACATGCCGCCGCCCCTAGCCCCATGCCCATGCCCAACACGCTGTGGATGGCCCGGGGATACTTTCCCCTTCGACCGTCACGATTGCGGCGGGACGTCCCGAAAGCATGTCCCCGAGATAGCTGACTCTACTCAAACAGCGGTGGCAAATCGCGTGAACCTTGGAGTACGCGTAGTATTTCTATGCCACCACCGGATATCCTGTAAAACAACGTGTAGTTGCCTACGGGAAAGCTCCTCACGCCGTCTCGCAAATCTTCGTCACGCCTACGTCCGAGTTCGGGAGATTCGGCCAACAATTCGGCATTGTGAAACAGACGCTCCAATGTTTTTAATGCTGCTGGCTCGTTATCCCTCGCGATGTACTCGAAGATATCCGCAAGATCATGCATTGCAGCAGGCGTAAACAAGGACTCATTCATTGGCCCGCCACGCCACTCCTACGTGCTTCGGAAAGCCGAATAATGTCATTCGGCGTGCAGGCTTTGGACTCACCCCGGTCGGCCTGTTCAATCCCGATATCAATCGCCACACGCAGGTCATCACGCTTCATTTCGTGACCTTGTTTCGCCATCAGAAGGCGCAAGGCTTCACGATGAACTTCGCTACTGGATTCATACAGACCGGACTCGACCTGCTCCCGCACAAACCGCTCAAGCGCGTGGGGTAGTGAAATATTCATGGAGAGCTCCTCTCAAAAATATATCCAATGGACAATATTCTGAATGCGACAGCATTCCATACCCTGCAATTATACACGAGATTGGTTTACTTTGAACTCACGGCCTGCGGTCCCGTCGGGACGGGCGCGCGCAAACACGTCGTGGGTTATGGAAGTTCACGGCGGGACAAAAACGGCCAATGGACTCAACGCAAAGCGGCTCGGGGCGTGCGCCTGTCCCCGTGGGCCGAAATGGCGGAATCCACAGCATGCAAATACGCCGCTGGGACATGCCGCCACCCCTAGCCCCATGCCCATGCCCAACACGCTGTGGCTGGCCCGGGGATACTTTCCCCTTCGACCGTTTCGCTTGCGGCGGGACGTCCCTTAGCACGTATACTGGCGCCCGGGATACCTCAATGGAGCTTATGGATTCTCAGTTTATACTTCTGGTTATAGCCGCTTTTCTCACGGCCACCTTGTCCGGATTTCTCGGTATGGGCGGCGGGATTCTGCTGCTCACCATCATGGCCGCCTATTTCCCACCGGCCGTGCTGATTCCCCTTCATGGGGCCGTCCAGCTGGTGAGCAATGGTGTACGGTTTGCCATGAACTGGCGGCACGGCACGTGGGCTATCCTGGTGCCCATGACCCTGGGCAGCATCGTTGGCGTGGTGGTGGGGTCTCAGGTGGTTCTTTCGTTGCCCGAAACGGGCTATCAGGTCACCATGGGCCTATTCATTCTCCTGATGACCTGGCTCCCCAAGTTCAAATCCGTTCCGGCCATTCCGGGGAAGTTTTTCTGGCTTGGCGGGATTTCCACCGCCCTATCGCTGGTCATCGGTGCCACGGGCCCCTTGCTCGCGCCCTTTTTTCTGAAAGAAAACCTGACGAAAGAAAATATCATTGCCACCAAGGCCGGGGGCCAATTTGTCACCCACGTATTGAAAGTAGGGGTCTTCAGCCTCATCGGGTTTCAGCTCGCCGAATACGCAGCCCTTTTCACCGCCATGGTCATCGCCGTAACCCTGGGAACAGCGTGGGGCAAACTCCTCCTGGGCAAGGTCTCCGAAAAGGTATTCGTCATGCTCTACAAGGTGCTCATCACCATTCTGGCGGGTCGCATGGTGCTCAAGGGGCTCACGGGCTGACATCGCGGGCTACAGGGTCAACCAGTCGCGCCGTGCGATAGCGCCATTCGGCGTAGAAGCTCAGCAGCAGATAGAGCATGGGGTAGACCAGACTCAGCAGCACCAGGGACCGTGGCGGGTCTGCCTGCAGCAGTAAAGCTACCACCAGGATTAGCCAGACACCACCCAGGGCAAAGTTCGTCTTCCACAAGAAGGCGTTGCAGCTGGGGTACAGATAGCGGGTCGGTATGAAGGTCAGCACCGTGGGCACGAGCACCACGAGGACCGCTCCTGTGGGCCCGGGCCGCAGCCAGAAGAGATAGAGGGCCACCACATTCCAGTAGGAGGGGAAACCAAGGAAGTAATGGTCCTCCGTTTTCATATCGCGCTGACCATAGGCGTAGAGCCCCGCCAATAACGGGCCAATGGCCCAAAGCGGGTGGGGCAGGAGCCCGTCGTGGACGATTAAGAACAGCGGGGCATAGATGTAGGTCAAGACGTCCATTGCGTCGTCCACCTGGGCACCACTGAAACCAGGCAGATGTTCCCGGACCTCAACCCAACGGGCCAGCAGTCCATCGGTAACGTCAATGAAAAAGGCCCCCATCAACAGCAACAGGGCCTCATGGGAGGCCCCATTGGCAATGGCAATCAGCGCCAAAAAGCCCAGAAGGCCACCGCTGGCCGTGTAGGCGTGCACCAGCCAGGAGAGCCATTTATTTCGCCACGACGTCGTCATGGTCCCAGTCTATCATGGGAATGGTCGCAGAAAACCGGCTACAGCTGCTCGCAGGCCATCAGGCGCATCTCTTCCCGCTGTTCTTCGTTGATGAGGTTTTCCAGGGCCTCCCGAAGTTCCTCGGAATTGGCCTGGCGCAGGAGCATCTTGTAGACCGCGATCAGGCCATCGTCTATTTTCAAGACCTGATCGATTACTTCGGAAACGCTCGTGTCCGCGTCAAAATGCATGCTCTCTGGCTCCCGAATATGAACGAGTACCGGAGAGATCTTGAACCAGGCATTGAGCAGGGAACGGGGCGCATCGTATTCGTAGGACTCAATGATGTGCGCCAGCGTCCCCTCGTGCTGCCCCAGATAGGCAAGCAGGGCATTCACCTCGGGATTGTGTCGTTGATGACTGGCCCGTTCGTAGTACATCTGAAGGGCCTTGTGATAGTGGGCGACCCACTTCAGGAAATAGATAAAAGGTTGCGGTGCCATAACGACCTCCTTTCGGTCATCAGACACAGCGTTGGGCACAGACACCATCTGCGGCTCCGTATTCAGTATGCCCCCGAATCCGGAAATTGTCCAGTCCTATTTGGGCTCCAGGTCGATTTCGTCTATCCGAATGCAGGCCGCCTCGTGACCTTCCCCACAGGGGATCAGGGGCGGGGTGGTGGCGGCACATTCCGGTTTCGCCCAGGGACACCGTGGATGGAAGGCACAGCCCGCCGGGGGATTCACGGGTGAGGGGGGATCCCCTTTGAGCATCAGGTCAGACAGGGTGGCCGCCGCATCGGGCGTGGGGCGCAAAATGGCCGCCAGGAGGGCCCGGGTGTAGGGGTGGCTCGGATTCTCAAAGACGGACGAGGCCGTGCCCTGTTCGACAATTTTTCCCAGATACATGACCGCGATGCGATGGACCATATGGCGCACCACCGACAAATCGTGGGAGATGAGAATCATGGCCAGCTGCTCTTCTTTGCAGAGATTGCGCAGCAGGTTGAGAATCTGCGCCTGCACCGACACATCGAGGGCAGACACGGGTTCGTCCGCAATAATTAGGCGGGGCTTGAGCGCCAGTGCCCGGGCGATAGCAATACGCTGACGCTGTCCACCGGAAAACTCGTGGGGATACTTGCGCACATAACGCTTCGCAAGGCCCACCGTTTCCATGAGCCGACCCACTTCGGCCGCAACATGTTCACGCGTCACGATGCCGTGGGTAAGCATGGGCTCGGCCAGGGTATCGTAGACCGTCTTTCGGGGGTTCAGTGACGCATAGGGGTCCTGAAATATCATCTGGAACTCGGGTCGCACCCGGCGCAATTCTTCCCGCTCGTAGGTGGTGAGATTCTTGCCATTGAATTGGACCACCCCCGCCTTGATGGGGAGGAGGCGCATGATGGTCCGGGCCAGGGTGGACTTGCCACAACCCGACTCGCCGACCAGGCCGAGAATTTCGCCTTCGCGGAGGGAAAGGCTCACGCCATCCACGGCCTTCAACCATTCGGTGTGGCGATGGAAAAAACTTCCTTTTCGAATGGGAAAATGGGTTTTCAGTCCATCAACCTGGAGGATACAGTCGTTCATGCGTGGAGCTCCGAATTCAGCCCGGCTACCGTCAGACTGCCCGACTGTATCCGGAGGCAGGCCGTGCCGTGATCGGGCGCGTATTCCTGGAGCGCAGGGGCCGTCGTGTGGCAGGCCTCCTCCGCATGGGCACAGCGGGTCGCAAAGGCACACCCGGGCAGGGGCCGCGTCATGTCGGGGGGCAGGCCGGGAATGGTATAGAGTTCTTCCCCTTCATGGTGCATGGCTGGCATGGAAGCCATGAGGGCATGGGTATAGGGATGGGCCGGGGAACGAAAGAGGTCGGGACGGGTCGCCGACTCCACGATTTGCCCGCCATACATGACGAGCACCCGGTCGCAGGTCGCCGCGATCACCCCGAGATCGTGGGTAATCATGACCACGGCCATACCGAGCTCTTCCTGTCGCTGCTTGATGAGGGCCAGGATCTGGGCCTGCACGGTCACGTCAAGGGCCGTTGTGGGCTCGTCGGCGATCAACAGGGCCGGCCGGGTAATGAGGGCCATGGCAATCATGATGCGCTGACGCATGCCCCCGGAAAATTCATGGGGATAACGATCCAGGGCGGCCTCGCCATCCTGTATACCGACATCTTTGAGCGCCTTGGCGGCTTCTTCCCGGGCCTTCCCCTTGGGCACATCACTGTGCAGGCGCAGGGGCTCCATGAGCTGCTTGCCCACCCGCATAAAGGGGTTGAGGGCCGTCATGGGATCCTGGAAAATCATGGAAATGCGCCCGCCCCGGATCTTTCGGAGTTCGGCGGGGGAGGCTTGCAGCAGGTCGGTGCCTTCAAAGAGGGCCGTACCGGATTCCACTTTCGCGGGCGGCGTGGGCAGCAGTCCCAGCAAGGAATATTGAGACACGGACTTGCCGGAACCCGATTCGCCCACGATGCCCAGGGTTTCGCTGGGGGCCACGGTGTAGGAGACGCCATTCACCGCACGAACCACCCCGTCGCGGGTGTGGAAGGCGGTGCGCAGATTAGTTACTTCGAGCAAGGACACGTTGGACTCATTCCTTTGCGCGCGTTATGGGTTGGGTCAACGTCATCAATCCTTTGAGGCTTTCGGGTCGAGGGCATCCCGAAGGCCGTCCCCCAGGAAATTCAGGGCAAACAAGGTGCCCGACAGGGCCAGACTGGGAAAGAGGAGCATCCAGGGATATTCTTCCATGGTGCCCACGCCATCCTGTATCAAAGCACCCCAACTGCTCATGGGTGCCTGGACGCCCAGGCCGAGAAAGCTCAGGAAAGCCTCCAACAACATCACCTGGGGCACCGTAAGGGTCACATAGACGATTACGGGACCAAGGGTATTGGGGATAATGTGCTGAAAGATGATCTGGTAGCGGGGGAGGCCCATCACCCGGGTCGCTTCGATAAATTCTTTTTCGCGGAGTGAAATCACCTGGCTGCGCACGATACGGGCCATGGTCAGCCATTCCACCGCGCCGATGGCGAGAAAGAGGAGATAGATATTTCGCCCGAAGAGCACCATGAGGATAATCACAAAAATTACGAAGGGCAGGGCGTAAAGCACATCCACGACGCGCATCATCACCTGGTCCGTACGCCCGCCGATAAAGCCCGCAATCGCGCCGTACGTCACGCCCACAATCATGGACACAAACGTCGCCACCAGCCCCACCAGGAGGGATATACGGCCACCGTGGAGGGTCCGGGTCAAGAGATCGCGACCCAGCTGGTCCGTGCCAAACCAATGTTCCGGGGAGGGTGCGGAGGCGCCCAGGGTGGTTTCCGTTTCGCGATAGCTGTACCCCTGCGTGGCGTCGATGATCCAGGGCCCGGTCACCGTGGTCAACACGACGAAAAGGAGGATGAATACACTCAACATGGCCAGTTTGTTTTTCTGGAGCCGGTGCCAGGCGTCCTGCCAGAGTGACGTACCGGATTCGGCATTTTCGAAGAGGGCCTCTTGCATCATTTCATGGACATCCGTACACGGGGATCAAGCAGGGCCTGGAGAATATCGGCCACGAGGTTCAAAACCAGCACCAGGGCCGCCAGGACCAGCACCGTACCCATGATCATGGTGTAATCCCGGTTGAAGGCCGCATCCACAAACTCCCGACCCAAACCGGGGATGAGAAAAATCTTCTCTATCACAAAGGAGCCCGTCAAGAGGCCCGCTGTCGCCGGTCCCAGGTAGGCAATCACCGGCAGGAGGCCGCCACGAAGGCCATGCCTCAGGACCACTGCCGTTTCGCTGAGCCCCTTAGCCCGGGCCGTGCGTATATAGTCCTGCCCCATCACCTCCAGCATGCCGCCCCGGGTCAGTCGGGCGATATAGGCGGCATAGACCGCACCCAGCGTGAAGGAAGGCAGAATTTTTTCCGCGGGTGTATTCCATCCCGTCACGGGCAGCCACCCGAGCCACAGGGAAAAGACGAGCACCAGCAAAGGTCCCAACACGAAATTCGGGATGCAAATGCCGCCCATGGCAAAGGACATGGGCACATAATCCTGCATCGTGTTGGGTCGGGTCGCCGCCAGGATGCCCGCCGGCAGGCCAATGCATAAGGCGATCAACAAGGCATAGCACCCCAGCTCCAGGGAGACAGGCAACTTCAAGACAATCCACTCCGACACCGTCCGACTGGGCTTCTTAAAGGAGGGCCCCAAATCGCCCGTTACTACGCCACCAAGATAATCGAGGTACTGGCGGTAGAGGGGTGCATCGAGATTGTAGGCCTTCTGCAACTGGCGCAACGTCTCTTCCGGCACCTTCCGCTCCTCGTCAAAGGGCCCGCCCGGCGCAATCCGCACCATAAAGAAGGTGATGGTAATAATCGCCAGCAACACGGGGATGAAGGTGGCGATGCGTTTGAGGATAAATCGAATCATGTTTGTTTCGTTCTTCGGGTTTCGCCCCAACGGGCATGGCTTCCGATGGAAGCACTGGGTACATGACCACGGGCTTGTAGTTTACGCGACGGTGGACTGAGCTTCAATGACGGCACCTCGCCAGGAGCCTGACTCCGAACCCACGCCGTCGGGAAAGCGCGCGCCTCTTGTGGACCCCTGATTTTGGACAACGCCGAACCGCCTCGCATTTCCGGTGTCAAAGGACCTGTTCCCCCGCGGCGCGTCCCGCCCTGAGGAACTGTTTCAAGGAAAGCCGGATCAAACACCAATAGCATGTGATTAACGAGCGCTACGCCGCTCACGGAGGCAAGAGTATGAAAGTCGATCATAGACATGTTTGGATAGGCGTGGCATTGTTGCTCGCGTTGATGGGGAGCCAGGTGGCTCAATGGGACCTGACACCCGTCCTTGCCCAGGAAAATGAATCCGCCACCCGGGTAGACCGGAGTCGCTTCGAATTGCGACCGGATCAGGGAGAGTTGGTGGCCCATGCGGTCATTACCAACCCCCGAAACGTTACGTCCAACGAGCTCTTCAAGGTTTCGGTCCGCAGTCTGGCCGGGCAGGATCGGGTCGCGGCCTCTCAGCGGGTCCGGCTGGAACCGGGGGAGAATACCATTGTGTTGCCCCTGGGGGGACTCCTGCGACCGGAGCACTATGCCGACAGCGTCATCCAATACACCCTGGGTGCGGGCAATGACCAGGAGCAGGGTGGATTTCTCGTCATAGACACCCTGCCCCAGTTGGAAACTCGCCTCGTGGGCTTCCCCGACATGCTCGTGGGCAGCACGGCCGCCGTTCAACTCGTGGCACGTAACCACGCCACGGGGGCACCCGTCGCCGGAGCCGATGCCGAGTTAACGCTGGTCAACGATACGGATCGCTACCCCCTCTATCAGGGTAAGACCAATGAGGATGGCAGTCTGGAGGCGGCCTTTGAAGTGTCACCCAAATACCACGGCAATTGCGTGCTGGAAATCCGACTCGCCGCTACGGGCTATGGCGATGACTACTTGGAACAGCCCGTCTCGGTAAAGAACAAGAACAAAATACTCCTCAGCACGGACAAGCCCCAGTACCAGCCCGGCCAGTATATAGAGATGCGAACCCTGTCCCTCGATGCGGGCAGTCTCAAGCCCGCAGCAGACCAGACCCTCACCATGGAGGTCATGGATGGAAAGGGCAACAAGGTCTTCAAGGAAACGGGCAACACCGACACCTTCGGTATCGCCTCGGCGCGCTTCCAGCTCGCCACCGAGGTCAATCTCGGCACCTACACAGTCCGCGCCATCCTCGGCGATGACCAGAGCGAAAAAGTCGTCACGGTGGACCGCTACGTGCTCCCGAAGTTCGAAATTGACGTCACAACCGACCGAAATTTCTACCGTCCGGGCGACACGTTAACGGGGGAGATTCAATCCGACTATTTCTTTGGGAAACCCGTAGCGGGCGGCTCCGTCACGATTAAGGCCTCTTCGTTTGTGGTCAATTTCGATACCTTCAGCGAATTAAATGGCACCCTGGATGAGAATGGTCACTGGTCCTTCAGCCTGCCCCTGCCGGATCATTTCGTAGGCACCGAGTTGGAGCAGGGCCAGGCCTCCGTGCGACTCGAAGTGGAAGTTACCGACACGGCGGATCACATCGAGCTGAAAAGCGTCATGAAATCGGTGGCCGCCTCCGACATACAGGTCCACGCCATCGCGGAAGGGGGAAACCTCGCTCCCGGCGTGGAAAACGACGTTTACTTGCTCGTGGCACGCCCCGACGGTAGCCCGGTGGATGGTGCCGTTGTTTCCGTGGCCAGCGATCGGCTCGATACCACCGTCGAAGTGAAAACCGATGCCCTGGGCGTGGGCACCCTCCGCTTCACCCCCAAGGCCGGCGAGACAACCCTCTCCCTTCATGTGAAAGACCCGCAAGGCCATACCCTGAACCACAATGCGACCCTTTCCTCCACGACAGGAGAACATGCCCTCCTTATCCGCACGGACAAGACCCTCTACGCCGCTGGGGAAGGGCTCCATGCCGAAGTCATTTCCACCAAACAGCGGGGCAATGTCTATTTCGACCTGGTGCGCGAAGGCCAGACCGTCATGACCCGCAGCGCCACCCTGACCATGGGCCGGGCCACCCTGGATATGGATCTGGACCCCGGCCTGATGGGCAGTGTGGTCCTCCATGCCTACATTTTGTCCCCAACCACCGATCTCATCCGCGATGCCCGGTTGCTCTATATCAACCCGGCGGACCAGCTGCAGCTCACCATTTCCATGGATCACGACACCTACCGTCCCGGGGAAGAGGCCCTGCTGAATTTCGCGGTCACCGACAAGCAGGGTCGGCCCACGGCAGCGGCCTTGGGCATTTCCATCGTGGACGAGAGCGTATTTGCCTTGCAGGAGCTCCACCCCGGTCTGGAGAAGGTTTTCTTCACCCTGGAACAGGAGATCATGAAGCCCCGCTATGAAATTCACGGGTACCACCTCGACACCCTGATTACCGATCCCGTGGAGCCCCAGCCCCGACCCATGCGTTGGGATGATCGTCAGCAGGAGGCGGCCAGGGTATTGCTGGCCTCCGCCGAAACACCCCCGGCACCGCCTATCCACCAGAACAGTTTCACCGCAAAGCGCGCCGCCTCCGAGACGGCCCTGGCCGAACGAATCGGCCAGGACTACGAGCGTATCGCCAAAGTTATCGTGCGCTACCTCGAAAAAAATAACTGGAAGGCACCGGGCGACATGATGGACACCCTGCTCCGTCGCAAGTTTATATCCGCACGGGATCTGGAAGATCCCTGGGGCAACCGCTATCTCTTCGACCTGGATCAGGTGGAAAACACCGGGGGCTGGTTCCAGATGCACTCCAAAGGCCCCGATGGTATCGAGAATACGGCGGACGATATTTCCCCCGATTCCCCCGAGCTTGTCGGGCGCCGTGCCGGGGGCTTCGGTGGCGGTATCCGTAATCGCGGTGTGAGAAAGCTTTTCAAAGGGGAGCAGGAACTTGCCATGCCGGAAGCAGCCATGGCGGCACCCATGGTCATGGCGGATGGAGCTGCCCGTGCCGTTGTGATGGAATTGAAGGAAAACGACGACCCGTCCGAAAGCGTCGGGCCGGTACGCATCCGGGAGTACTTCCCCGAGACCCTCCTTTTTGAGCCCGCCCTCATTACCGATGGTCAGGGACAGGCCACCATGGCCGTGGGCCTCGCCGACAGCATTACCACCTGGCGCATGACGACCATGGCATCCAATGCGTCCGGCGCTTTGGGCAGCACCGAAACGCCTCTCCGGGTCTTCCAGGAATTCTTCGTAGACCTCGATCTGCCCGTCTTCCTTACCCAGAATGACCAGGTGTCTATCCCCGTGGTGCTCTACAACTACCTCGACGACGCCCAGGAGGTTCGCCTTGTATTCGAGACCGAAGATTGGTTCACCCTGGACGGCGATAGTGAAGTTACGGTTCGTCTTGGTGCCGGTGAAGTACGTGCCCTGTACTTCCCCATCACGGTGAAGGAACTGGGCCACCACAAGCTCACTGTCTTCGCCCATGGTAAGACCATGGAAGACGCCATCCGCCGTGACGTCGAAGTGGCCCCCGACGGCGAAAAGGTGGAAGTCAGCGTGAGTGATCGTCTTTCGGCCACCGTCGACCACACCATCACCATCCCCGACAACAGTGTGGCAGGCGCACAGAAGATCCTCGTACGGGTGTATCCCGGTGTCTTCAGCCAGATTGTGGACGGCCTCGACAGCATGCTTCAGATGCCTTCGGGTTGCTTCGAACAGACCAGTTCGACCACCTATCCCAACATACTCATCGTTCAATATATGAAAGACACGGAACAGATAAACCCCGAACTCCAGTTGAAGGCCGAAGGGTTCATCAGTGCCGGGTATCAACGTCTCCTCACCTATGAGGTAGACGGCGGTGGCTTTTCCTGGTTTGGGGAAGCCCCGGCCAACAAAATCCTGACGGCCTATGGACTCAAGGAATTCTACGACATGGCCAGGGTCCATGAAGTGGACCCCGATGTCATGCGCCGGACCCATGCCTGGCTCTTGGAACAACAGGCGTCGGATGGCAGTTGGAAACCAGACGCCAACTATCTCCATGCCGAATCCTGGGGCAACATCCAGGGTAGCGACGTGCTCGTAACGGCCTACATCGCCGACGCCCTCCTCACCAGCGGCAAGACCGACCCGAGTATCGACCGGGCCATGCAATACCTCAAGCAGCATTGGCAGAAGGCCGAAGACGCCTACACCCTCGCCCTGGTCGCCAATGCCCTGGTTTCGTGGGATGCTGACGATGGCACCACACGGAGCGTCTTGGAAAAGCTCCATGGCATGAAGGTCAGCGAAGACAAGATCACCCACTGGAAGGGAACGGCCACCGTGACCTTCACCCACGGAGATGCCGCCGATGTGGAGGCCACGGCCCTCACAGCCATCGCCTTCATGAAAGCAGGAAAATACGCGGACACCACGACGGAGGCCCTTACCTGGCTCATCCAGAAAAAAGAAGCGAGCGGACACTGGGGTTCTACCCAATCCACCATCCTCGCCCTGAAGGCCCTCACCTTGTCGCTCCAACACCAGACCAAAGCGGTGAACGCCACCGTTCGGGTTCTGGTCAATGACGCCGTGGTGAGCGAGTTCCAGGTCACCGAAGACAACGCCGATGTCATGCGTCTCGTAGACGCTGGCGACCTTACGCGGCTCGGAGCCAACCGGGTCCGCATTGAGTTCAGTGGCGAAGGCAGCATGCTCTACCAGGTGGTGGGACGCCACTATACGCCTTGGACAGGTCGGAAGCCCCAGGCCGCGCCCTTCAGCATCGACGTGGCCTATGACAAGACCAAACTCGCCGTGAATGACCTCGTGACGGCCTCGGTCACGGTGAAGAACAACCTGCCCGCTCAGACCGAAATGACCATCGTCGACCTCGGGGTGCCGCCGGGCTTCCAGGTGGAGCGTGGCGACCTCGATAAACTGGTCACGGACGGTCAAATCAGCCGCTACGACGTGGCGGGACGACAGATCATCCTCTACTTCGAGGAGATTATGGGCAATGCGACCCTGAACTTCAGCTACGGCCTCCGGGCCAAGTTCCCCCTGAAGGCCCAAACGCCCCCGTCCCGGGTTTATGCCTACTACAACACCGAAATGGAAGCCGCCTCGGCCCCGGTGACCCTGGAAGTGAATTAGACACAGAAAGTCACCGACAAAGGCCCCCGATACGGATCGGGGGCCTTTTTCTATAGATTCGTACGGATGGCACGTCGGTTCGTGTGCAAGACTACCAGACCAAGTTGGGGCAACATGGGGCGGTCGATTTACTCCAACGGGAGCAAGCGTATGAAAAAGGTCCGAAGGCCGTCATCCTCGCGAACGCGGGGATCCAGAAACGCGAACACAAAAACCGAGAATACCCTCTGGATTCCCGCGTTCGCGGGAAGGACACTGTAGACCATAAATTCTTGTGGATAGGTTCTTCGTGGAGCAGCCCCATGTACCGTGCCACGCGATCCGACAACGTCGGTTCGTGTGCGGGTAAACCACGCAGAGCTCCCGGTAGTTTGGGGGCTGATCGTGCTCACACCCAACATAACCGAACGTAAGCGTCACCGTTGCATCCACACGCACGAACCTGAGTACAGGATCGCGCGGCACGCAGGGTGTACCAAGTCAATCTTGTTGGCACACCACCGTCTGTGCCACGTGATTGACCCCAAGTCCACCAGGAAGCACCCAGGGCCTCATCAACCACGTCGGGGTGGCACGGACAAGTCCGCGAGACTTGCCCGTGGGTTTATGCCGGGCACCTTTGGGTCAATTTGAAGCCCCGCCATCCCTGTGGGCACGGGATCCCCCTATCTGCTCCATTGCGCCATGGAACACCGAGTTTTGACAATTTCCCGGATTTTGCTACAATGCGAATTCTATGAACCGGATCCGTCGGGTGTTACCCGTGTCGGTATAGGTAAGGCAGTGGAGAACCTGGTAGCGCCATGGGTTTGATGACAAGCGAAATTTCGGCCAAGCAATTGGTCCCCCTGTGCCGTCAGATGGCCACCAGCTATGATGCGGGCCTGCCCATCGTGCGCACCCTGGAGCTCATGTCAGAGAATTCCAGGGAGAGCCGGGCCAAGCAGGTCTTCCGCGATATGGCCGCCGATGCGCGAAATGGGTCCACCCTGAGCGACGCGGCCCGGAAGCAGCAGAAATACCTGCCGCGCTTCTTCATCGAGTTGCTCCATTCCGGTGAATTGGGCGGACGTCTCGATATCATGCTCCGCGATCTGGCCGATTATTATGAAGATCGCCTCAGCATGCAGCGAAAAATTGTGGGCTCCATGGTGTATCCCATGATTCAACTCACCGCCGCCTGGTTTCTCGGCACCTTTGCGCTGGGCCTCATCGGTAGTATCAATCTGGACTCGAGAAAACCCTTTGATTTGGGCGAGTATTTTGACGGCTATTTTCGTTTTCAGGGCATTTCCATGTTGGTCCTGGCCGCCATACTCCTCACCCTGTTCATCCTCTCCCGGCTGGGTGTGCTTCGCTTTGGGTTCGGTACCCTCATCAGTTACGTCTGGCCCCTGAACGTGGTCAACAAGAAATTCAGCCTGGCCCGATTCTTCCGCAGCTTCGCCTTGTTGGTGGGCAGTGGGATGAACATCAAATCCTGCATCGGCAATGCCGCCGCCATCTCGGGCAATGCCCGCATGGAGCGCGATCTCCTGACGGCCATCCCCCGGGTAGGCGAAGGGGCCACCCTCGTGGAGGCCTTTGCGCCCTGCCGCAGTCTCAGCCCCATGGCCCGCGAAATGCTGGAAGTGGGGGAGCGCTCCGGTAATCTGGAAGCGTCCTTACAAAAAGTTGCCCAATACCATTTGGAAGAAGGTCAGCATGCCATGGGCATTGCGACCAAGGTCATGAGTACGCTGATCGGCCTCGCCATGGGTGGGCTCGTCGGCTACATTGTCATATCCTATTTTTCGCAGTACTACAAAATGCTCGACAGTATCATGCCCTGAGTGATTGAGGGCATATCGGTCAATCAATAGTTGATAAATTCTGTCGGCCAGGGGCTCCCTGGCGACACGTGCTTTTTCTTAGTTCATATTGGATTATATAGACGGGTCTCTACGGCCCGGCCATAAGGAGGTAGTTATACCATGTCCCTGGACAACGACGTCACACCGGAAGAACCAAAAGACTACACCAAACACATCTGGATTGGCGTAATCTCCATTTTTGTCTTGATGCTGGCCATTATCGCCTTTCAAGGCGATCTGCGACCGACCAATTCGGAAGTGGCCTCGAAGCACATCCTCATCGGCTTCAATAAGGCCGATCCCGCAGATCGATCCCGGGCGCTGAAACTGATCCAGGAGATTCGTCAGCGCGTCGTGGATGGGGAGAATTTTGAAAGTCTGGCCCGTCAATATTCCGACGATCCGGGTAGTGGTTCCCAAGGTGGATATATTCCCCCCCAACGACGGGGTACCTTCGAGGAAAACTACGAGAAGTTTGTCTGGAGTGCCCCCATCGGCGAGCTCAGCGACATTATCCAGACAAGCTATGGTTTCCACTTGATCGTCGTCGAGAGCCGGTACATTTCCGACGCCGACGAATATGAGCAGGAATTGGATCAACGGGTCCAGGAAGAGCGCCACGGTGGGGGCAAGGCACCCGCCGCCGAATCAAAAGCAGAATAATATTCGCCCAGCCCCATGCAGATATCGTGGGATGCTCTCCATCGAGAGCATCCCACGTTTTTTTTGTCAGTAGCCTTCTGGCGTCTTCGCATAGAAACTGGAGAGCGTCCGAATGACCGACGGCCCATTTATCCAGCTGCTGAAGAATATGGTCAAGAAGGTAAGGACCGCCGATTCAGCCGGGGTCGTAACCCCATTCTGGGCCATCTGGGGACGGCGGCTCAAGGCACGTGTGTGGTTCATGATATTGCTTCCTTTCTTCGTTCGCATCGATTGCTTTGACCGGGCCTGAGCATAGCATGATTGGGCCATTCTATTCCTCAGTCCGGGGCAAGTAAGAGGGCTGTCGCATTAAAATGGGCGCGCACGCATGAGCGGGTTCGGTGCGATACCTTATAGACCCCACAGATTTCCCACAGTCCCTGCGTACGAAGTGGGGCACCCGCTCGTCCAAAGTTACCAACAAAGACTCACTCCAAAAAAACAAACTGAACCCACCAATCGTGCCGCGCGATCTGGTACTCCAGTTCGTGCGTGGGTTGGAAAAAGGATTTAATCTCTACATCAAGGCCAAGTCCAAGCACAATGCCCTATTCCAAATGAGATCTTGAAGACTTTCCACAACCACATAGACCCCGTTGACGTCCCGTAGTCCCTTCGCACGAACTGGAGTACCAGATCGCGCGGCACGTCCATGGTTTGTGGCTTCCTCTGCAAAAAGATACGGGGCGAGATGTATCGCAAGCAGAGCCCATCGCGTCTTCCTTTTACCACATAGGCCCGACTGACGTCCCCAGTTCCAACCCACGAGGTGGCACTTCGAATTTCGGGATATTTCAGGTGCTCCAAGGTGGTCTATCGGTCCTATGCCGTGTGCTTCAAAATTCGCAATGAACGGGGGGGCAGGGTCCAGCTTGTAGTTGCGTCGGTTTCCCCCGTCGCCACATAGGACGTGGTCGTCGCGATCTCAACGGCCTCACGGCTGTAATTGGCCAGCACCAGGTGAAGCTCGCGATTGGCGAAAGCCGACGCCACAACCCCCGCAGGCAGGGGCGCGGCAAATAAGTCTGAATCGCCGATTTCCAGCCACGCTTTCGTACCTTCTTCCACCAGGGGCAAATACTGCTTCAGCCACCGGGCATGGGTCTCACGCGTCTTGGGACTACCGGGCACTTCGTCCCAGGCGCTATAGGTATGCAGCTTGGTCGGGTCCTCCTGGTATTGTTTCCAGGCATCACGACACCGGGTCATCCAGAAATCGTCTTTGTAGGTTATACCGGGCACGAAACCCCGTTCGCCGGTGAAGATGCGGCCACCCATGGACACGGGAAACTGGAGATAGGGGATGGAATGTAAATAGGGCTCGTTTTCCGATTCCAGGCTGGTAAATCCCATGTCCAGACAGGGCACGAGGTAGGGCTCGTAGTTCTTGACGGTTTCCCGGAGGGTATCGGCCTCCTTCACCCCTTCACCGACCCAGAGGTAATCGTAGGTATCGAGCCCCCGGGACTGGGGCTTCTCCGCGGCGTTCACGTGCAACTTCAGGATGCCGCCCCGTCGCTTCACATCGGCGTAGATCAGAGCGAGCATGTCCGTGAAGGCCCCATCGTGCTCGGCCGTCTCGTCAAAGGCCACAATTTCATCGGGTGCGACGGGCATGGTGCCCTTGTAGGCGTGCTGGTTGGACAAATAGCCCCCGTCGACGTAGATCCCGTCTGTGCCATATTCTTCCATGATGCGGGCGAATTTCTGCATCACAAAGGCCCGCCAGCCGGGGCTCGCCGGCGAACAGCGGGCCATGTCCCAATAGCCCACCTGGAGGAAGTCGCCCTCCCGGCTCCATTCCTGCTTAAAATCGGGATCACTACGCTGGATGAAGCACGTGGAGGTATAGGTAAGGACTTTCATGCCCCGGGCATGGGCCAGCTCGATGAACTTGTGGTAGCCCGACGGGTTCACGGCGGAATACTTGTCGCCACCGAAAAGCCGGAGGGAGTCGTTCCAGTCGTCGAAAACCTGGATCACCTGGATGCCTTCATCCCGGAGGCGGTCCAGTTCCTGGGCGTCGTATTCGTCGACCACCCACGGTTTGGTGCTCGGGTACTCGCCCAGGTTGTAGCAGCACTGTCCCGGACGGTAATCGGTAACGAAGTGTTCCCGCATGGAGGAGCGGATGGCGCGGGTGCATCGGGCAATATTTTCCAGACGCTTGCGGTGGTCTTCTGCCGTGTAATCCCCCAGGAGGGAGTCCCCTTCCGAGGGGGTCGAAACCACTTCCACACCCGATGCGGCGGGCGAAAAACCACTGGCTACACTTCCGGCCACGACCGCCTGGCCCCCGGTTTTTAAAAATGAACGTCGATCCACGATGCCTTCTCCTGATTTTGGGTAAATTGGTACTGCCATCCCCATACCCCATGGGGAAGGGTTATCCTACACCATCGGGCCCATTAAAGCGCCCCAGATTTCCTACGGTTCCGTCTCTGGTTGTGTGCATAATAGATACGGTATAATAAGTGCCTCAAACCCACCACCCCCGAATGCCCATAAGGAATATCCCTGTGAATCCGTTTGAAAGCCTTGTAGACCCCATATTGGCCGCCTTTCCCGAGCTGGATGCCGACGACATCTCTTTTGGTGCCCCGCCCAAGCTGGAAATGGGCGATGTCGCCATTCCCATGTTTCTGGCCGCCAAAAAACTCAAGGCTGCCCCTCCGAAATTGGCTGCCGACGCCGCGAAACGGGTCGATTTTGGCCCCGAGGTCACCGAAGCCAAGCCCATGGGGCCCTATCTCAACCTCTTCCTCAATCGCGGTGCCATTGCACGGCAGATCGTAGGCGGGGTCCTGGAAGCCGGGGAAAAATTCGGATCCGCCCATTCGGGAACGGGTACCAAGGTGGTCCTGGAACACACAAGCATCAACCCCAACGCCAGCCCCCACGTGGGCCGTGCGCGAAATGCCATGATCGGCGACAGTCTCGCCCGCCTCTTCCGCTTTGAAGATTACGAGGTGGAGGTGCACTACTACGTGAACGACATGGGCCGGCAAATCGGCTTGCTCGTGATGATTGCGGACGAATTGGAGGATCTGGCTTTTGACCAGATCCTCGACGCCTATGTGGAAGCCAATGAGCGGGCCAAGACGGACGAAGCCTTTGCCCAGGCTGGCTATGACCTCCTGGCGAAGATGGAGCAGGGCGATCCGGAAACCCAGAAACGCTTTACGGCCGTCACCGACCTCTGCCTCAAGGGGCAACTGGAAGTGCTCACCCGCCTCGGTGGCACCTATGACGTCTTCGATCACGAGTCGAAGTATGTGAAAGACGCCCGTCTTGACGAACTGGTCGAAAAACTCAAGGAAAAAGACGCTGTCTTCATCGATGACGACAAGCGCCTCGTGGTGGACCTCTCCAAGATCGGCCACAATCTGGAAGAAGGACGGTATTTCGTTCTCCTCCGGGGTAACGGCAGCTCCATGTATGGCTTTCGCGATTTGGCCTACACCCTCGACAAGCAGGCTCTCGGTGCCGACATCAACATGATGGTATTGGGCGAAGACCACAAACTCTATGCCCAGCAGCTCAATCTTATCCTCGCGGCAGCGGGTCATCCCGTACCAGAGCCTATTTACTACTCCTACATCCTGCTGAAAGACGGCAAAATGTCCACCCGCCAGGGCAAGGTCGTGTTGCTGTCTGACTTCCTCGATGAGGCCGCCACCCTGGCCCAGGAACGGGTCGCGGAGCAGTGCACCGACCTTTCGAAGAAAGAGCAACAGGTTATCGCCGAGCAGGTAGCCGTCGCGGCTATCCGTTTCAGCATCCTCCGCGTCACGCCCAATAAGAACGTCATCTTCGACATGGAAGAAAACATGAAGTTCGTGGGCGACACGGGCCCCTACATCCAATATTCCTGCGCCCGGATCAATTCCATGATTCGTAAAATTGACGGAGACATCCCCAACGTCCCGGCGAAGAAATTCAACACCACCTCCGACACCGAATGGGCCTTGCTCACCAAAATCGCCGACTTCCCCAACATCGTGGCCGGTGCCCTCAAACAACGGACCTGTGCCCCCATTGCCAACTACACCCTGGAGCTGTCGCGACTCTTCTCGAGTTTCTACAACGATTGCCCCGTGTTGAAGGCCAAGACTCCCGAGCTCATGGTGGCCCGCCTGCAGATTTGCAAAGCCACCCTCCAGACCCTGAAGAACGCCCTGGGCATCCTCGGCATCGAGGCTCCCGAACGAATGTAGTGGGGGGTGGTGGCTGGCCACGGTGAACGTTGGGACTGGTGCGGCGGAAGGCCCTCTTGGAAGGCTTGAACCACCAGAAGGGACGTTTCGTGCCTTTACGACACGGGATGCACCACGATATGCTCTTCCCTTTTCCGGGCCTGGCTCAAATCGTAGTTCGACTGTAGGCGCAGCCAGCCATCGGCCTGTCCCCATCCCATCTTTTCCAGGCGGAGCGACATTTCGGCTGAAATTCCGGATTTTCCATTGAGCAGGTTGTTTAACGTCTGCCGAGCGACACCCAGTGCCTTGGCAGCATCCGAGACGGTGAGTCCCAGCGGTTCGATGCAATTCATCCGAACATGTTTGCCGGGGTGGGGTGGGTTCATCATGGGCATGGTTGGTAAACCTTTCAGTGGTAATCCACAAGGTCAATATCGAAGGCTTTTCCCGCACTAAAGCGGAAGACGATGCGCCAGTTTCCAGAGACCTCGACGGCATGATAACCACGAAGATTTCCACGCAGTTCATGCAAGCGATAGCCGGGCTGACGCATGTGATCAATGGAATCTGCAGCATCAAGGTCCGCCAGAATCAGCGCTACCTTATCTACGTGAATCGGATTGATCTTACTGGAATCACCCCGTTCGTAGAGCCGCCGGAGTCCTTTGTGTTTGATGCTGTCGATCATGAATCACTGTACCATAGACAATTGTCACCTGTCACTCCCCGAGCGACCGTAAGATCTTCACCCGGCAGGGCAAGGTCGTGTTGCTGGCCGGCTTTCCCCAACAATCTGGAGGATCCCCACAAACAACGGCACGGTCCCCCCGACGGTATTGGACGAGGAACAATTCACTCTCGATCCGCGTTTTTTCCGTGGCCATATCCCTTCCTTCCCGATTGTTCTACTATAGGAGACGGAGTTCACCGGGAAAAGGTTCACCACCTCCATTTTTTACTTCGGAATCGGTCCTGATTCAAGACACTATTTGTTTCGTGTTTTATTGTTTGACATCTAACCATATTATGGTATACTGATCGTGTAACTAGTCGCCGGTATGGCAATCAGGGAGATTCGGGATATGGAATTGGCCGACACGATTCAACAACTACGCCGGGACGTGCAGGGCGTGGAGCGGGATGTGGCGCAACTGTCTATGCGCCTCGACGCGGTGGAAATGCATCAGCGGAAACTGGATACACCGTCGGAAACGACGGCGGTGCCCGAATCGGTGGCTCCGACGGGCACTTTACGCATCCAGACGCCGCCACCCCTGCCGATCAGCGCAAAAACATCAATGACCGAGACGCCGCCGGTGGAAAACGTCAAGGTGGACCAAGCCGTCACCACAGCCCGGCCCGTTGCGCCTCCCTTACCCCGGGAAAAGCCAAAATATGCACCCACGCCAGCGGCCGTGGCACCGCCCCGGGAACCGAAAGTGAAGAAGCCCCGTCGCTTTGGTCCGCCGGAAGATATGAGCTTTGAAATGGCCCTGGGCAGCTATTGGGCACCCCGTCTGGGTATGCTCCTGCTCGCCATGGGCGCCGTCTGGGGCTTCACCTATGTGGCGCAGAAATATGAAGACTCCGCCTTGATGCCCTATCTTCGCGTGGGTCTGGGCTACCTCTTGAGCGGGGGCCTGGTCGCCGTAGGCCGCACGCTGGAGAAGAAATACACGAGTTACGCCCGCATTCTCCTGGGGGGTGGCCTGGGTATCACTTATTTTGTGACCTTCGCCACGTGGTACATCCCCGCCACCCGGATCGCCCCGAGTCAGGAGTTTACCCTGGCACTGCTGGCGCTGCTCGTGTTGGGATGGGGGGCGTTGGCCCAATGGCGAAAATCCCAACCCATTGCCTTTACCATGACCCTCCTGGGCCATTTTACGGTGGCCTTGTCAACCTTGTCCCTCGAATCTCCCAGTCGCGCCGCCGTTGGTGGGCTCCTTCTCCTGGGTATTGGCAGCGCCTGGTTCCTCATCCGTAATGGCTGGTATGCCGTGGCCATGACGGCCATGATAGGCAGTTACTTAAACCAGTTCTTCTGGTTGAGCCGCTCTCCGGGCAGTGAATCGCTGGTCGATTTTACCGTGGGTATGGCCCTGCTCGTGGCCTACCTGATTACCTATGCCGCCGCCGAGTTGCTCACGCCCCCCAACCGCCAGACCGTGCCACCCCGGGTTCGGAGTATCTTCGTCAGTCTCAATACCACGGGCTTTGTCCTTCTGGGGATTGGGCTCGTACGCGCCTTCCCGGCCGTGGCCCCCCAGGAGCATTTCCTCTATTTCTCCACCGCCCTCTTCAGCCTGATCATGGCGCTCGGCTATCACAACCGCAATGCGGCGGACCGGGTAACCTTAACCTACTTCACCAAAACCTCGGTGCTCATGGCCATTGGCTTCGCCACCTGGCTCGACGGCACCACCCTGACCCTGTCCCTCGCTTTAGAATGCCTGGTGCTCCTCTACGCGGCCCGACGCCGCCGGGAACACAGCGGACGCATTCTCGCCCTGGGCACGGCCGCCGTCACCTTCTTTCACGGGATTTATGTGCTCCAGAACGTCTCCTTCCCGGCCTATGGTGAGGCAGGCTTTGTGGGCGAGCTCTTCGTGGCCCTGGCCATCGTGGTCGCCTTTGTCACCGCTGCCGAGATGTACCGCGTCACCCCCTGGCACACCTTTCCCTCGCCGGGACTTCCAAAGATGCCCAATCTCGATGCCTGGTGCCACACCCTGGAAATCCTGCCCGCAACGTGGGAGGGTGGGCCCCTGCCCAGTCGGCAGCAGTTGTCCCATACCCTGGCCCTGTGTGGGACCTTCCTCTTGGTGGGGTACAGCGACGTCCTCCTCACACCGGGCAGCACCATTCTTGTGTTGGGTGTAGGCTTCCTTGCCCTGGCCGGCATGGCTCTTTATCGCAGTGCAGCACCCCTGCTGACCACCAGTGTGCTCCTCGCCGCCATCAATGGAATCCTCACCTGTATAGCCCTGGAGCGCCAGGAGTGGGTCGGCACCTTCGCGCTGGCCGTCGGTGGTACGGCCACCCTGGTCATCCTCGCAGAAGCGATCGCCATCCTGGTGCCCCGACGTTTTTCGGCCTATGCCACACACGAAGACATCCAGGGCGGATGGTATCGAAATCACCACCTCATCGCCACAGTCTGTAGTGCCGTTGCCGCAGGATTAATCATGCTCCTGGCCTCGAAACGGTTGGCCGTAGAAGAGGCCATCCTCCTCGGCGGAGGGCTCGGACTCCTGGGCGCCCTCTATGCCGCCGCAACCGCAAGCACCAATCTGGGTCTGCTGAGCATTGCCATGGTGCTCTTTGCCGGCGGGTCCTGTGTGGTGTCCGACGTGGCCATGTTCCACCCCTGGATGGCCCCCGTGGGCCTCGCACTGGCCGCCGTCGCCGCCACGGCCGTGGAATCACGGTGGTGGGGCAAGCGACCGGGCCTCGCATTCCACCATCTCCTGCCCACGCCCTATCTGGTCTATGGCGCTATCGCCGGTGGCGGCCTGTTCCTCATCGACGCACGCTATATGGCTCCCGCTCTGCCCGTTGCGCTGGCCGTGTTTGCCGTGGCCTTCGGCGTAGCCCTGCCCTGGCTTCATCGCCGTGCCATGGCAATTTTCGGCACCCTCTTGACCCTGGCCGCCTGTGTTGCCTGGGTCGATGGTGGCACGCCTGCCTCGCCCGATGTCTGGTTTCATGGCACCTTCCTGTTGCTGTTGGCCACTACCCTGGCGGGTGATCGCCTGCTGGTGCATTATCGCCCCTTTGCACAACGCCTATTGGGCCCCGTCCTTCTCCTGACAACCTGGTTTGCCGCCTTTCACTACAACCAGGAGCTCACCAGCTCGGCGTGGCGCTACACGGGATTCGCCGCCATGGCGGTGGCCTTCCTCGGCTATGCCGCCTGGTTCCGTTCGCGCGCGGCCGCCTTCCTGTCACTGCTGTCTGCCGTAGTCGGCACCATCCCGCTCCTGCTCTTTTCCTTTAATCACGCGTCGCCCGGCGTCCTGTGTGTCGCCTATGTCGCCATGACCGGCTATTGGCTGATTTCGGAACGGGGAGCGACCCGTCTCTTGGAGCGGACGCGCGTCGAGCTCCTGCCTGGTCACCAACCAACGCTCAACGCCTTCCTTACCGGGATCCCCGCGTTGCTAATCGTGGTGGGCCTCACCAAATTTAATGTGATTCACGATTTCTATCTCACCATCTGTTGGACCGTTGTGGCCCTCATCCTCTTTGTATGGGCCCTGGTAACGCGCCAGCCCTGGTTTCGTTATGTGGGCCTGTGTACCGTCGCCCTCGCCATTGGCCGGGCCTTCCTGGTGGATGTGTGGCGACTGGAAGGCCCCTATCGCGTGGGTGCCCTCGTCTTTCTGGGCCTGGCCTTGCTCACGGTGGCCTATGGCTATACCCGCTGGCGGGCAACGGAGATCGCGGAACAGGTGGAAGAGAAGAGGGTGGAGGGCGAAGACGCTGAGCCGGAGTAGTGGGTGGACTTAGTGGACGAGGTGGACGAGGTGGACATTTACCTTAGGTCCACTACGTCCACCCAGTCCACTCCGTCCACGGCCCATTTTGACCCGTTCCCGACCATGCTCTAGAATGGCCTATCCGACACACACCGCCACGACAACCTCACGCAGGAGCGCCCCCATGTCTCGCCGTCTCACTACGTCCATCGCCCTGGTAGTCATGGGCCTCGCCGCGCTCCATACCCATGGCGCGACCCGGCCCAACATCCTGTTCATCCTCACCGACGATCAGGGTCCCTGGGCCATGAGCAATGCGGACAATCCCGATGCCGATACACCGGGTATGGACCGCCTTGCCCGAGAGGGCGCGAAGTTCAGCAACTTCTTCGTGACCACGCCGGTGTGCTCACCCTCCCGGGTGGGCCTGCTGACCAGCCGCTACGGATCAGAAGTGGGCATCACCGATTGGATCGCCCCACGAGGGGGCAATAACCGGGTGGATGAATCCCAACTGGGGCTGGAGCCGACCATTGCGACGTGGGTACGTGCCCTCCGAGACAGCGGCTATCACACGGGCCTCGTCGGGAAATGGCACCTCGGCACGCAGGACGAATTCCTCCCCAAGCACTTCGGCTATGACTACTTTTACGGATTCCGCGAAGGGGGGGCGAAGGTCGTCGATCCCGAGCTGGAACACGACGGCGTGGTGGCCGTGGAAAAGGGACTCACCGTCGACCTCTTGACCGACAAAGCCCTGGCCTTCCTTCAAGATGCCAAAACGCAGGACACGCCCTTCATGCTGTCCGTACACTATCGATCGCCTCATGCCCCCTGGAAACCGGTGGCTCCCGAAGACGAGGCCCACGTAAAGGACCGGGAACTCGATCTCCCCAAACCCGACCTGGCCAATCTCGATGTGCCCCGTATGGATGACCTCATGCGCCAGTACCTCGCCAGTGTGGCCGGCGTTGACCGCAACGTGCGCCGTATCCTCGATCAGCTCGATAGCTCCGGGGCCGCCGAAAATACCATCGTTATTTTTACCAGCGACCACGGCTACAACGTGGGACACCATGGGGTACTCCATAAGGGCAATGCCTCGTGGCTCACCCTGAAGGGCACAGAACCCTATGGCCGACGTCCCAACATGTTTGACACCTCCATGCACGTGCCCACCATCGTGCGCTGGCCGGGTGTGGTTGCGCCGGGCACCCGCATCGACGAAACCATCACCAACCTCGATTGGTTTCCCACCCTCCTGGCCATGGCCGGTGTCACGCTGGACGACAACGTACTTATCCATGGGCGCAATTTCCTGCCTATACTAAAGGGAGAGAACATTCCCTGGGAAAAGTCCTTCTACGCGGAATATGGCATGCACCACTATGAAGTGTGCGACATGCGCGTCATCCGCACGCCTGAGTGGAAGCTCATGCGCGATTTTCGCCGTCCCGGTAAAGACGAGCTCTATCACCTCGCAGCAGATCCTGGCGAAACGCAGAACGTGATCAATGACCCCCGATATAGTGAAATCCAGGCAACCCTCAGCGAGCAACTGAATGCAAAACACGCCGCCCTCGCGGCGACACGAATTCGCTAGAATCCAGCGTTGCCTCAGTCACTACCCCGATACGTTACGTATCAGAGTGACCCTTAGTCCGCCGCTTGCAGCCGTCGGTCGTGCTGCGTTACCGTGTGATGCAGTCACCTAACCCATCTACCAACTGAGCCAGGCCCATGCAGTTTATCAATGACAGCTCCATCACCGACGCCCCCGTCGTACAGACCTTTAAGAATGCCTCATGGCGCAGCCTTGCCTGGGTGGTTCTTATCATGGCGGTCATCACGGCCTATGTGGCCATTCCCAAAAGTGGGCCCACCAATCCGGTATTGATTGCCGTGCCGGCCATGGCCACCTTGTTTTTTGCGGGCCTGGGTCTGTGGCATTTCAACCGGTGTCGCAACCAACGCAACTGGCTGGTGAAAGCCACAGAGCTGGGTCTCTATATCAATCTGCAACCCAACGTGCATGTGCCGCCCGCAGCGGAAGCAGCCCTTGCCATTTTTTTGCCCAGCGAGTCTATCGCCTCCATCACGCGGGTCCAGGAATACCGAAGGATTCCGGGCCGCCATGGCGAGTTCAAGAATTCCTTTACGTACTTTGATATTTGCCTCCACGAGGCGTTGCACGATGAGCTGCTGATCGCTCTGGCCCATATTCGCCGGAATCCCGCCCGCCGTGGCGTGGTGGGATACCGTAAAGATCTTTTCGGGGGCGTCCGTTTGGAGGATCAGTACACCATACGGCTCGTGTGGGATTGGATGACGCCCCGGGAACTGGCGGCAGAAGCGTGGTTTGCCCAGCGCTATACCATGGGCGAGACCAAGAAATTCTCCGGTCCGGGTTGGGGAAAAATGACGGGCCCCGAGAAAGACGCGTACATCGACACCCTCTGGGAATGGGGTGAGGTGCAGGATGCGATACACCTCAAGAGCCTGAAAGACACCATCAGCGAGCGAAGAGCCGCTATCGAGCTGGCCGATCGCCTGGGCTGAGTAGCAGGAGTCTGAATCAAGCAGGTGGGATAGTATTGGTCACGTCTTCGCCGGACAAGCAGGGATCTTTTTTTGATATGGGTTGGCGCGGTGACCCATGGGGCGGGCTTTCAGCCCTTAATGGGTGAATATACTCCGAAACATGGGGCTTTGCCCCATGCTGGTATGCTTCTTGGCCGTTGGCCCTCAGGTCAGCATAGCTGTAGGGCAATCACGTTTTCTCCAGCGCCAATGGCGCGCTAAATCAGCAACACCGGCAGAGCCGTTGGTATGAGGAAGGCCACGGCAACAGGGCTGTTAAGTCCACGAAGTGGGCGATATAACGTAGCCCAGTGGCGAGCGTAGCGAGTCCTGGGTTTTGGTCGACACACGCCGATACGAGTCCCAGCGGGGCGACATAGGGCGCGAGTTGGGTCCCATCTCCGAAAATTCTATGCCGCCCCTCTGGGGCTAAGAGCGCTTCGACCGCCCTATCCTGCAACACGGCAAAAAATTGCGCTGCGTGAGTTAACCGTAGAAGAACTCGACGGAACGGCAGAGCCGGTGGATTAGCTTGGGTTTATGGGCTGAGTACTCCCTCGGGCATTCTCCCCGCTACTTTCCTATACCCAGCAGGCGGTCCATATTGGTCTTGTAGACCTTTTCCAGAATTTCGTCGGACAGATTCAGGCCCCGCAACACGCCGTAGGTATTGCTGCCATTGCCATACGCGTACTTGGAGCCCTGGGCCGCCATCCAGAAAACATAGGTGTCTTTTTCGTGGACGTCGCGACAGGCGCGGATCACGGATTCCACCCACGGTTCCGTTTTTTCCGAATTTCCCGTGACCACCATGTCGGTGCCCCATACAATCCGGTCCTGGTACTTCGCGTAAAAGTCTTTGAATACCTCCAGGTGGGCGCTCACCTTTTCCAATCCACCCACGAGAATCTCCCGCGTGCCAAAGCTGCTGTCCACGTAGACGTTGGGATAGGTATCCAGCATTTTTTCCACGTCACCCATGACGTTGCCCTCGGGCCGCCAGAAGCCAACGCCATAGTGGGGAATGATCACCTTCATCGTGGGATACCTATCGAGGACGGTGAAGAGTTCCTTCGTGTATTTCGCCATGTTTACATGCCACAACACGGGCAGTTGAGTTTCTGCGCAATAGGCGTAGACGGGATCCATCTCGGGTACATCGAGGGAGCGGTCATGAAAATTACTATGGCCCGTATAGAGTTTCAGCCCCATAACGCCGTCGGCCACATAACTTTTCAGCAGGGCGACTTTGTCCGGGTCATCGGGGTGGAGGGTAGCAAAAGGGATAATCTTCCCGGGATATTTTTTCGCGGCCGTTAGTATTTCCCGGGTGCTCCAGTCATTGAGTTTTTTCGGATCGCCTTTGGTGCCGAGAAAGGTAAACTCAGAACTGGCCACAAAAATGGTTCGATCAATACCGAATTTTTTTGCCGCCTTCATATACTTATCGAGATGTTGCAGCTTGTAAAGATGATCGTGGGCATTGGTGATAGGAAAGTCGAAGTTTCGTGTGGTCAGGTCAATGGGGGACCCGTTGGCCGTGGTGACCGCTGGCGGTGCCTTTATGGCAAGAGTCTCACCCCTAATTTCGGTGGATCCCGGTTGTTTCAGCGCGTCTTTATAGTAGAGCCACGTGATTACATTGGTGACTATTAAAGCGATGGCCAATAGGGATACGGCCAGTTGAACGTAATTTACAGGGGGCTGCTGTGGTGTCGGGGAAGCTGTCGTCTCCGGTGTTTCGTGCGTATTCATCATGCTCCTTTGTTCGGCGGTGAACCAGCCGTGTCGTCATTACCAAGCTCGATAATACCGTCTTATTGGCACCAAGGCCAAGGGGATTCCCAATAAAAGTTCTTGCAAATAGCGCTAAAATCGCCGATGATGTTGGACATTGTCTGAACGGTGGTCAGCCTGTTCGTTGCGCGAATATCACACTTTGCGATCCATTCACGTTACTTCTATAATGGCCTCTGCCGTTCACAAGTTAGCCGAGGGAGGATAATTTTAGATGTCTGCGCGCAAGCGAAACATCAGCCTGGGCGAAAATCTGGTCAAGCAGGATCTCATTACGCAGGACGAACTGCAGCAAGCCAAAGATGCGGAAGCTGATTCCGGAACGCCTTGGTATAAATTGCTGGTCAAAAAACACAATGTCTCGTTCAGCGCCATTGAAGACGTGCTTCGCTATGAGTTTCACTCAAAATCAACACGTTCTGTAGATACCAATTTAGGTGATACCCTCGTTCAGATGGGGGTTATTACGAACAAACAGTTGGAAGAAGTGCTCGCGGTGCAAAAGCGGAAAGGTCGGCTGCTGGGCAGTCTCCTGCTGGACATGGGTTACGCGACGCGGGTCGATATCGCCCACGCCTTCAGTGACCAGCATGACCTGCCCTATGTTGCGCTGGATAAAACCCCCAGTGAAAAGGATGCACTGGAAGCCATACCCGAGAGTATCGCCAAGAAAAATGAATTTATCCCCATCAGCCTCTTTGGCGACAGGCTGGAAGTCCTCATAACAAGTCCCCAGGCCCTCGGGCGATTGGATGGGGCCGCTACCCTGCTTGGGAAGCGAATTCATGCAAATATTACGGCCTGTTCCGATTTCAACGTAGAACTTACAAAACGCTACAAGAAAATAGCGGTTGTGGGTGCTAGTACGACGGAAAGGTCACGGCCCACACGCAAAGTGGTGACGTTATCCGGTACGGAAGAATTGTCTGAAGTGGCTGAAGTATCAAAGGTTAGGGAGATCAATAACGTGAGTAGCGAGGAAGAATATGAAGTAGAGGAAGTGCGCGAAATGGCCCGTTTTGAGAATATAGCTCGGGCCGCTTCAGGTAGCTCAGTCATTCAGATGGTGACCACCATTATCGAAGGTGCCGTGAATTCCGGTGCCACCGATATCCATCTTGATCCCCAGGAACCTGAGATGCGGGTGCGCTATCGAATCGATGGTGTCCTCCATGACATCATGAGCATCCCGGAGGAACTGGAAGCCGCCGTGGTTTCCCGTATTAAAATTATCTCTGAGCTGGATATTACCGACACGCGCCATCCCCAGGACGGCCATATCAGCATGGAGGTGGGTGATCAGGAGTTTGATGTCCGTGTTGCCACCCTTCCTACCTATCTCGGGGAGCGTGTGGTCATGCGGCTCCTCGATCAAAGTTCGGTCCTGTCCGGTATACGGGAACTCGGCCTCGAAGAGGACGACGAAAAACAGTTCATGAGTATCATTGAAGAGCCCTACGGCATGATTCTGGTCACTGGACCTACCGGCAGTGGCAAAACAACGAGTCTCTATGCGGCGTTGAACCAGAAAAACGTCATGACCGACAGTATTGTTACCTTGGAAGACCCAGTTGAATATCAGTTGTCCGGGATCAACCAGGTACAGATCGATAACGATATCGACCTCACCTTCGCAAATACCCTCCGTGCGGCCCTTCGTCAGGATATCGACGTGCTGCTGGTGGGTGAAATTCGGGACTCAGAAACGGCCCGGATTGCCGTACGTGCGGCCATGACCGGTCACCTGGTCTTCAGCACCCTCCACACCAATGATGCGCCCGAAGCAATCAGTACCTTGCGGAACATGGATGTGCCGGCCTATCTGATTTCCAGCGCATTGACCGCCATTATTGGTCAGCGACTGGTGCGGACGATTTGTAACGAGTGTCGCACGACCTTCAAACCCCAGGCGTCCCTTTTGAAATCCCTCGGTTTACCGGCAACAACAAAGAAGCTGTATCGGGGTAAGGGTTGTGATGCGTGCTACCAGACCGGCAACCATGGCCGTACCGGAATTTTTGAAATTCTGGAGATTACAGAGCCTATCCGGAAGCTGATTAACGACGAAGCCGGAGCGGATCAGATTATGAAGGCCGCAAAACTGAAGACCATGGCGATGCGCTGTCGCCAGAAGGTTAAAAATGGCGTTGTTAATCCAGAAGAGTTCTTGCGCGTAATCCGCACCTGATTAAGAACCTGAAGACCCGGTTCTTAGGCGGATATGGTCCATATGGCGTCAAAATAAGCAAAAAATTGCTATATGCCTGTGGATAACTTGTTAATAACTCCTCTTGGAGGGGTCCGGAAGGATCCCTCCATTTGACATCTGACAGGACCCAAGGTATTGATTTTCCTAGAGTTAGGAAAACGTCGGCTTATTTTAGGTGGTACATTTGCCGGAATCTAAGTAGTTGAAACTAAACAACTTAACTTTTTTAAGATGGATGCGTACTAATCGGTGAGTTGGAAGAATGGGAGCGTTCCACGGTCGGTGAATAACCTGCGTATAGGTAGTGTTTTCGCCCGTTTTTACTCGAAAATCGTGCTGTGGATAAATCCGCAACTCCGTGGAACAGTTACCACCAATTGGAATGTGGATAAGATCCGGATAAACGTGGGATAATCCTGTCGGTTTTCCACAATTTTATGTTTGAATTCACACCCATTAATCGGGTCAGGATGAAAATTGTGGACGACAGTGGATAAACCTGGTGGTTATCCACCTTTTTATCAACAGGTTAAGTTGTTGATATAAGGCGGTTTAACTACGTTTCTAACCCTATCCCGTCCCCTATTAAGACTATGACTTGTTTTATCTATATATTCAATAATATATAATAAGCATCGCTTATCCACATAAAAGGCCATGGAGAACAACATGAAGATAACCATTCCCAGACAAGACCTCTTAGATGCGGTGAACAAGGTCAAGAGTATCGTATCGTCAAAATCGGCGCTGCCCATTCTTTCCCATATTCTGATGGAAACCGGCGAGGCCTGCGTTAAACTTGCCGCAACCGATCTGAAGGTCAGTATCGAGTGCACGGTAGATTGCACCGTGGACAGTCCCGGTGCCATGACCATCTCGTCGCAGCGTCTGTCCTCCATGCTGGCTGAAATGCCCAATGAAGACATTACGCTCAATTTGACCGACAACAATATCATCGATATCACATGCGGTCGAATCGACACCAAACTCTTCAGCATGTCTCCCGATGAATTTCCGCCTATTCGGAGCTTTGAGGGCATAGAACCCCTCACCTTCACCCAGGCTACGCTGAAAACCCTCTTCCTGCGGTCTTCCTTCGCAATCTGCAACGACCAGGCACGCTACAACCTGACGGGCCTCTTGTTTGAGATTCTGGAAGGTAAGCTGACGGTCGTGGCTACCGACGGACGTCGAATGTCCCTCAATCGGCAGACGGAAGGCATTCCAGCGGACAAGGAAGCGAAGATCATCATTCCATCGAAGATGATTCATGAGCTGGAGCGTTTGTTGGACGATGAAGAGCCTGTGCTCGTTTATCTCGACGAGAGTCAGATAGCCTTCGTGTTTAACAACCTCAGGATGGTCTCTGCGCTCATTGAAGGTACCTTCCCGAACTACAACATGGTTATACCGGCAAAACACGATAAAGAGGTTCTGGTGAACACCGAGCGCTTTACCGAAGCCGTACGCCGTACCCGGACCATGACCAACGACAAGTTCAACTCCGTTCGCTTTGGATTTGGCGATGGGGTGATGACCCTGAAGGTCGTAACGCCCGAAGTTGGCGAATACGAAGAAGAACTTCCTATCGAGTACGATGGGGAAGTGGTTGAGATTGCCTTCAACCCCGATTTCGTGCTCGACGTATTGCGTCGCATTCAGACCGAGCAGGTTGTCCTGGTGGTGAAAGATGCCATGAGCCCGGGAATCATTAAACCACGCAGCGAAGCCCCGGATGATCTATACATCAACGTGGTTATGCCGATTCGAATCTAATTGCCCCTTGGGGGAATCAAACCGTGACTATCGGGAGTATCTGGTTCAGATACTCCCTTTTTTGTTAGCCCAATATGTAGTGGTAAGTGGATATATATGCGCGTATCGGGGGGTGTGGATAACTTGTTGATAACCTGCTTTTTATCCAATCTAATTTACGCCAGGATAAAAGTGTGTTGGGTGTTACTGGTGTTATTTTGATTGTATAAGTCGTTTATTATGAATTGTTTATATTTTAGTAACTGAAAATATATTCAACACCCGATCTAAAATCAGACAGGTAAAAATGCATGTGGATAACCTTCTGTTTTGACGGGTATTGATGGAATTTGTTGTACCGTCTATGAAACACCATATGTTGCGGATGCTTTCCATCTTTGGTCACCGTATTTTGTCGAATAGCTTCCTTTTTAATTGCTATTCTATATAATAGTCGGAGCTAGCCGCTTGGCACGACGGTAAATGGGGTGGGTTTTAAATACTGTAATGAGTGGTATTGGAGCGTAGAGACGTGGGTTCTTCCTTGAAGATTGAGTTGATTGCACCTTTTATTGAATCAACCAAAGAAACCTTCTCGACAATGATATCCATGAATATCCGACGTAAAGAAGTCTTCATAAAGGAAGGCTTTGATATGTATGGCGACTTCAGTGGGATTATAGGCCTATCTGGGACGACGACGGGCACGTGTGCATTGAGTCTTCCCAGTGAGGTGGCCCTGGAAGCGGTTAGGACCATGCTCATGATCCCAGAGGATGAGGTATTGTCCGATGAAGATACACGGGATGGTGTAGGCGAGCTCATTAATATGATCGCTGGCGGGGCGAAGACGAAACTTTCTTCAACCCAGTACAAATTCAGTATTACCCTTCCTACCATCATTTCCGGGGGCAAGCACGAGGTCTACCACCGCACCGGTACCTATTGTGTCGTGGTGGTATTTGAGAATGCCCAGGGAAATACCTTTGCCCTGGATGTCTGTGTTGCTGTACGCTAGCCCTTCGTAGCCCGTGTTTAGGCATTACAACGTGCGGCCAGGCCTATTTTAGTCAATTAGCCTCTATTTTCAGGTTTTGGGGTGGCCACGTTCGGCTGACATGCGCGAAATTATCAAAGCCATTTTATTTGTAACGCGCTCTTTGGCCCTTCGCGCTTACGGGGACAAGGACAGTATCTTGAAGACATGAGCCGGGTTTTGAAGCACCAAACATGGTTGCTTTCCTTTCAGTAGTCTGTATAAGGAGAAAGACATGAATAACCGATCAGTTGCTCTTGTTGTCCTAGGCGTGTTTCTTACAATTTTATTTCCGGGATGTCTTCCGAAAGTTGACTACCAAACGCAGAGTTTCGACATCGGAGAAGCTTCTGTACTAAGCGGAAAGCAATTACGTTTTATTGCCAGGGATTTTATTGTCGAGAAACGCTCGTTGACTCCTGGTTATAGTCGCGAGATATTTGATCAGACATCATTGCCCACCGATCCAACCAACCACCAACACATCGATTTTTCCCAATCCGATCCATTCGCCTTATCTTTGCCTAGCTCCAGCGAGTTCGCTTACTTCGGCAGGCTTCACGCGGATCTCTTTATTGGTAGTGACGGCACCATATCATTCGGTGGCCAAGGAACGGGAAACTCTGATTTAGTTGGCTTTTTTTTAAGCGACCAAATTTCGCTATTGCCCGTGGACGCCACAGTTGAAGGCAGCGCGACAAGCTATGCGCTTTTCGAAGATGGCATAATTATTACATACCAGAATGTTAACGGAAATACCTTCCAATGCGAACTCGACCTTGGAGCCAACCAACGATTCAATATCACTATTACGTATGCGGTAGTCGACGGTAATACCCGAGCTGGAGTTGTTGGATTGGCTGATAGCATTGGATACACCAGAAACCTAAATCCAACAGAATCAGATGTGCTTCATTTATTAGATACGTATTATGTTGAGTCCGATTTACTCCAGAGCACTTCAGAATGGTAGCGACTATTTGGCGAAGCCCCTCTTTCACTAGTCTTGCACCAAAGGCACGTATACTTAGTCTGCTCTATTCGCCCGAAAGCTATTGGCAAACCCCTCTCTTTGGTCCATGGCTTATGAAAGTTTCTGTGGTTTTTGGGGTGTTGGGACACTCTTCAAGTTTTGGGCCCGTAGGTGTAGCCGAGCGACGCGATGAGGAACCGGAGGTCTCTAAACTTCGCGCGAATTATCGGGGGTTCGGTTTCCGAGTGCGGTCTGTGGTCGCTTAGGTGCTTGACCAAAATTAACTTGCCATGTATATGGTAAATGTGCGTGTGGCCTGCCCCCTGTAAACTGATCCATGTATTATGAGAGTCTACCCGGTCCGGT
>CAXBPH010000037.1:0-37094 GCA_963977445.1 uncultured bacterium | reverse complement strand
CAGGCCCAGCGTCTGGTCCGGCGCATTTGTGACACGTGCAAAGTGGCGTACACCCCCGAGCTGGAAACCTACAAAGAGCTGGGTGTGGACGCGCCGGCGGACCCGGAAAAACGGATCCTCTATCACGCCGTGGGCTGTAGCGCCTGTTCCGATCGGGGCTACCGCGGCCGAACGGGTATCTTCGAATTGCTTGTCATGACGACCCGCATCCAGGAGATGGCCCTGCAGGGGGTTGATTCAAACCAGATCAAGCGCGAAGCCCGGAAGTTCGGGATGCGTACCCTTCGGGAAGACGGGGCAAACCGGGCCATGCTCGGCCTGACCTCGGCCGAAGAGATCTTGCGGGTCACGCGGAATGATATGGAAGAAGAAATCATGGGTTGATGACGGTGGGGGCGGTGGAGCGGAAGGCTTCGTTCCAGGGGGCAGATGGATCCGCTACAGCGGCACGGGGTAACCCCGAGTCCCACACATCGTTTTCGTCATGAAGGCCCCACCGGTGGGTCTCCTGTAGTTGAATGGATAGTTCCAAGAACCACAAAGGAAACCGAGACGGCGTATGGCGGTCTACGATTACAAAGCGATAAACAAAGCGACGGGCAAGAACACCAAGGGCGTCATCGACGCCGAGGGTGCGTCGCAGGCCCGGCAAAAGCTCCGGGACCAGGGACTGTTCCCCACCGACATCACCGAGAGCAAGACACTCTCCCGTGGTGGCAAAGGGAACGATGGACCCAAATCGGGCGGAGGCCGCGTCTCCACCCGGGATCTGTCCATGCTTACCCGGCAATTCGGGGTGCTGCTTCGTGCCGGTATGCCCCTGGTGGATTCCCTGGCGGCCATGCAGGAGCAGACCAGCAAGCCCCGGCTCCAGGCCGCTATCTATGACATCCGCGATAACGTAAACGGCGGTATGACCCTCGGTGATGCCCTGGGAAAACACCCCCGCCTTTTTAACAACCTCTATGTGAACATGGTGCGTGCCGGTGAAGTGAGTGGCACCCTGGAAGAGGTCCTGTTTCGGCTGGCCGACATGCAGGAGCACCAGTCCAAGCTCAAGGCCCAGCTCACGTCGAGCCTGGCCTACCCGGTGTTCATGGGCTTTTTTGCCATCGCCGTGGTCATCTTTCTGATGACCTTCATCGTTCCCCGTATAACCGATATCTTCGCCAAGCAAGGGGCCGAGTTGCCCCGGCCGACGGAAATACTCATTGCCACGAGCGGATTTCTCCGCGCCTACTGGTGGCTTATCACCGCAGCGATCTTTGGTGCCATAACCCTTTGGCGCTGGTGGATTTCCCGACCACAGGGCCGGCTGAAATGGGACCGCATGAAATTGCGTTTTCCCCTCTATGGCAGCCTGCACCTCAAGTTGGTGTGCGCCCGCTTTGCCCGGACCATGGGCACCATGCTCCAAAGTGGACTGACCATGTTGCCCGCCCTGGAGGTGGTGAACTCGGTGTTGGAGAACAGCTACTTTAAGGAACACATGGATGAAGTGAAGGCGGGGGTACGTCGCGGTCGCGATTTGGCCCAGCCCATGCGTGAAACAGGCCTCTTCCCCTCCATGATGATTCACATGGTAGAGTTGGGACAGAAGAGTGGTGAAATAGAAGATATGCTGATAAAGGTAGCCGACACCTATGACGAAGACGTGCGGCTTACCATCGAGGCCATTGTGGCCCTTATTGAACCGGTTATCATTATCGTCATGGGCATTTTCGTTGGCTTCCTGGTTGTATCAATCCTGTTGCCAATCCTGAATATGAGCCAGAATATAAACTGAAGGAGAGTAGAGATGAAACAGAATCAGGCACGTCGTAAAAGCGGCAGTACCAGTGGTTTTACGCTGATTGAATTGATGGTGGTGATTTCGATTATTGCTGTCCTCGCGGCCATCGTAGGGTTTAATGTATTGAGTTCCGTGGACGACGGCAACGTGGCGGCCGCCAAGGCCCAAATTAAGAATTTCGAAACGGCGCTGGTCTCCTACAAGATTAAATTCAAGAAGTTCCCCGACAGCCTGGATCAGTTGGTCAGTCCGCCATCCGGTGACCCCATTCTGACCTCGAAGAGCATCCCACTGGACCCATGGGACAACCCCTACCAGTATCAGCTCGAAGGATCGCGGAAGTTCGTCATTATCTCCCTGGGTGCCGATGGCGTGCCGGGCGGCGAAGAAGTGGATGCCGATATCCGGAGCGATGATATTCAGGCGAACTGAGTGTCGTGGTTCTTGTCTCCATTCCGGGGGCGGAGCGTCTTGAGATAGTTGTTGCCACGACGAAACGAAAGGAGTGCATGATGATAAAAACTGCTCACGTATCACTACGCCCTTCTTTTCTTTTTGTCTTTCGTGCACCTATTCGTCGATTTCTTGGGTTGACCCCACACGCCATCGAATACACGTGTCGTACGGTGTCATCCGAAACAGCTCTCCCGGGCTGTCATCCCCGCGAAGGCGGGGACCCAGTAGCGCGGAAAGTTAACCGTACATACTCGCTGGATTCCCGCGTTCGCGGGAATGACGCCCTGCCTCGATTTGCCTGCGGCCACAGGTTGTCCTGTGACCTTCGTGGTAACAACAACCATTCTCACAGGCGGTGTGGTGGCGAAGCGCGTGCGCGCCGTCAGCAATCGGCGGGCTTCACGCTCATTGAGCTGGCCATCGTGGTGTTTCTGATTGGGGTGATTGCGGCCATGTCCATTCCCCAGTTGTTGCCGATTATTGCCTTCAGTGAACTCGAGGGCAGTGCCCGTCGGGTGGCGGGTTTTGGCCAGGGGGCCATGGCCCACTCGGCTCTGTTACGTGATCGGGTGGTGGTGCGTATCGACCTGAAAGAGCAGCAAATTTACGCCGTCCACTGGATACTACCAGAGACAGAAAAGGCCGAGGCCGAAGCCGCCGAAGCCGAGCCGGATCAATTGGCCAAGCTCGCGCAATTGCGGGAGATGGGCGTCAATTCTTCGGCCGACCTGCAGGAGAAATTTCTCGGTGAGAGCGACCTGTCTGGCATTCTGAGCGATGGCGACGGTGCCTTCGATCCCGAGCTTGCGGGCTATCAGATGGACGATAAGTTCAACAGTTTTGCCCGCCAGGCCCTGGAAGTGCGTGCGAAAAATGTAAAGCACGACGAGAGCTTTCTCGAAGATGCGGGCACGATTTTCGGCGAGGACCAAGCCTTTGAACTTGACGAAGAAGAGCCCGTCGAAGAGGAGTTGGGCGACCCCATCCTGCGACGTACGGCCCTGCGGGGCGACGTCCGCATTGTGGGGGTCGAGATTGACGGCGACTACATCTCCCAAGGCGTAGCGGAAGCGGAGTTTTCCGTTTTGGGCCTTACCCAGTCGGTGCTTATCTATATTGAAAACGAAGATGGTGAAGCCTACACCGTGTTTTGGGATCCCCTATCCAACCGGAGCACCATCCACCTCGGCCGGGGGATTGAATCGTGATTCACCCCCGAAATAACAGTAACGGCGGCTTCACCCTGGTGGAGATCCTCGCGGCCCTCGCGATTCTTGGTTCCGCCGTCTTTATTCTGCTGAATACCCATTTGAGCGCCCTCAATCTCTATGAGTCCATGAACGATGCGGTTTTGAAACGCCAGTTGCTGGAGCGGGCGGTGGGGGAGGCCGAGTTTGGCGTGCTTACCGGCGAGCTTACGGGGTCGGGCGAGTTTAAGGGGCGCTACGCAGGCTATACGTGGAGTTACCAGGGCACGCCCCTGGGCGGCACGGAAGAGGCCCCTATTCCTTTTTATCAGGTGCAAGCCACCTTGCGTATTCCTGGCGAGGAAGACGAAACCCTGAACTTTTATGTCTTTAATATCAGCAGCACCGAAGTGCTCGGGGGGCTGACCTGATGGCCGGTCCTGCGTTGCATCGGGTGCGGCCTAATAGCGGCTTTACCCTCATTGAGCTCATGGTGGCCATGGTCATCCTCGTGGGACTCGTGGCCGCCATTTACACCAGCTTTATCGCGGTGGCGGACTCGGCAGAGATTGCCCGGTCGTCCACCGATGAAATGCGTATCCAGACCTACCTGCGCGAGCATCTTGGCACCAATTTGAGCGCGGTACACGCCAATTTTTCGGGTGAATATGCCTTGGTCGGCGAAGATGAGTCCGGTGCCTTTGGCCCGGCGGATACGCTGAGTTTCGTGACGACCCTGCCCACGAGCGGCGCAAAATCGCTGCCGGGTATCGTGAAAAAGGTGGAATACCTCATTGACGACCCGACCACGTCGGAAGACAGTGTTTTCAAGACCTTTGGGGCCGATATTGACGAAGAAAAACCGTCGGTGACGTTGTTTATTACCGAGCGTCCTCTCACCCTGGGTGAAGACAGTGACGAGGCGTTTTTTGAAGATGACGAAGAAGGACTCTGGCAGCGGGAGATTCCCATTCGCTCCATCAACTTTGAATACTATGACGGTGTGGCGGAGGAGTGGGTGGAAGAATGGAATTCGGATGAAATCGGTATGTTGCCTTGGGCCATCCGGGTGGGCGTGAATCTTGCCAAGACGGAAGAGCAATTGCGGGGCGACCTCGCGGACGGGGTGGGCACCGAAGAAGACCCGGATATGAGTCTCGTGGTGGTGTTGCCCACGGGTGCCGGTGTGATAACCCCGGATTTTCAGGACCCCAATCACAAGCGCTATTCGGAGACCGTGGATGGCGGTTCGGCTATTTTTGAAGAGAAATAATGGGACTCGGCGGGTCCCTATGAAATGAAACCCATGAAGCAGAGACGAAAAAAGAGAAACGAAGGTGTGGCGTTAATTTTGACGCTGCTCTTTGTTGTGCTGCTTACCGTGCTGGTGGTGGAGTTTGCCTACGAGGCCCAGGTGGAGGCGTCCTATGCCTTGAATGCGGGAAACGACTTTCAGGCACGGTTGGCGGCGCGTTCGGCGGTCTACAACGGCATCGCCATCCTCGAGACGGATCGCCTCCAGAACGAATTGGCCGTGGCGGGGGGGAGTAGTGTGCCTTCCGATAGCCGCCTGAGCGCGTGGGCCCAACCCAGCACCTTCGAGCCGCTGAATGATGCGGTCATGCGAACGACCATCTCCGATGAGTTTGGCAAGATTAATCTGAATGCCCTGGTCTACTACGAGGCTGCCGGTGAGCCGACGGTCCGGGAGCATATCAAGGAAGCCCTGGTGTATTTCTTTACCACCCGGGACGACAGCGTGAATGCCGAGGGGCTGGTAGATTCGCTCATCGACTGGATGGATGAGGATAATGAAGTCACCGATGATGGCGCGGAGAGCGATTTTTATCAGGCATCGGAAGTGCCCTACCCCTGCAAAAACGGCCCGATGGACTCTATCGACGAGTTGCTGCTGATCAAAGGGATGACAACGGATTTGTATTTCGGCAAGCAGAATGTGGAGCCCATCCAGTTGCCCTTGTCGGAGTATCTGACGGTTCATGGCGACTGGCTCGGGCGCATCAACCCCAATACGGCCTATGTGGACTACGACACGGGGCTTTGTGAAGTGCTGGAAGCCATGCGTGAAGGGTGGCGTTTCCAGGGGGCGACGGGTCCCCTGGCAGACGATGTGGATGTGGAGGGGATTTTGACGGTGGTGTTGGATGTGGAGGTGAGTGAGCCCTTCACCGAAGTGGGCCAGCTCAGTCAGTATGTCACCTTTTCTGACGTGACGGCCGGTGACGCAGAAAATACAACGACCCGATCGCCGTCGCGCCGAAACAACAACGACCAGCAACAACAGCGGGATCAGCAGAACGATGCGATTCGGAATATGTTTACGGTATACAGCCACATCTTCCGGATCCAGGGCGACGCCCTGCTCGATGATATTATGGTGCGCAATGAGGCCTATGTGTTTCGGGTGCCTCAGGATGAAAGCCTTTACGAATTCCCGACGGGTAATACCCAGAACACCAATCAACTGGACCCGAATGGGGGCGCTTCGAACATTGTGATTCCTGCATTGGAAGAGTTCTATCGCATTCTGGAATGGAAAGTTATACAATAGGCCCCTTTGGGCGGTGGTCGATCCGATGGGTCCCGCCGCATATACGGAGTAGCGTTAATGCTGTTGAGTGCAAAAATAGGTGCCATCGAATTTGTGGACAACGAAGTCCGCGTGGCGGTGGTGAAGACCGGCGGTCGCACGCCCACGGTGCTTGAAGTGCAGTCGCGGGTTGCGGCCTATGCGGAAGAAGAAGATCGCATTCCGGCGCTGGTGCTGGCGGTGAGCGAGGCCGTCGACGCCTTGAAGAATCCACCCGTGGTGTTTGTGCTGTGTGCGAGCGGTCGCCATAGCATCGTTCGCTCTATCACCATACCCATTCGTGGACGGAAGCGTGTGCTGGCGGCGGCTCAGTTTGAGTTGGAGCCCCACCTGGCCTTTCCCATCGATGAGCTCCTGCTTGATTTTAATCTGGTGGCGGAAGTGGATGGCGAGACCGAAGTGTTGGCTGTCGGGGTGCGCCGCACGCACCTGGAAGAGCAACGCCATATCCTCGACGAAGCGGGTATTGAGGTGGAGGCGGTGAATCTGGATGCCGTGGCCCTGACGGGGTTGTGGCAGTCGGGCCGAAAAGCTGCGAAAGGGTTGCAGGCAATCTTGCACGTGCGGGATGAGTGTCTGAGCCTGGCCGTTCTCTTTAACGGTACCCTGGCCTATTTCCGCAATCTGCCCCTGAAGGGCAACGCGGTACTTGAGTCGCCCCAACGGGTGGGCCGTGAAGTGCAGATTACCTTGCGGGCCTTCCTGTCGAAGTGGCGGGGGGGTGGTGAAATTGCGGACCTGGACCTAACGGGCCTTTCTCTTTCACCGGCCGAGCAGGATGACCTGTCGACGGCGTTGCGCCTGCCGGTGCATTCGGCTTCCATGCTCGAGGGTATTAAGGGTAGTGAACTTATCTTGTCCCGGGACGACTTGCCCCAGGGTCCCAATTGCTGGGAAGGTGTCATTGGTGCGGCTTTTTCCGGTGCCGGTGGCTCCCTTGCACTGAACTTTGACCAAGGCAGCACCAATCAGGCGAGTGTGGTCCGTGCCGTGGCGCCCCATCTGGTCTATGCCTCGGGTATGGCGCTGGTAGCCCTCTTGTTCTGGGGTGCCTACTACTACATCGGCGCGAATTACTATCGGGGTCAGGTGGCCCTCCTCGAAGCAGAAATCGGCAAGCTCGATACGGAAATTGCGGCGCTGGAAAAAGAAGGCCTGGGCCAGGATGTGAACGTGAACTTCTTTCGCGATCCACCCATGCTCGACGTGCTGGATGACATCAGCAAGTTCATGCCGGAATCCAAGGTATTGATTACCCGTGTAACCGTTTCGCCGCCTGGAGCCCGCAGTGGCTGGGTAACCATCTACGGATCCACCACCAATGCGGCCCATGTGGGCGAGGTGAAGGCGGCGTTGGAGAAATCGGCGTTGTTCCGCGTGGACAGCGAGATTGCCCAACAGGCGGAGGGCAGTGAAATCACATTTACCGTGCGGGTACACCGCATTACGGAGGAGGGAGACGATGGGAGTGAATGATCTTGATTCGCGGGAGAAGGGAACGGTCGCCTTTGCGGTGCTTTTCCTCTTGCTGGCGATTTTTATGGCCTTCTATGTGCCCAATAGCTGGGGAAAGCGTTTCCAATCGGCCAAGGCCGATATGACGCTAAAGACCCAGGAGCTGCAGTTGGCGGAGTTGGAGCGGATTGCCGAGTTGGAGCGGGTGAGCAGTCAGCAGCAGTTGCTGGAGCAATTGAATGCCCGGGGAAGCACCTTCAGCCTCTTTCCGTTCATCAATGGTATGGTCAGCGAGGCGGGGCTCAGTGAACGGGCAAAGCTTGGCAATGACCAGAATTCCCGAAACAAAAAACAATGGCCCAAGCACCCTATGGTGGAACTGGAACTGAACGGCGTTTCCCTCACGGAAGTGATTGATCTGCTGTTTAAGATTCGGGCCAGCAAGAATCTGGTTACTATTTATAAGATGGAGATGGAGCCGGCGGTCCGTGACCGGGGGCTCCGTTGTGAGATCACTTTTGTAAGCGTTACGGCGTAAGAAGCTTCGGGGACGCCTGACCAGGTTGGGTGTCTGTGGGCGATCCGGAATCCATGTTGGGAGACAGGGAATGCCGGATAGCCGAACGTGGGAAGGTGACAGGGTGTCGCACGAGGTATTCGACGTCGTGCCGCGCCGCAGTCGCCCCCTGCCGCCGGGGACAACTCTTGACATTGTGACGTGAATCGGTGACAATGAGATCTAATTGGGATAAACATTGGCTCCCCCGGGGGCTGTCGGGGTCGTGCTCTGATCAGGTGAAATGGGATCCTATTTCGTGCGTTCTTTTTAATCTTGGGCCGGTAATTACTTGACACAAATGGTCGTAAGTCCAGATATATCAGTAATTACTCTCAGTATTTACATTGACAAACTACACCTTCTTTGGTAGAGTTACAGTGTGTCAAAAGCGAGAGGTGTCACTATGCAGACCACGTACTCCTTATTTGGGCAACGTTTGGTGGAAAAGGGCATTATCAAGCAACAACAGCTTGACGAAGCCATCCACAAACAACAGACGACAATGGCCCACCGGAAGATAGGTGAGATCCTCGTCCGTCTGAATTACATCAGTAAGCATCACATTACGGAAGGCCTGGCCGATCAGCTGGGCATCCCGATTGTGAAGTTGAGTGATCGGGAGATCCCTGAGCGTATTCGCGGACTGATCGACGGTAGTATTGCTACGCTCTATCGGGTAATCCCCATCGAAGAGCGGGGCAACACCATTGTCATCGCGACGGCCGACCCGACCAATATTAATAACCTCGACAACCTCCGTCGTCTCCTTGATCGGAATGTAGAACCGGTTTTGAGCACGGTAGAGGAAGTGTCGGTGGCTTTGGCCAAATGCTATGGCCTTCAAGACAACACGGTGGAAACCATGTTGTCTTCCGTGAGCTCTGCGAGCAGCATGAGCACCCTCAGCACCATGTCCAATCTGAGCTCCCTCGATTCTTCCATGAGCAGCATGGGCAGCATGAGTCAGAGCGATATCAGCCTGAGCAGCATCAGCATTGATGCCATGGACGCGGACGCTCTTGGGGGCGGCGATGACGATGACGGCGACGATAGTCCCGTCATGCGTTATGTGAATCAGCTGATCCTCGAAGCCTTCCGCCTGCGGGCGAGTGATATACACGTGGAACCCTCCCGGGCCGACGTAAAAGTGCGATACCGGGTTGATGGCGTCATGCAGCTCATGCCCCCCCCGCCCAAGCGGGCACAAGCCTCTATTATTTCCCGACTGAAGATCATGTCGGGCATGGATATCACCGAACGTCGCGTCCCCCAGGACGGTCGTATCAAGATGAACATGAACGGCAAAATCGTCGATCTGCGTGTGAGCGCCCTGCCGGCCTTCTATGGCGAGAGTGTGGTTATGCGTATCCTGGATAAGAGTGGCTTGCTCCTCGGTCTGGGTCAGTTGGGATTTTGTCCGGAGCATCAGCGCACCTGGGAGCAGCTCATGGGCCTGAGCACGGGGGTTATTCTCGTGACAGGACCGACGGGTTCGGGCAAGACGACTTCGCTCTATGCTTCGTTGCACACCCTCAACAAGCCCGACACCAAGATCATCACCGTAGAAGACCCGGTGGAATATCAGCTGGCGGGTATCAACCAGGTGCAGATCAACCACGAAATTAAATTCGACTTTACACGGGCCCTGCGTGCCATTATGCGACAGGATCCGAACATCGTGATGGTTGGTGAAATTCGAGACGCGGAGACGGCGGAAATCGCTATCAAAGCGGCCCTGACCGGTCACCTGGTGTTCAGTACGTTGCACACCAACGACACGGCGAGTTCTTTCACCCGTCTGGTGGATATCGGGATTAAATCCTTCCTGGTGGCCTCCGGTGTGCGCGCGATTCTGGCACAGCGTCTGGTGCGTACCATCTGCACCAACTGTAAAGAGTCCTGTGAACCCGACGAGCAGGAATTGATCCGCCTGGGTATTCCTGTGGACGTAGACAAGATAGAGCTCTATCACGGTGCCGGTTGCGACAACTGCAACGACACGGGCCATGCAGGCCGATTGGGCGCCTACGAATTAATGATTACGACGGACCGTATCCGTGACATGCTGATGAATAAGGAATCGGCGACCGCCATCAAACGTGCGGCCCGGGAAGAAGGCATGGTAACGATGCGTGAAGACGCCTGGCAAAAGGCGCAAAATGGTATTACAACTCTGGAAGAAGTAAATCGTCGGACCCGTCTCGACGAACCACTTGTTAAGGCGATAATGGACTGACCTACAGTCGGTTCATTCTTGGGAGATAACACGTTATGGCATATGAAATGGTTAGCTTGTTGCGCATGTTGATTGACCGTGATGGGTCCGATCTGCATATCGCCGTGGATGATCCACCGGCGGGCCGTGTGCACGGGCACATGCAGTTTTTTGGTGATAATCCACTCACAAGTGAAGACACCGAGAGCTTGATGAAAAGCATCGCCTCGGTGGATAACCAGCAGGAACTGCAGGAAGTGGGTGGCACCGACTTTGGTTTCGCCTTTGAAGACGTGGCCCGGTTTCGTGTCGCCGTCTTCAAGCAGCGTGGCTATGTGGGCATGGTGCTCCGATTAATTCCCCGAAACATGATGACCTTCGAAGAGATCGGCTTACCCCTTTCCCTGAAGGAAGTGATTACGCAGCCCCGCGGTATGATCCTTGTAACGGGTCCTACGGGTTCGGGTAAATCCACCAGTCTGGCGACCATGATTGACTGGATGAACATGACCTTCGATCACCATATAATTACGATCGAGGATCCCATCGAGTACTATCACTATCACAAGAAAAGTATCATCACCCAGCGTGAAGTGGGTGTAGACGTGCCCACCTTCGCCGAAGCCCTGCGACGTTCGCTCCGAATGGATCCGGACGTGATTCTGGTGGGCGAAATGCGCGACCTGGAAACGATCGGTGCGGCGGTGTCCGCAGCGGAAACGGGTCACCTGGTATTTGGAACGTTGCACACCACCGGTGCCGTACGTACGGTTGACCGTCTGGTTGACGCCTTTCCCACGAACCAGCAGGAACAGATTCGTACCCAGCTTGCCGGTAACCTGAAGGCCGTAATTTCGCAGGCCCTGGTGCCCCGGAAAAGTGGCTTTGGTCGTGTGGCGGCCTATGAAATCATGATCACCACGTCGGCGATTCAGAATCTGATTCGTGAAAATAAGACGTATCGTATCACCTCGGCCATTCAGACCGGACATAAGTATGGTATGAATCTGTTGGACGAGCATCTCCTGGCCCTCTATCGTAAGGGCATCTGTAGCTACGAGGACTGCGCAAGTCGTGCGCAGTTCCGCGACGAATTTGAAGCCAATGCCCGGGCACTCGGGCTCGAAGGAGGGCCGGCGCCTTTACCGGCGGCCAACTAAACGCTTATGGCACTAGGATCACGCGAAAAACAACTGGGCGACATTCTGGTTGAACAGGGTGTAATCAGCCCCCTTCAATTGGATGAGGCGCTTCAGCGTCAGCGATTGACCGGGGACATGCTCGGTCGTGTTCTCGTTACCATGGGATTGTGTGAAGAGCAGGACATTATTGAGTCCCTCGGCGTGCAATCGGGCATGGAGCGAATCGACCTCAGCAAGGTGAAGATTTCCGAAGAAGTTATCCGTACCGTAACGGCGGACGTGGCGAAGTTTTATAGCGTGGTGCCGATCCGTAAGACGGGCAACAAGCTTATCGTCGCCATGGCCGATCCGCTCAACATTCAAGTGCTGGACGATCTGCAACAGATCACCGGCATGGAAGTGATGGGTGCCGTCAGCAATGAAAAAGATGTGGCGGCGTCATGGAAAGCGAACTACTCCTTCGAGGGAGATTCGATCCATGAGATGTTGCTGGAGTTGCAGGAGAAGGTGGGTACCGGTGCACTCTCCATGGAAGAAATGGGGATGCAGGAGGTCACGGGCGACACCGACAACCTGGTGGAACTGGCTCAGCAGCCGGAAGTCATCAAGATTGTGAACCTGGTCTTCCTGGAAGCGGTGCAGAAGCGTGCGTCGGATATTCACTTTGAAATCTATGAAGATGATTTCCGTATTCGTATCCGCGTGGACGGTATTCTTCAGGAGATCGTGAATCCTCCCCGTAACCTGGCCATTGCCCTGATTTCCCGTATTAAAGTTATTTCCAATATGGATATCAGTGAACGCCGTATGCCTCAGGATAATCGAATCGAGCTCAAAGTGGGCGACACGGTTATCGATATTCGTGTATCTACCCTGCCCGTACTCCATGGCGAGAGCGTGGTCATGCGTATTCTTGACCGGAATGCGGTAAAACACGATCTGATCGCGCTGGGCTTTCCCCAGGATATTTTTGAAAACATCAATAACGCCATCCGGAAGCCCAACGGCATCATGCTCGTTACCGGGCCCACCGGTTCGGGTAAGACAACGACCCTCTATGGCTGTCTGAATTTGCTCAATGACCCCGGTGTGAAAATCATCACTACCGAGGACCCGGTCGAATTTCAGATTGACCAGCTGATTCAGTGCGCGGTAAACGATGATGTCGGCCTGACCTTTGCCCGCTGTTTGCGGTCTATTTTGCGACAGGATCCGGACATCGTCATGGTTGGTGAGATTCGAGATTTGGAGACTGCCCAGATCGCGGTGGAAGCCTCCTTGACGGGTCACCTGGTGCTGAGCACCTTGCACACCAACAGCGCACCGGAAACAATTACCCGGTTGCTGGATATGGATGTGGAACCCTTCCTCATCGCCGCGTCCCTGGAGGCCGTATTGGCCCAGCGTCTCTGCCGGAAGGTTTGTCGTTTCTGTAAAGAAGTCTACAAGCCCGATGAAGAAGAAATGGACAAGCTCGGCATCCCCACCGCCTGGCGTAACGATCCCAAATTCCAATTGGTCAAAGCGGTCGGATGTCAGAGTTGCGAGTACACCGGCTATTCCGGTCGTACCGGTCTGTATGAAATGTTGAACGTAGATGAAGGCATGCGTGACTTGGTGCTCGAAAGTGCCACGTCCATGAAATTGCGTCGTTACAGCCGGAAGCACCTGGGTATGATTACGCTGCGTGAGGCCGGGTTGCTCAAGGCCGTTCAGGGAATTACGACGGCTGCTGAAGTGTTGTATCACACCGATAGTTACGAAGATTAATCGAGGAACGACAGATGCCCAAATATTTCTATAAGGCGACGAACAAAGATGGTAAAACCATCACGGGTGTGGTGTCTTCGGACAGCAAAGCACTCGCTATCAATGATGTGCGTACCCTGGGTCTGTATCCGACCACTGTTCGTGAAGCCAGCAAGCGCGACGAAAAACGTGCGCGTAAAGAGAAAAAAGGCATCGACGAACTCTATTTCGGTGGTGTGAAGACCAAGGAAATCGTGACGATGACCCGTCAGCTTTCCACGCTTATCGATGCAGGTCTTCCGCTGCTGCGTAGTATCAACGTGTTGATAGCGCAGCAGAAACCGAGCAAGCTTCGCGATATTCTTCGGGAATGTGCCCAGGATATTCAGCAGGGTTCTACCTTCTCGGAAGCCCTGGCCAAACACCCCAAGCAATTTGATCGCCTTTTCGTCAACATGGTGAAGGCCGGTGAAGTCGGTGGTATTCTCGAAGTGGTGTTGCAGCGTCTGGCGACCTTCATGGAACGTCGAGAAGCGCTGAAACGTCGTGTTAAAGGTGCCATGGTGTATCCCGTTGCCGTGTTGCTCATCGCAGCCGGTATCGTATCTTTCCTGCTGATCAAGGTGGTCCCGGTATTCGCCGATATCTTTGGTGAACTGGGCGGCACCCTGCCCAAACCGACACAGATCCTCATCGCTGCCGGTGACTTCATGGTGTACAAGTGGTGGATGGTGCTGGTGGGTATCAACGGCACTATCATTTTCTTCAAGTTGATACTGAAGCTGCGCTTCGTGAAACGCGCAGCGGATATTGCGAGTTTGAAAATGCCCCTGGTGGGTGACTTGGTAACAAAAATTGGCGTGGCCCGCTTTGCGCGAACCCTGGGTACGTTGATTACCTCGGGCGTGCCTATTTTGCAGGCCCTGAAGATTACCCGGGAAACCATCGGCAACAGCGTTATCCAGAACGCCGTGGACAAAGTCCACGACAGCATCAAGGAGGGCGACACCATTGCGGCCCCCCTGGATGAGACCAAAGTGTTCCCGCCCATGGTGGTGAATATGATCGACGTTGGTGAGGAAACGGGACAGCTCGATTCCATGCTGAATAAGGTGGCGGATATCTATGATCAGGAAGTGGAGGTGGCAGTAGAGGCCATGTTGACCCTGATGGAACCCATAATCATTGTGGTGCTCGGCGGTATCATTGGTTTTATCGTTGTGTCCTTATATCTGCCCATCTTTACTCTGGGCGACGAAATCAACAAACCGTAGAAATCTGGGGCATCGCCGACGGCGTTGTCAACGTGAATAAGCTTTATCGCGAGCGGGCTGCTCGCGCGAGGAGGAACTGAAATGCGTACGAAGCGCGGATTTACCTTGATTGAACTGCTGGTGGTGATGGCTATCATCTCCATCCTGGCGGCCATCGCCATTCCCAATGTCCAGAAATGGATTCGCCGAGGACGGGCGGTACAGGCGCAGTCGGAGATTCAAAATATCGAATTGGCCATTACCAAGATGGTCTCCGATGCAGGTCGCAGCAATATAACGGATTTTTTCGACCTCACCGTTCTCGAAACCGAACTCGGTGGTGATATGACCACGTGGGACGCAATTGACTTTCAGGCAGCTACGGATCGCTATACTGATGCCATGTATCGCCTGTTACGCAAAGGTCGCGCGGCGGCGGACCCTCAAAACACGGGTATCTCGGACACACTGTTTAAACTAGACGTTATACGTAACCTGGGCACATCCTACATGACGGACTTGTCCTTCGACCCTTGGGGCAAGCTGTACCAGTTCTACCCCGGCCCCTGGTCCACCAGCCGTAACGGTCCGGTACCTTTCCGTGTTTACCTGCCACCGGAAGTAGGTGCTGCCACCCTTCCGGGCGACGACACTTCCGCAGTAGATGGCGATATCCTCAGCCTTTTGGGCAATGTGGTAAACCCTGCCGAGGTGAACGCTATCACCCTGTTTGACCCCGAGACAGGTGCCGACTTGGATCGAATTGGTATCCCCGCCGATGACCGCAAGGATCTTTTTATCTGGTCCTTTGGCGAAAATGGCGTGTCGGGCCAGGCCCTCTTCCGTTTCTATGACCCGGGCTATACCGACAACTCCATCACCAACTATGACAGTGGTCAGGAGCCGGAGTTGATGGGTGGTGGTGACGATATCTGCAACTGGGATAAGAAGAACCAAACCTACATGCGTTTTTACAATTAATTCCTGTGGCCTGATCGACGTCTCTTGGCGTCGATCAGGCTGCGGTCAGTTTAGTAACCCGAAACACGAGGTATTTCACCGTGCGACATGGAGCAAAAATTGGGCGGCGCGGCTTTACATTGGTAGAGCTTATGGTGGTCCTCGGCCTGGTGGCTCTCCTCACCGCTATCGCCATTCCCGGCCTGGCGCGACTTGGGGCCTTCTCCCGAGATGAATTCCGGCGAACGGTGCAGGATGTTTCGGGCCTGCTGCGTGCGGCGCAGATCTATTCCACGACCTACCATGTAAACACGGCCGTGGTGTACAACCTCGATAATTGGTCCAACGACGAAGCCACCGCTGTCGACATCTTTCCCGGGTCCAACCCGGCAACCGAAAACCCTGCTGATCCGGCATTCGCTCCTGTCCTCCCCATAGTCGACTCCATTTCGGGCAATCTCGTCCGTCAATTTGAGTCCGCGTCCCTCATGTATCAGTTACCCAGCAGCATGGGTGCTCTTAGTGGACACTATGTGCCGATTCCAGGTGAAAAGGGCGACTTTAATGAGTTTCCTCAGGGTATGGCCATCCTGTTGATGAATCCCGAAGAACCCAACACCGACGCCCCCCCTGTGCCACAGCCCATCTATTGGAATCAGCTTCGATCCAATTTTCGATTGACGGATACGATACCGATGACCACGGTGGCCGATGAAATGGGAATTTCCCGTGTATCCGTCGCCTTAGGCGTGCCCTCAGGGCTGGAGGGCGTCGATTTCGCGACTTTCGCTTCCACCCCCACGAATTTCACCACCGAGACCTTTGGTGCCCATGTGTTTAAGCCTTCGGGTCGTCTGGGTGTCAACAGCAATAACGAACGATTCACCATCTATATCGCGCCGGTGGCGTCTCGTATCGCCGAAGAGCGATTGATCATCCCTGAGCTGGACACCCATTTTGATGCCGGTGGCCTGCCCAATATGTTGTATCGGAAGATTCATATTTTCAAATCGACGGGACGTACCGAAATCCCGAAGAACTTTTAGTGAGGTTTCCGTCATGAAAACAAATCAGCGCAGTGGTTTTACGCTTCTGGAAGTGATGGTGGCCCTCACCATTCTGGCCGTAGCGATAATTGCCATCATGAAAATTTTCCCTGAGTCCATTAAACAATCCCACAATGCAGCCGTGCGTCAGCAGGTGGCCTTTCTGGCCAAGACCGAGCTGGGCAAATTGCGCGCGGGCGGTGTGGGTCCCTTGTTGACCGATTGGGCTTCCGCCAATGCCTATCGCAATCTGAGCGCTGCCGGGGGGACGTACTTTGATCCCGTGCCGGGCCTCTACAAGTCCTGGACCAGCACCGTGAAGCGCATCAGTAGTGACGTCGATCTGTATCGCGTGACCTTCAACGTAGAACTTTTCGACGGGCGCCGTGAACGCTTTGTGACCTATGTCACCGAGCAATAGAGAGGCCATGATGAAGTATCACCCACGAACCCGAACCCATCGTCACGGTCAGCGCGGCTTCACCCTCACCGAATTGCTGGTGGCCATGGTCATCTTCCTGATTCTCATGAGTGGCCTCGCGACCATGTTCAGCGCCGCTGTCGACAGTGCGCGCCAGGGCTACGCCAGCATCGACGCCTACGAAAATGCCCGGGCCGCCATGACCACCATCGACCGTGACCTGAGCGGTGCCTTCGTGTCCGAAGAGTTTGGTGATGTCTACAGCTTTTACGGCCGTCCCGACGGCTTCATGTTTGTGGGTGCCCTCGACGAAGGCAAACTGGGCCGGGTGTCCTATGTTTTTCATCCCGAATTGTCCAAGCCCGCCTTCGAGTTGACCATCACCGAGCGTTGGGGCACCGTGACCCAATATGTACAGCGCCAGTTTCAGCGCATCGCCCGTGAAGACGAAAAGCTATTCGGCGTCGCGGCCCAGGCCTTCGTGCAAAATGCATTGAATGTTCTCAATGCCGCTTACAACAGCGGTGGTACCAATCTTGTCGATGACTACATCGAATTCGAGGTCATCATTCAGACCGAGAGCCTGATCCGCCTTGAAGAAATCGGCGTGACCGATCTCGATACCTTCAATATGTATGTCAAGCGCAACGGCACCAACACCGCCGATATCACCCTCGATTGGGCACCCGTCTACATCGATCCCGTGGAGCCCCTGAACGACGCCCCCCTCGGTGGGTTGGACGCCAACGAAGCGGCCCAGTTTGAGTTTCTCCTGAGTGCCCTCAATCCTGACCCGAGTACCACCACCTACGACATGCGTGAGGTGTACCAAAACATCAACGCGGGCGGTGGCTGGGTCCACCCCGTGACCTTCGACACGACATACCTGCGGGTCTTCGGCCGGGATACCTTCGACACCCTGCTGCGCGCGAAGAAACGGGAATTCTGGTTGCGCATGCTCTCCGGCGAAACGATGGGTGTGGAGGACCTCGATCCCACGTCCACCGGGCCCGAATCCGATGGCAACGGCTTTTGGTATGACGAAGCATCCACCACCTCCAACAATCTGCGTAACCACCGGGTGGTCAACGAATTCGTCGTGGCAGACGGTATTATTTCCCGGGCCATACTTCTTAATACCGCCACCGGCAACCCCGTGACCTTCAACGGCTATCCCCTCGATGCCCTCGACGCCGAGGTGAAGTTTTCTTACGGCGACGGCAAGAACGGCAACGTAAACTTTTTCAATACCGCCGACAACCTGAGTGACCCCGATGACCCCTACTCCGTGCTCGATGTGCCCGGTCTGTTGGGCGCTGGCGTGGGGGGCTATTCCAACGCCGACCTCGTAGAAATCGACGGCGAGTTGGCTGACAAGCAATTGAGCACCCTGCGCGAGAGCCGGGCCAACCTGGGTTCGCCCCTGTTGCCCAATCTGCCCCGGGTGATAACACCCCAATTGTGGGTGACCCGTTCCAAGACCCGTCCCGGCGCACCGGGATTTCGTCGGCTCTTTGAACAATCCATACAGGTGCCTGCGGCCTCCGGTCGCACGCCGAGCAGTGTAATCGCACGAACCCCCGGTCAGGCCCTGTAGTGTTTTGGGTCAACCGTTGACGGTAAAGAATTCAGAAAAACAGGCTTGAGGACGTGGGACGGACCCCACGCGCGGTAACGGAAGTGGACACTGGGTCCAGGTTCCGGTGTTGGGGAATGGGGCCGCACGGATGGCGGCCAGGTAAAGGTGAAGTAGCAATGATGAACAGGAACACGTTTCCCAAATCGGGTCGCCCAACGAGAGAGCGCGGCGCAGCGCTGATCGTAGCTATTGCGATCATGACCATACTGCTGGCTATCGCCCTAACCTTCTACTCCATAAGTCGCCAGGAGGTCAAAAACGCCGACAGCGTCCAGAACCGGATTCAGGCCGATTTGCTGGTGGACTCTGCGCTTGCCAAAGCGATGGTGGAAATCAATCGGAATTTCCTGGAGCATCCCGAATCAACCTCCTTCGATCACCGCCAGTTCGCCTTCTTTGATGGCCGCTGGGTTGCGGGCAAGCCGTGGGCATTACTTGGTGGCATTCCTCTGCAGCAGGGCGGCATTCCCTACATCAATCTGGCAAACATGCCCTTCATCGATTTTGGCGGCGGCATACAAGAGCAACTGTACAACGGTCCCAATTCCACGCCGTGGCTCTATTACCCGCGCTATGAAGACCTGGGCCCGATGGCCTATGCCAATGTGCGCGATGTGAGCACGGGGCTGCCCTACGACTATATTTTTAACATATTAGATCCAAACCGTGGACCCTTCGTGACTCCCGCGTACTATGGTCCCTCGGATTTCAACGGGGATGGCCTGTACGATGAACCCGTACCAGGCGCGCCCACCGACGTGCTGGACGAGTCGCTACGCTACCCCCTGGAATGGATTGATACCTGGACCGACGAAGACCTTGATCTCGACGGGCTACGGGATTCCATGTGGATTCCGATTGGGGAAGATCGTTTTGCCAGTGGCGGCGAAATCATCGGCGAAGACATCGCCCTCCAACAATTGCGGCTCTATGATGATCGCATTGACAATGATCTCGATGGGATGGTCGACGAGAATCAGGAAAACAACATCGACGACGACAACGGCATCGGTGGCTATGCCGACGGCGTTGCCGATGACCTCGACGAATCCCTGGAGCTGCCCACCTTTGTTTACTATGGCGGCAACGACGGCCTCGACAACGATGGCAACGGACTTATCGATGGTGCCGATCCCAACGAACAGCCCATAGGACCGTTCTACGGCTATTTTCTTACGGCACCCCTGCCCGGAATTAAAATTGCCATCGACCTGAACGCCGACGGCATCGTACCCGACCTCGTGCCCGACGATGCCAATTTCGGCATCCTCACCCCCCTCTCGGTGACCCTTCCCGCGCAAATCCGGGTCTTTGCCTCCGATAATCCAGAAAATATCGCCGCAGGCACGGTCATTGGTATTAGCCTGAACGCCTCTCGTGTCGATGTCATTGACAACGACTGGGACATGCTGGCCAACAACTACAGCGCCTACGCCTACGTGGGCCCAAACACGGCCAACGGCCCGCCCTTCCGCCTGATGGGCTTCGAAGACACGGGGGTGCAAAGCCCGGCCAACGATGGCACGACCATTGTGCGCGCCATTGAAAATCAAACGGACGAAAACAGCGCCGCAGTAACCGCAACCGTGCCCCAGCCAAACTACTACGACAACTGGCAGCTCGCCGGCAACTGGCACCCCGGTGACGGCGCGGTACCTGTACCACCAGATGCCGAGCGCTTTGAAATTGCCTTGCGCAAATCCTATGACGACATTAATCTCGATGCAACCATCTTTTCCATACCGGGGAACGTGCTGACCATCGAGCCCGCTTCGAGCACCTTTTATTCCGAATATGATGGCCCCGGAATTACCTTCAACTACCAGGCGGCCCTGCCCTCGATACTCCGCATTACCCACTCCGGTGAAGCGGTCTGTAATCTTGTAGGACGCGCGGCCGTTCTTGTGCGCGATGAGGCCGGTGGGCTCAACATGAATGTGGCCGGTGGTCACCACCACGAGCCCTTCAGCGATCCCAATTTGACCGCTCCCAGGCGCTCCCTCGGCAACGGGCGGACAACCAACGAATTAGAAACCCGCGTGCTACCTCACTATGGGGTGACCCGCGCCCTCAATAGCTGGACCGCCCTCACGGGTGGCGGCGGCGCGCCGGGCAACAACTATAATGCGGATGTGAACCTCCCCGGCTACGGTGGTGTAGATGACAATGCCAACCTGCTGCTGGCGGCCCTCGACGGCCAGGATAACGACGGCGATGGCCTGGTTGATGAAGGTCTCTATCTGCCCCCATTGAATGATCCGCTCTTTGGCGTGTACTACGCCCTGCTCGGTGATTTCGAAGGTACCGATGACTTCAGTGAAATGCAGCGCTATCGCTCCCTCCGGAATCTGGAAGCGGAAGGCAACAACCGATACCTGCTGGTTGGCACCGCAGACACCGGCGACAACGACGGTGACAACGCCGCCAATGAAGTGGGCGAATTTGGCGACCTTCAGCTGAAAGATACCCTGGAACTCAGCGGCATCATCGGCAGCGGACAATACAACGACCTGCAACAGGCCATGACCGCCTACAGCACCGACCGCAATGTGAATTTCGTCGTGGGTGAAAACGGTGCCATCCGGGCCGTCAATAAACTCGACTACAATCTGGCTTCCGCCCCGCAGATTGCGGCAAACCTGCTCATCGCCAATAGCGTGCAGACCGTGACTACCGCACCCCTGACCACCGCCCTCACGGTTAATCGCTTTGCCGAGGGATTGCTTCAGGGCGATGTCCACATCCGTTCTTCCTTTGATCCGGCTGCTCCCTTGCTGAATTCGCCCGGTGAAGGTCTGATGTGGGTGGACGATGGTTTCGGCACCCTGATTCCATCCGTGGGTGGCATTCCGGCCGATCCCGTACTTCAGATTATGCAGTCGGCCGTCGACATTGTCGATTTTCGCGATAAGGACAATGGCCGGAGCCTGCTGAGCACCGAACGGCGCGATCGGGTCGCCCAGACCGCCGCATTGTCCGACGCAGTCTACGACACCTGGCCCACCCGACTCAGCAGTCGTGAGCAGATTCGGGAAGGGGAACTCCTGCCCGTCGAAGAGATTCAGGATCACCTCCTTCACACCATGGATATCTCCCGCAAACTGGAATTCCGCGATGACTGGTGGACCTTCGACGCCGTCCAGCCCGGCGTGGCTGGCGTGGTCGGTGTAGATAGCAACCCGGAAGTGCGCCAGATTAGCTACACCGCTTCGGGCAACGAAGCCATTCGCATCAATGAGCTCATGGTGCGCCCCGTCCGTCGCATCGAGGCCGAGGCCCTGCCGAACCCAGCGATTTTGGTGCCCAATCTCGATGACCCGGTTGGCCTGCTTCCAGCGATTAACCAGAAAAACTTCGATCCCCAGGGTGGTCATGCCGAATTGCCTTATTTTGATGTCGAACGTCTGCTGCAAGGTCCCGGTGCTTGGATTCTTGGAACGACAGCGGCGGTACCGGGATACTTGGGTGACAGGACGTGGATTCAAACAAGTACACCCGACAGCATTATAAATTTCCGTATCGGCGCTACGGATGCCATGCCTCCAGGGCGCTATTATTTGACCGTTAACCTCGTGGACCCCGCGACACTGGGCGTTCTGGGTATTACCGCTGCCAATGCGGCGGACCTCCAATATTCCATCAGCTATGGCGCGCCCGCAGTTGATCCCGCGTCGTTCCGTTCACCCCCTGTGCTGCACCACTCCGAGCAGGTACCCGGTGCCCCCTTCGGTTCCGTCTTTCTCGATGGTACGGATGGCCTTAACCCCGCTGCGGACGATTACTATTCGGACGGTGGCATTTATGATGGTGTCTCAGATACGCGTCTGGGTACCCCAAGCTCAGCAGCGTTTCCACAGACCTTCACCGTGACAGTCAGTGCGTCAGAAGATCTCTATATCGCATTTCGTCTGGACCCGACCTTACCACCTCCTCCAGGACCTCCAGTACCAACCACCCTCGCTATCGACTCCCTGGATTTCAGCCAGGAGCCCGATCACGAATGGGTTGAGTTGGTGAATGTGTCCAACGACGCCGTAGACATTGGCGGCTGGGAATTGGAAGTGGGTATTCCTGACCGGGGCGATGATGTTCCCCCCGATCCCTTCAAGAGCAAATGGAAAGTGCCCCAGGGCACCCTGGTGGCCCCCCAGGGCATGGTGCTCCTGGCCTTCAATAAATATGATCATTACCGACGAAGCGTGGATCCTGCCCTTCAGGCTGGCCTGATCTATGAGCCGGGTAATGCCATTGCCCACAATGGTATGGGGTTGGCCGCGAGCGACAATGCCTTCCTCTCCTACACCAATACGATCACCGACCAGCCGATTACTGTGCCGCCCATTGGCGATGATTCGCCCAATTATATCTCGCCCCATCCCATGACCTTCTACGGGGATTTCACGGGGAGTGTCTTCCGTCGCAATTATGATCCTTTCCGGGACCGCTTTGAAGATTACGTGGACCGCGACGGCGACGGTGCCAGTTCCATGTATGACACGACCCTCGGTCGCGATACGGATAATGTGCTCACGGAAGCCTCCATCTTGTCGACCACCGACGGCCTCGATAGCGTGGCCCTGGGCGAGACCAATCTGTCTCGTGCCAATCGCCCCTGGGACCGCATTGTCCAGATGGATAACCTCCGCCTCACCTCAGAGAATCCATTTTCAACCGCACCCTTTGCATTTACCATGGACGACGTGATCGACGTGGATACCGTGGCGGCCCTGGTGCTGCGCGGTGGCGTGTTGCCCAACTACCCCGAGCGCGACGGCATCGACAACGATGGCGATGGGGCCTACGTGGTTTTTGGAGCCGATGATGACGGCGATCTTATCCCCGATCCCCGTTATATCGCCGGTACCCTCGACCGGGATATGGTAGACAATGATTTTGATGGCCTCATCGACGAACGGGGCGAAACGGTACCCGGTGGCCCGGCAACCTTCGATGATATCGATCCCTTTGGCATTGCCGCGGGCTTCAATGGCGACGGCGTCAACCCCCAGTTGAGTGAAGGGGTGGACGAAGGCTTCGGGGTCCCCGCAGGGTACTACACCGACCAGCTCCTGCCTATACAATTCTATAGCGACCGCAATAGTTATCCGACGGATATCGACTACTTCAATTTCAATGAGCTTTCGGTGCCGGTGCCTTTGGCACTCTATCCGGCGGCCAACGGAACGATTACCGCAATTGACGCGACCCTGCTGGCCGTTACGGCCCTTGACCCGGCATTGAACGACAATGCGTACCTCGGCAGCAATTTTGATCCCCCCGATTGGAAGGCCTTCGCCGAACGGCGCTGGTATCCCGGCGACAATGTCATCGTCACCCTCTATCAGGGCGATGCCAACGACGAAATCGTGGCGGATCGGGTCACCTATCGCGAATACGATGTGACCAACCGCACCATTGATGATTTGGAGCAATTCCCCGTCGATCTGGGCGCGGGTAATGTTCCCCTCACGATTAACAGTGGCTACCCCACCTTCTGGCCCGAAAACCAGATGGGTCTGGATTTCTATCGCAGCCTGGAGCGCAAACACCCCCTTTACAATGGTGATCGCTTCGGTACCGAGAATCGCTGGCAGGCCACCGATGGTAATTACGACGACTGGGCCGACAGCCTGAGCTTTTTCGAGGCCGAGCTGGAGACGACCGCTACCCTGCCCATTTTGGTAGCCAACAATTCGCTGGTGGATAGGCGGGTTCGTTTTCCCGTCTTACCCCTTGCCCTGTCCCAACGGCAACGACGCCTCTACCTTCATGCCATGGCGGCCACGCCCCTGCGCATGAACACGGCGACCCGATTCAGCGAGAACCCACGGGATCTCGAGCGGGTTGTTGCGGGCGCTCCGGACAATCGCCAGTTCTTCGAGGCGGCACCCTGGTTCCGCACCCACGAGGATGGCCCCGTAGGGGGCGATCTCAACACCCAGCGTGACCAGAGTTGGAATACGGCCAAGGGCTTTGTGGCCAACAAGAAATTTGCGACGCCTGGGGACCTGATGAACGTGCCCCACCAGACCTACCTCCACGATGCCGTGAACACGGCGTTGGCGGGCGGGTCGGTCTATCTCCGCGACATGACCATGATGAACTATGGTCTGCAGAGTAATACGGCGGCCAACGACGGCCAATCCTCCAGGCAGGATATCGCCCTGCGGGGATCCACGTTGGGTCAGGACGCCATCACCAACCGGACTTTCGGCAACCTCCTTACGGCCGCAACAAACAGTATGTCGCTGGATACGGCGACCTTCACCGTAGGTCAGGCCGAGTTCCATCCCATTGTGCCCGATTTGAGCGACACGACCACCTTCCCGGTTGGTGCCCATGCCGCTATTCTCGATTGGGTCAAGAATCCCTTCAGCACGGGCGGTGCCTATCTGGCCCCGGCCACCTGGGCACCGGTCTTCCTCTTCCCGCTGGCGAATACCGCCTGGGATACCACCACCGTGGTGGATCGTTTTCCCTCGTACCCGTCCTACATCAACGGGGTCACCATCAACCAACAGCTGACGCCCGATTATCTTTTCAACTGGCGCTATCTGGGCACCAATCAATTTGACGCCTATATGCGCGCCAACGCCGTGGATCCCTATGCCAACCGCTGGCCCATGGAACAGCGGGTGGCCATGTATGTGAGCGAAGTGCGGCCCGAGTTTCCCGCACCCGTGACAGCGAGCACCAACGTTAACCGCCCCGAAGGTCTCTTTATCTGGGATGGTGCCGATGGTCTGGAAAATGGCGAGTACGTGCTCTACGTGGGCACCTTTGTTCCCGGTATGCGGGAGCGCCTCCTGGACGCCGCCGACGTATCGGCGAATTCGGCGACCTACGACCCGACGTTGCCGGTGAAAGCCGAGACCAACTTGCTCTATGATGTCGCACCGGTCATCAACGAGGGTTCGCTGGCGATAAATGAGGTGACCCGGGAAATCATATTCAACGACCCCTCGCACCCCGATCGTGCGGGTTCCGTATTCAACCCCATTTTTGCCTTGGATGTAATCACCGATCCGACGGAAGCCCGGGGTGTAGCCCCGGTCGCCTCAGGCACGGCCGATCCCTCGGTGAAACCACCGGGCCTGATTAACCCCGTGGACTGGACACCGTCCATCATCTACAAAGCCGATGACGATGGCTACATCTTCTATGGCAACAATGCCGTAGGGGGCTGGAAGCCCCAGATTGTCCGGGTGACCGATAATTTCCTGGCCCTCCGGGTTCGCAACATGGGTGAGCTGGGTGACGTGGGTGTGATTACCCATATCGTGCTTGCGCCGCGGAAACGCACCGCCGGCCGTATCAACGTGAACACCACGCTGAGCCGTATGCCGACGCTTGGTGCCAATCACAGCTATCTGAATCCCCTGCTGAGTTTGCCGGGCGTGGTGGATGCGGCCACGTCGGTCGTGCCGTCGGACAATGTAGATACAAACCTCATTCCCACCGGTGTATCGCTGTTGCCTTCTTACGGTACGGCAGATGCCATCGATGAGATGAGCGCTCCCCCCTCACTCGGTGGGCGTTGGCCCGCACCGGATTCCTTCTATTCGGCGCTGACCTACACGGAGCCGGGCTACGGTCCCTTGAGTGTGCCTCCGGCGCGCAACGAGCATAGCATTGACCCGCCGAGCACCAGTCTCGACGAGGCAACGAATGATACCCACTTGTTGGTGCCGGCATCGCTGACTGATGGAGACCCCGGCGACAACGGGGAAGAAATGCATCGACTGGGTGCCTTCCGGTTGAATCAATTGCTGGAGATTGGTCGTATCGAGCATGCCGATGGTCGGTATTACCGATCCACCGGCGACCTCGTGGACGATGATAGTTCCTATGTATACAATTACTTTAATAATCTCAGCCCCCGTTGGCGTCCCACTCCGCCCGATGGTGTCGTGGCAAATGCCGGTGACGTGGGGGGCACGGACAATCGCGCGGTGTACCCGCTCAGCAATGAGGCGGCGCCGTCCAAACGCTTTGATGAAGATCAGGCCCGTTTTCGCCGCATTGGCAATCTCATTACGACGCGGTCGGATGTCTACAAGATATTTATGACCGTAGAATCGGGCTTTGGCCAGGATAAGAATGGCGACGGTTTTATCAACTATCGCGATCCCCGGGAATTTACGACGACGGCGCGCACGAAGGCGTCGGCGATTTATGAACGGCGCGCCCCCTCGGATCAGACCGATACGGGTGAGTAACGGCGCAACGATGGCCCAGGCCATCGCTGACAATTGAATTCTCGGTACGGGGACGTTCTGGAGTCCCCGTGCTGGTTGGCGCGTGGTGGTAACGCCGCACGCCCCTTTTTTCGTACCAGAATGTAAACAGAATACCCCGGAAGCGTTTGGCTTTGCCTGGGCCGGGTTTTCCTTTCAGGAGGTAGGTTGTAATGTTGTATTTCAAGCGCACAATGACTTTTAAGGCCGCCCTATGTCTCTTGGGATGTGCGGTGCTGGCCCCGACTTCGGTTTTTGCCGCCATTATCACCGTTGGGGCGACGGGAACCTACCCCGACCTGAATACGGCCTTCAACAATGCAACGGGGGGTGATATTATCCTTCTTGAGGCGGTAGGCACCTACACACTCACCAGTGAGCTGGTTATTACCAAGGCCAAGAGTCCCCTCCGCATTCAAGGGCCTTTCAACAACAACGAGCGGCCGGACCAAATCATCATCGAAGGTCCAGCGGGTACGCCGGCCATCACCGTGGAAACCGACGCCCAGGTTACCCTCCGTCATCTGAGCATTACCGGCGGCACCGTCGGGGTCCAGGTTATGATGGGTGCCAGCTGTATCATGGACCGGGTCTATATAAACGGCACAGGCAACGAAGGTATGACCGTCAGTGATGCCAATCTGGTTCATATTACGAGTTCCATCTTTACGGGTTGTGGCGGCGCGGGACTACTCATCAACAGCGGCCCCGTCAACATTACCCAATCTACCTTCATCGACAACACGGGCCTGGCCATCGATCTGCAGGGCGGCACCTGCATGGCCAGCGGCTCCTTTTTCTACAACAATAATGGTGGTCCCGGCACCGTACAGGTGGATGGTGCCGTGGCCGGCGTCGAGTTGGACTGGTTCGGTATTCCCGGCGGTGGTACCGTTGGGGCCACGGTCGTCGCTCCCCCCTTAGAAGATCTCGGGGCCGTTACCTATGCGACGGAGTTTGCGGACCCGGAAAATCTGGTCTTCCTTACAGGCAGCCCCTGGCGCGGCCAGGTGAGGCAGGCTTTCCAGACCGGCGTCGCCTCGGGCACATTTACGTCTGCCGCCCCCCTGGGCCGCGATTTTGTTTTTAGGATTCGAAACACGACTGATGCCCAACTGGGTGCCCACGAGCATGGTGCCGTGGCCGGTGGGTTAAGCTGGGTCGATTGTGACATCTACCAGTTTGGTCAGCCCTTGCAGCCCATCGTCGGTAGTGCTGAAGAATATGCGGCGGCTGGCGAAATACAAATCGATATTACCGTTGGCGGACTTGGCGCGGATCTGACCAACGCCACCCTCTATGTCGTCCCCCAGGGGGGCGCGCTCGGGGCTGTCCGTCGCTATGTGCCTATCCCCATCACCGTGGGCCCACCGGGATTCGAGTACTTTGGTACGGCAACCTTCTTGATTGAAGGCGACCACTATGTAACCTTTGAGACGGAAACGATTCTGCTGGATGGACTGGCCGAGTTGGCCCTCCAGATTCCTGGTGATATCAACAATGATTTTCCTGCGGGTGGCGACGAATTCTCTACCACCTCGGCAGCTCAAATTGAACCGGCCGCCGAAGCGGGGCGTACCTTTATCATCGACACCTATGCGCCGACCATCGCGGTAACCGGATCCGGCCGGGCCTTCGAATATGTAGCGTCTACCAACCTGGATCCCCCGACGGGTGGATTGGGCGCGGAGCCCTTGTTGGTGCCTTGGAGTGCGGCTAGTGATCCTTATCCGTCGAGCACAGGGCTGTTGGCCGGTGCGCAGGCAGGCCTGGATCCCCATGTCTTCTTCAACAACCAGATGGCGCTATTCGACTTTACGATACAAGTAACCTTTACCGACGCGGCGCTCCCCCGCGACAACGGTGCCGGCGTAAATATTACGCCCGCTCGGGCCGGCTTCGGCGCGGCTGGTGCGGTGGGTGGTCCCTATATAGGCCCTGACATTAATAACGTCGCCCTGGTCCATCCGGATATCGCTGGCGTGGATCCCCGTGGACTTGGCTGGTGGGAAGGGGTCAAGCCCGTTGCCGTCGATGGGGCGACCTCCTTGGCCATCAATTATACGGGGGGTGGCGACACCTTGACCGTACAATGGGTGTTCACCGGGGTTCCGACCGATTTTACCCTGGGTACCGGGTTCTGGGAAACGGTTGCCCAGTTTGGTGCCCAGGATCTGGCGGGCAACGTCATGGGGGCCAATCCCTCCAATGACCCCCTGATCCAAGAGATTTTACCCTTTCACATCTGGCAGCTCGCCGGTGTGCAGGGTGCCCTGCGGGATGGCCTGGGTGGCCAGGCTACCAATTCCCCGGTGATTAGCTGGGGGGTGCAACGTTTCAACGGCGTCGTACCCAGCAACACCGACAATGCCTATCCCATTGCTCAATATGCAGTCTATGGGCGTGCCGTAGGGCAAGACCCCTATTCCGTAGGCTGGGCTCTGGCGGGTGGTCGGGAGTGGAGCGACTGGATTGCGTCGCCCCGCATCGATAAATTCACCATATTCGATTCCGTGGCCGGCACGCGTCTCGGCGACATCACCGCGAACCCGGGCCAGTATATGATCGTGGTGCGCACGGCGGACGAGGCGGGCAATATTGTGGATCGTTCCACCTATCCCGGTCTGGGCACCCTGAACCTGGGTAACCTGCCCTTCGGCTTTGTGGCCGACACGTGGAACAATGGGGGCCTGAGTATTTCCCTTGATACCCGGGTGCAGCCGGTCTTCTGGCACAACTTCACCAATGGACTCAATCTCCGCGGTGTTGATGCCGGCGAGAAAACCTTCGGCGCGGCTACCCGGATTCCTCTGACCGCCCCGGAAGACTGCGTGCAGCGCGTGGAAGCGGGATTCTCGATTACCATGGATCTGCCCGATTCTGCCGACACCAGCAACGCGGGCGTCGCCTTTCAGCTGCTGGAAGATGGGGTCGTGGTGGCGACAGGCACGATAGACGGTGCGGCGAACAACTCCAAGGTCTTTCTCGTTATCCCCCAGGATCTCTTTGGCGGTACCCCCGGTGTGAACGTGGACGCCGCGCCCAACCCGCTGGATTTCCTGAACCTTTCGCCCGACGTCTGTGGCCCGGTGCGGGAGCGTCTCGGTGACGACGGGAACGATGGCCCAGAGTCCCCCCACCGCAAGCGGGACGTGAAATACGTGCTCCGCGCCGCGACGGGCTACCCTGACCCAGTGAGCGGTCTCCCCGTGTTTGATCAATCGCCTACCTCGGTAGAATTTGTGGTAACGCCGGGCTCTGGTGGTTCAAAAGCATCGGAACAATCTATTAAGACCTTCAAGCGAGATTAGGGGGGTGTATTTTTTCCAGTTATGGTCTATAATGGAAAAACTATGGCGGTACTTGTGGGAGACGCGTGCCTTGTATGGGATGCGCGTCTGGACTCTGCCCGTTGGGTAGTAGACAGGACGGGGTGGCTCGATGGGGCTGATGGAAGACAAGGTGGAGACTGGGCGCGTTCGTTTTGCGCGTATAGTGATGCCGTGTATCCTTCTGCTGGTCGGGCTGGTGTCGGGTGGGTGTGGAGAGTCGGAGATGACTGTCGTGACTATCGACAGCGCACCGGAGTCGGGAGCAACCGTGTTGATAGCTGGTGGGATTGAGGAGACGACCCCTGCAACCATTACAGGTTTGCCGGTGGGTCCGGTGACACTCCTGCTGAAGCGGGAGGGCTATCGCGACACGTCTGATCAGATCACCCTGGAGATGGGACCGCCCCAATCATTCGTCATTGAGATGGAGCGGCTGGTGGGCTATATATCGGTTACGTCGACGCCACCGGGTGCGGATGTTATCCTGGATGACGGGGAACGGATTGGCCAGACGCCTATCAAAAAATTCCCCTTGCCCATGGGCATGCATAGCTACCAGGTGCGCCTTGAAAACTACTATCCCTATTTTGCCGAACCGTTCGAGGTGCGGGCCGATCACCAATATGGCCTCAATACGTCGATTCAGTTGAAGCCCCAGGAGGGGAGGGTGCTGGTGACGTCGCGGCCGACGGGTGCGGAAATCTGGCTGAGTGGATCGAAGCAGGCGGGATTGACGCCGAAAGAATTTACCCTGGTCCCGGGGGAATATATTGTGGACGTGCACACGGCGGGTCATGTAATGAAGGGGGAGAAGGTCTCGGTAACGCCCAATAGTGATATTCGGCTGGAGTTGGAGATGCGGGAAGGGAATGTGCCTGCGGGGATGGTGTTTGTGCCTGCAGGGCCCTTTATACGGGGTTCAGAGCGGGCTCCCGACGAGCGGCCTCAGGCAGAGATTGATATTCCAGACTTTTACATTGACAAATACGAGGTTACTAACGCAGAATTCAAGGAAGTCTTTCTGGAGCATGAGTTTGCACAGGGCCGGGAAAACTTTCCTGCAGTTGGTATTACGTGGACGCAGGCCGTAGACTACGCACAGGCGGTGGGAAAACGGTTGCCGACGGAGTTGGAGTGGGAGAAGGCGGCGCGCGGCCCCAAGGGGCTGGAGTACCCGTGGGGGAACGAATTCGATTCGAGCTTGTGCACCACGGCGTCGGCGGGGGTGAGTTATCCGGTGGGGCGTGGAGCGAACATCAAGGGCATATCCTTCTATGATTGCGTGGATATGGCAGGCAATGTATACGAGTGGACGCAGGATTGGTATCAGGCGTACCCTGGAAATACGATTGTGACGAAGGATTATGGACAGGTCTTCCGGGTGCTCCGGGGAGGGAGCTTCCGGTCAGAACGTTTCGACGTTCGTTGTTCGAAGCGTCACTATGATAAGGTATCTGCAGTGCGTACTGATTATGGCTTTCGTTGTGCACTGACATTACAGAAACCCTGAGTGTAGGTAATTTCTTGTCAAAGTGAAGGGGGCCTTGACAAGAATTTAAGTGTATACTACAATAACGCACAAGGGTTTACGCTATATTGGGAAATAGGAATATTAACACTATTTACCTTCGGAGCGGATTGGACCGATTCAGCACAGTAAAAAGGCCTTGACGACGGACAAGGCGTGTTGCGTCTGGGGGTATGGGAACATAGGTATACGATGGCTGGAATGACTGGTGAAAAAAAGAAGCGATTGGTCCTGGACATTGGCGCGAGCGCCATACGTCTGGCTGAACTTGCTCAAACCAAAACAGGCCACCAGCTGGTAAAATATTACCAGCGGGAGTATAACTCCGATCCTGCGTTGGACGAGGCAGAGCGGAAGGCCATACGCGAGAAAGCGTTGGCTGATCTGCTGAAAGAGGCCAAGGTCAGGACCCGTAAGACTATATTCGGTGTACCGGGTCAATCGGTGTTCACACGAAGCCGTGCCCTGCCTCCCGTGCCAGAATATAAAGTCAGTCAGATCGTCCGTTATGAAATCCAACAACAGATTCCTTTCTCGTTGGACCAGATCGCGATGGACTATCAGATACTCGGCCGCACAGAAGCGGGTGGCTATGAAGTAATGATGGCGGCCATCAAGGTGGATGTGGTCGACAAGCTGGTGGAGGTGCTGCACTCTTCAAAGCGCAACATCGACATCGCCGATGTAAACCCCCTGGCGGCCTATAACTGGCTGAAGCATACGGGTGAGTTTGGTGAATCTGGCGAATGTGTTGCCCTGATAGACATTGGTGCCGCCACGACCGACATTGTAATTGAGCGCGAAGGCCAGTTTCGGTTTACCCGCCCACTGAATATCGGTGGTAATGATATTACCCTTGCCATTGGCTCGGCGTTTAATCAGAATTTCACCGATGCAGAACGGGTCAAGCGGGAGCGTGGCTTTGCCCCGACGGGTGATCCCGCAACGGATGGCCAGGGTGGTGAGGTTATCGGCAACGTGCTCCAGCGCCTCGTTTCTGAGGTCATGCGCTCCTTTGCCTATTTCCGGTCCTTGCCCGGTGGCGGCCAGGTCAACCGGGTCATCCTTTGTGGTGGCGGTGCCTGTCTCCGCAATATTGTGCCCTACATGCAGCGCCAACTGGGCCTGGAGGTTCGTATCGCACAGCCCCTGGCCGGACTCGCGGTGGCGCCGGATGGTCAGGCAGTAAGCGATCAGCCCGAGCAGGCCTGCGTGGCACTGGGTATGGCGCTACGCTGCCAGCAAAAGGTGGCCATTGAAATCAATCTGATTCCCCCGCGGGTGCTGGAAGCGACGCGACGTCGCGAGGCGGCATTCTATTGGGGGCTTTCTATTGTGTCCCTGGCTTTGACCATGGCGTGTATTATTCCCCAGAAAGCGAAAGAAGATGAGCGCGTTCAGGCGGAAGTCGCACGGGTGAAGACCCAAATCAGCAAATACGACCCGGAACTCGTTCTGAAAATACAACCTGGCAGTACGACCGTGCCCCAATCCGACAAGCTTGCGCGGTTTCGGGCGGTAAAGGCTGAAATCGATCAGCGGAAGGCCAAGGTCAAAGATTACGACGACGAGAAACTCTTCCGTAAATTCTGGCTCGAAGAGTTTGCCTTTGTAAACGACGCGCGCCCGGAAAAGATGTGGTTCTCGGCGGTCGAAACCTCCAGCATTGGTGATCCGGCCGTGATTGCTCCACGGAGAAGTGTCCGAAGTATCGACGAAGACGATGAAGATGCGGGTTTATTTGGTGGCCTTGGGAAATTAGGTCGATTGGGTGGCGGAACCCCCGCCTCTGCAATTCAGCGTGCTGGTGGACCAGGTGCCCTTGAAGAAGCCATTCTCAGCACGGGATTTCCGGCGTTGTCCGGCCCGGTCGGTGGCACCATCGGCTACCGCAGTAGCGGTGGTGGTTTTGGTGGCGGTGGCTTTGGTGGCGGTCGCAGAGACCGAGATGACGAAGAAGACGAAGGTTTTGGTGGTCGGAGCTCACGATCAGGTCCCGCCGCAGGCCTCCAGGAGTTTTCCCGGCCCAATGGCGTCCGGATCACGGGCTTTGCCAAATCCGGGGATGTCATTCAGCGTTTCGTAGAGACGCTCAAAGAGCAGGAGCGCACGCAGGCCAATGGTGAGCCGCTGAAGGCGAAGAAGGTCCACTTTAGTGAAGCCAGTGTGTTGCGCGTTGATCGCAGCACTTTGAATGACGCGTGGACTGACCCGGAATCGGCTCAATCACTCGGTCGGCAAGATTACGTCCCAACGGAAGAGAACAGTATTTACTCTTTCGAAGTCAGCATAGAGTTTGAAGGTAGCTTTTACGAAGCGGTACCGAAAGCGCCCATTCTGCCCGTTGTTGAACCAGGATCGAAGCGAGGAGGGCAAGCTAGACCCGCTGGCGGTTCCCGTAAGAGCCTCAGAGACAAGAAAGAGGGGCGGTAGTCGCTATGAAAAAAGAGAAACTAATATATGTTGGTATCCTTGGCCTGGTTTTTCTTGGTGTCTTTCTTGTGTACCAATTCTACTTCGCTGCGAAACTAGAGGAATACGCGAGAAATCGCGAGCTTCTGGCATCCCTGAATACGACCAACGGCAATTTGCGTACAACCTTTGGTGACGCCGCGCCTGAAGATGTGATTGTAGATCACAAAGGCAAAGTGGAAGCCTGGAATGAAGCCATTGAAGTTCGCGTGCCCTACTTCACCGATGGGGACTGGCGCATTCATGAAACACCGCCGGATGATGTGTTTATCCTCCAGTTCTGGTATGGTGACGAAAGTCGGGAGTTGGTGAAGGGGCTTTGGGAGAAAGCGCAGAAGACCTACGGCGCGACCGTATATCAGAATATGCCCGAAGGATTTCCCACGAATCTGCAAAGCACGTTGAACGTGACCTACGCAGAGGATTGGCAGGGCCTGGATATTTCGGCGAAATTGGTAAACGAAGAGCTGGAACGGTTGAGCTACGGTATCTCAGCGTATGAGCTGTTGATGAACAACGATGCCCAGCAAATTCTTCACGTAGACATGCTGGACATCGGGAGCTCGGGATTTGTCGGGAAGGGCGTAGACTATGTCCGACTTGGGCTTTCCTTTACAATGGAAATGAAGCCACTGGTAACATTTCTTGAAAAACTTCGAAGCGAAGACTCTTATTACAGCCTTGCAGGCTTGAAAATTCGACACCCTTACGTAGCCGCTCGTTACGAGCCCCGATTGCGGGTAGATATGTACTTGTTGCGTGCGCACACGACCGAGACGAAAACCCCGGGTGGTACAGATGTAGCGCCCAACGCAGAATCGGTATACAATACCCAGCTCATAGGGCAAGTCGCACAGAGCAATCTGAGTATTGATGATGAAGAGGGCAACCCCCGACGGGTGCCTCTCAATGAGCCAGGAACGATAGCCAAAGGATGGCGCTGGTTTAAGCACACCGTCCTGTTCATGAAATAGACGAGCAGGCAAACGACTTCGTACGACACCAGATAAGGCAGGTCTAGCGAATTGGATACGATACAAAAATTTTTCAAAAGGCTTTGGCTGTTGAAAGAACGGTTTGTCTTGGTAATTTTACTGGGCTTTCTCGCGGTCAACATCTACAAAATCTTTGATCCAAAAGTAGAACAACTTACCGTTCAGGCTCGCCTTGGTACCCCCCCCCAGGCAGAATTGCCCGAACCACGCCGAGGTGATGCCCCGGGCAGCTACGAGTCATTGTATCGCCGGAACCCCTTGTCCTACTATTCAGATGCCAAGTTGGATGGAAGCAATCGACTGACCGCAGAAGAAGTCGGCATTCATCTAATTCAGATACAAAAAATAAGTGACACCAAATGGCGCGCTCAGTTAAGAACGAAGACACCCAAATGGTATAACGAAGGGGAGAGTTTTGAAGAATTTACCCTGGAGAAAATCAATCCGGAAGACCAAACGGTTGATGTTTACGCAGAACGATTTGCGACATCAATTACCCTTGAGATAGAACAGTAGCCAGTGCTTGCGACAAATCAGAGCATTACGGTATAGTGCTGAGAAAAAAGCGGAAGGAAGACACGGTAATGAAGAACGGCTATATTCGGGCCAACACATGGGGTTGGATGCTGTCACCCATGGTGCTGATCATGCCCTTGGTTGCCCAAGGGCTGCAGCGCAGCGATACGGCAGTAACGTCAACACCCAACGCACAGATTGTTCTGGCCCAGGCGGTAACAACCTCCCCGGCGGAAGAAGCGTTTCGAACGGGGGTCGACTTTTATAAAAGCGACCGCTATCGAGAGGCGCAAACGGAGTTCAATCGAGCGCTCGCGCTGCAGCCGGACTACGAGGAAGCGAAGAAATTTCTCGAGAAGTGCCGTGGGAAGATTGCGCTTGAAGCGGTAGGCAGTGACCCTGGTACGGTTCCAATCTTCGAAACCTATGATCCAGAGTCCATCGGTAGCGGCGGGGAAACCCCTGGCCTGTCTCCCGATGAGTTGAAGCGTGTTCGCGTCAAAGAACACCTCAAATATGCCAAGCTCTATCTGGAAAACCATTTCTACACGCAAGCACTGGAGATCTATACCCACGTGCTGCAGTTGGATCCGGATAATAAGGAAGCCAAAGAGGGGCAGCACACTGCTGCTCTGGCGCAGAGCCGTGAGAACATGACCGACGAAGTGCGTCAGGTCGAGACGGACAGCGAGCGTATTCGGCGATACATCGAGCAGGCAAAGCAATTGCCTGAGGGTGCCGATCCGAAGGGCATCAAGAACTATATCTTTCGTGTGCCAGAAATAGAAGAAACGTTTGAAGAAGAGCACGAAGAGACCGTGATGGAAAAGACTCTCCAGTCACCGGTTAATATCGAATTTGAAGAAATTCACATCAAAGACGTGATGGAATTCATTCAAGATAGCTTCGAACTGAATGTTGTTATTGACAAGCGTGCCATTGAGCCCCAGCCGAAAGAAAATGCGGCCGGTGGTGTTCCCGGTGGATTTCCCGGTGCACCCGGTGCCTTTCCCGGTGCGCCCGGTGCCTTTCCAGGGGCAGCTCCAGCTGGCCGTGGTGGTCGTCAGAACCGTCGTACTACGTCCTCCCGTGACCTCGAAGAGGGCGGCGGGCCAAACTTCGGTGGAGGTCTGGGTGTCAATGGGACGAGTAATTTCGCTAACGAAGACATAGAAGGATTCTATGGCGGCAAAAGCGATGGCATGATTCCCTATATTAACCTGAAAGACGCCGCCTTGGGTGACGCGCTCAAAGCGATCCTCCGTCCTCTTGGGCTTACCTACTCCATCGAGCCGGGCTTCTTGTTCATCAGCAAGCCTTCAATTATTCAGCGCGAATCGTTTGAAGAAGTAGAGACGCGCTACTATGAACTGCGCAATGCAGGCGCAGAGACCCTGTTCAAAATCGTTCTGGGTTCCGTTGCCGGTCTTGGTGGTGGCCAGGGTGGCGGTCGTGGTGGCCAGGGTGGCGGTCGTGGTGGCCAGGGTGGTGGTCAGGGCGGCGGCGGCTTCGGTGGCGGCGGTCAGGGC
>CAXBPH010000036.1:0-37317 GCA_963977445.1 uncultured bacterium | reverse complement strand
CATGAAGACGTCAGTTCTGTTGTACAGGAATTCGGCGAAGTTGTAGTCCTCGACGATCGCCAGATTCTGTCCCAACAGTCCGTCACTACGTCGCATGGCGGTCTTGAATGCGATCGTACCCGCGTTGTTAATGGATGTATACGGGCCAAATGACTCCATGCCATTGCTGAGAATGAAGTAGGAACTGTCCGTCAGCAATACCTCGGGATGATAGACCAATACGTCTTCTGGATTTGCACCCACGGTTTTTCCGCTATCCGTCTTACCTTCAGGATTTACCCCGGAGCTTTTTCCCGTCGCGACGGAAGTGCCCGCCAAGGGCTTGGTTGCAATCTGTACCGAGTTCGATGAAGCAACGGTACTTTTTTCCGGGGGAATCGACCTGACGTTGCCCAGCCCAATGGCTTTTCGAACCGCATCAAAGCCGATATGCTCCTCATCCCCTTCGAACTGCGTGTCGAGCGGGACGGTCCGGCGGATTTCCGGTGTAGCCCCAACGGTCGCCGGCTCTGCAGCCGATGCCTCGTTCAACATTCCCGCGCAAAGTGCAACCACCAGAATAACTGGATTCAACGCGCCCAAGAGTCCCCGCATCTCAATTCCCTTCCCAAGTTTGGATCGCACCGGCCCACTACCTACTCCATACATCCGTAACCATCGGTGCCGCAGTTCACCTCAGCACTTGCGCGAAGCCGGACGTAGCACTGGTCCATCTACAACGACGGATTCTCTCGTGGGAAGTAACTGCCACCTTGATCACCGATACAATTGCAACGATCCGAAAGGATTTATGCACTTGCATCATCGAGGATATAGAGCAAGATTCTGGCCAAGGTGACAAATAGTTGACGGCTGTGTTGCGGGGGGTGAGGTCTTACTCAGAAGGTAACAGCGAAATTATGCCGCAAGAAATGCGTGTAACCCGTTAGTTCACACCATATTCCGCGATCCGTCGGTAGAGCGTGGCCCGGTTCATTTGCAGTATTCGGGCGGCTTCGGCGATGTTTCCATCGCAGATCTGCAGCACGTGCTGGATGTGTACGCGCTCGATTTCGGCCAAGGGAAGGGGGGCAGGAGTGTCGCAGTTGTCGCGTGATTGCACATCCGAAGTGTTCGATCCTGAGAATTCGCCGGGCGCAAAGGGGAAGTCTTTGGAGCGGAGTTCGTGGCTCGTGGCGAAAACGATGGCGCGGTCGATGAGGGCCTTGAGTTCGCGCACGTTTCCCGGCCAGGGATGTTTTTGGAGGTGAATGAGGGCGTCTGGATGGACATGGGTTACGCGCTCCGGCCCGTGGCTGCCGCTGATGCGCATGAAGTGCTCGATGAACATGGGGATATCTTCTGGGCGTTCCCGTAGCGGTGGCATTGAGATAGTAATATTATTCAGCCGGTGAAGCAGATCGAGACGAAAGTCAGGGGCCTCCAGGGATTTGTTGGTGGCGGACACGATGCGGACATCGACATGAATGGGCGCGTTGCCGCCCACCCGCCGAAAGGTGTTGGTCTCAATGGCGCGCAGGATGCGGGCCTGATTTTCCGTGGAGAGATCGCCCACCTCATCAAGGAAAAGGGTGCCGCCGTGGGCCTCCTCAAAGTAGCCCAGGCGCTGTTTTGTGGCTCCGGTGAAGGCACCTATTTCATGGCCGAAGAATTCACTCTCGAAGAGATGGTCGGGGATAGCCGCGCAATTCACCACCACATACGGCCCTTCTCGCCGGGGACTTGCGTCGTGGAGCATCCGCGCGGCCAGTTCCTTTCCCGTGCCCGTCTCGCCGTGGAGAAGTACAGGCAGGGCGCTGGTGCCCGCGCGTGCCAGCTTGACCCGCACCTCCGCCATGAGCGGACTTTCTCCCAGGAGGGCTTCACTGTAGCCAACGCGGGATTGCAGGACCCGATTGTCGCGGCGGAGTTGTTCCGCATGGCGCACGGCCCGGACGTGCGGCGCGACGATGGCGGCGATCCCCAAGGCATAGTGCAGGTCGTCTTCGGCGTAGAGGCGACCGGGCATCCGTCCGCGCAGCACGAAGCCGCCCAAGGCCTGGTCCGCGTGGACCAGGGGAACGGCCATAAGCGTTTCACGAATCCGGAGGTCCCCGGATCGATACACGGAAGGGGTAACCACGCCTTCCCGTGAATTGAGGGCGCGGTGCAGGAGATCGAGTGGGGGATCATCCCGCCTTTCGAGGGGTTCTGTTCCCTCTAATAGCATGGGCTGGTCGTTCGCATAGCGCCAGGCGATCCACAGGTCATGAGGCTCAAACTGTTCGCGCAGTGTTCGCTCCAACAATCCCGCCAGCTCGCACACGGTTTCCACGGCACCCATCGCCCGCCCAAATTGAAACAGGTCATGGAGCTCATGCACCGTGCGGTGGGTGGAGGACTCTTGGCCGTCCTCGCCTGGAGCCCCCACATAGGATTCAATCCGGGCAGAAAGTGTTATGGGCGTTTTCTCGGGGTTCGTGGACTGATCGGATTCAAAATCATCGAGATCCTCGGCGATCAGGAATATGGTCGACCCCGCGCCGAGCGTGTCTCCCGGCTTCAAGGTGCCCGCGATGCACGGTTTCCCATTTGCCAACGTGGCATTGCTGGAACCCAGATCCTCGAAATGAACCAAGTCCCTATCCAGCCAGACTTTGGCGTGTTGCCGCGACAACTCCGAATCGAATACCCGGATATCACAATCGTGTCCGCGTCCGATGAGCAGGGGCTCGGTGCCCAACTTCCAGCTGAAGCCGTTGGCGGAAAGGTTCCGAAGAACGATGAACATGGTTGGAACACCTCCCGATTGAATCAATGCCTGCCCAGAAAATTAGGAGTCAAACCCGGTGGCCGTTATTGTACATGGAAGTAGCGATTTATGCACAATACATTCTGTTCAATAGAATTCGAGACATGAGGTGAGGAGTAGACCGAACACTGGATAAGTTTTCGGGTACACTTGGAAATAAGGGAGCCCCGATATTGGGCACGTTTGTCCTGGAATCAGAGAAGTACAAAATCATTCGTGAATTGGGGCGCGGCGGCATGGGGGTGGTGTACCTTGCCGAGGACCTGCTGCTCAAACGGACCGTCGCCTTAAAAGTGCTGTACGATCACCTGAACCGGGATGCCTCGTTTGTCAATCGGTTTCAAGAAGAAGCCCGGTCGGTGTCATCCCTCCATCATCCCAATGTTGTATTTGTCCACGGCCTGGAGCTTGTAAAAGACACGTTTCTTATCGACATGGAATATGTCGAGGGGCACTCTCTGGACAAGATCGCCCGCTCCAAGACGATTGCGCCGCCCGTTGCCGTTCGAATCGCCGTTGACATCCTGGAAGGGTTGGCCGCATGCCATAGCGTCGGCGTTATCCACCGGGACATCAAACCGGCGAACGTATTGCTCACGCAGAACGGCACCGCCAAGATCACAGATTTTGGCCTGGCCACGGCTTACGCTGGCCATCTTATGGATTCCGTCAAGGGGCACTCCGCGAGCGGATTCTTCATGGGTACCCCGCGTTACGCGCCGCCAGCCGCGTGGGACGGACTGAAGCCACTCCCAGGGTGGGACCTCTATTCCCTGGGTGTCATACTGTTCGAGTTGCTCAGCGGCCAGGTTGCCTATCCCGGTGAGACCCCCATGGCCATCATGCGACAACACCTCATGTCGCCCCTGCCGTCACTCTCCACGGTAGCGCCAACCGCTTCGCGAGAGCTTTGTGAATGCGTGGATTCCTTGGTGGCGAACGACGGAATGAACGGATCGGCTTCGGCGGCCGACGTTCTGCGCACGATTCAGGGTACGCCGGAATATGAAAAGATGCAAGAAGGCGATTCAGCCAGGACGGTCCGGGTGGCACGTCGCCGGGAATGGCTCGTGCGCCGCGGCAGGCCCTTACAACGCCCGTTGGTCAGAGGCCTGTTCGCCGTCCTCTTCCTTGCAGTGGCCGCAACACTATGGGTTACCGCCACGCGGCCGTCCGGGCCAGCACGCCCGAAGCCGACAGCAACGAGTTCCATTCTCGACAATACCGTCGTATTTCTGCGACCCGAACCCGTGGAGGGACCCGCAACGGAGGAAGCGACCTGGATGTTTTCCCAGGCTACCAAAGGTGGTCCCGCGAGTATTGTCGTACTTGCCGACATGGGCCTGTGGAAATTGGCACTGAAACCGGGCGCGGAGAAGGGGCGCTATACGGTCCGGGGGGAGTGGGGGGAGTACCTAAGGCCCGCGATCGGGAGTATTCGCTACGGGACCTTTCACGGTGCGGCCTTGCTGGATCCTAGCGACAATAAATTCTCCTTTACACTAACTAAATTAAACACGCGAGACAATGCCCGCACGTCATTGCACCTGCAGGCTAAACCCATCGACATTCCCATGGACCAGTCACAGTTTGTTCTCGCCCTGGAATCCAATCAATCGGTACAATGCCTGCTGTACAACGAGTTGCTTCCCAGAAAGCTGCCCTGGGCCCGAGATATCGAGGCGCTCATGCCCAGCTTTCCGGCAGGCCGCTTGACGGTTTTTCCGCTGGAAACCGCAATAGTCGTAGACGGAGCGCTCGATGAATTCGCATGGAGGCGTCCCCGCGAGAATACTGAAATCGACGACGGTACCGCGGTGCCTGGAATCCGGGCCTTGTGGTCACCCGAGGCGGTCTACCTCGGTCTCGACACCGATCACGTTACACTTGGAACGCGGCTGGAAATAGTCTTGGAACCTGGCTTGGAATCCGCCAACATTCAATCAGGACGTTTCGTCGTGGGGATAGACCGTGACGGCGAGATCACCGGAAACTATCAAGCGGGCGCGGGGGAGCTGCCGTGGAACTGTGATTGGGAAGCGGCAACAGCTGTGTGGGACGACGGTTGGCAGGTGGAGATTCGGATACCCCTGGCAAATTTCAGTCCAACGCTAAAACCCGAAGCAGGAAGACGGTGGCGCATCAACGCCAGCCTCCAGGACACGGAGAACGGCCGCCCCGTGACGTATTGGGGTTATGACGAATTGGGGGCGGTTGAACATGGGGTAATCATGACCTTTAGCGAGGATCTGTCATGAGGTATTGTTGCTTGTTTCCGTATCTACTTGGAGCCGCTACGTTGGTCTTTGCACCAGGGGCTTTTGCTGAGGAAAGTTACTCGCCGCCTTCATCCAATCCTCAGGACCTTCATGTCTTACGGGATTTTGTGTATTTCACCGCGGATGATGGAATTCATGGCCGGGAGATCTGGCGATCAGACGCTCAAGGGACTGTGGCGTTGGTCGCGGATATCACCCCAGGACCGGAAAGTACCGAAATCAGCAAGCTTTCCAATTTTGGCGAACTCTTGCTGTTCCGGGTCGATCCTGCGGGTGGGGGCAGCGAACTCTGGAAAACGGATGGTACGGCGGAAGGCACCCGGCGCGTCAAGCAGTTTAACGGGGACATCAAGGAAGGATTTGATGGCGTATGCGGGGTCTGGGATAGCGGGAAAGCGTTCATTCGGGTAGTGAGCGGCACGCCCGCATTCTGGCAGACCGATGGCACTGAGGAAGGAACGCAGCCACTTCCGATGACAACGGAATGGCAGGGCCCAATCGGTGCCGACTATGCCGGTGTGATCCAGCGCGGGTTTTTCTACTTCGCCGGGCAGCATCCAATTCGTGGTCCAATCCTCGCTCGATGTGACGCGGAAGGGCGAATGGTTACGGAAATAGATCAGCTCACAACGCACGCAAGAGATATAACCGAAATCGACGCCAATCGATTGATCTTTCGCAGCTCCGACAATATGAATGGCGAGGAGTTGTTTGTGTCCGGGGGGACGGCAGAGCACACATTTATGGTACACGATATCGCCGCCGGTCCCTTAGAGAGCGCCCCAACTCTATTTACGGTCATCAGCTTTCCCGATAGGGCCCCGCAGATCGTATTTGTTGCAGACGATGGCGTGCACGGCCGGGAACTTTGGATTACCGACGGAACCGGCCCTGGCACACGAATGGTCACGGACCTATGGCCGGGTCGGGACAGCGGGAGTCCCAGCGCTTTCGTCGTTCTAGGCTACCGGGTTTTCTTTGCGGCGAAAGGTCTGGATATTGGTAAAGAACTGTGGTCCGTCGGCCCCCCGTACGAAACCGCCAGCGCGGTCGGTGACATTCGCCCTGGGGTGGAAGGGTCGGACCCTTATGCGCTATGTGCACTTCCAGGTCATGGTGTCTTTTTTAGCGCGCTCGGTGATGGTTTGGGTGAAGAGATCTACATGGCCGACGCCAGCGGGGAACACGCAACACTGGTCCGCGACATCTACCCCGGTGAAAAAAGTTCTTCGCCGTATTACACCGTTGCCATTGGCAATCTCGTGATTTTCGCGGCCACCGATCCGGTGCATGGGCGCGAGCTTTGGTGCGCCGATGGGGACGGGCAGGCGCGGCTCCTGGCGGATATCTACACCGACGGCAACGTCAACCCCTCATCATCGCCCCAACAACTGACGCCGGCCGGGAATCTCCTCTATTTCGTGGCCAACGACATTGCCCACGGCGCGGAGCTGTGGGTGTCGGACGGTAAGGGAACTGGAACACGGCTCGTGAAAGACGTTTTTCCGGGCCGTGCGGGCAGTTCCCCGGACGAATTGACGCCCGCCGAATCGCTCCTGTATTTCACAGCAGAAGACGGGGCCAACGGCTTCCGCCTGTGGCAGACCGATGGCTCAGACGAGGGTACCGTAATCGTCAGCCTGGATGCGGCAAACCCACAGAACCTCACTGCGCTGGAAAGCACGCTTTTTTTCTGTGCACAAAGCGATGGAACCGGCCTCGAATTGTGGGTTGCCAGACCCGGTCGGCCGGCGGGATTGCTCCGGGATATTGCCAAGGGCGCGGCATCCAGCACGCCACGCAACCTCGTCGTGTTCCAGGGAGCGCTCTATTTCCTCGCGGACGACGGAATTCACGGCGAAGAGCTCTGGCGCTGTGACGGAACGGAGGCGGGAACCGTCATGGTGCGGGATATTGTGGAGGTGCCCTACGAGGAGATTCGATTCGAAGTTTTGGCGCCCGCAGCCAATGCCCTTTTCATGGCAGCGGGAAGTAGCTCCCAGGGAATCGAACTGTGGCGCTATGTAGAGAATGAGGACCGGCCAGCGCCGGTTAAGGATATCGCATTTGGAATTGGCCGCCCTGCTGGATTCCAGCGGGAATAGGGACATCCGACCGGTCGGCCTGCCCGTGCGAAGTATTCAATCAGGTCCAATGCAATGGCGGATATAGAGGCACCAAACGAGGAGTTCATAGTGAACTTCTCAAAGCGAAGCAAGTAGGGTAGGGAGGTCCGGTGGTGCATTGGACCTTGGTATAGAACCTACCAAAAGCAACTATTCGTCGTCGTTCTCCTCCGTGCGCTGGCTGGCTCCGAAGATCCAGGTATGGGCCATGTCCGCGATCTTGGCGACCATGGGCAGTTCGTCGCGCCCGAAGGAATCCGACGTTTTCCACTCGTCGCCATCCTTGTAGAGGCGGGTGATCCGGACATTGTAACGGTGCCCGTTCTTCGCTTCGTTCTGCCAGATAGCAGCCTTGATGGCCCCCAGACGGAGCTCTTCCACGGGTTTGTTCGCCGTGGCTTTCTTATTGTCGGCCATGATGGCCTCCTTTCCTTGGTTTTGGTTACGCAGCGAGGGCCAAAAGGCCTGCCGCCTTGGTGTCCAGTTCGATGCGGTCCCCGGCGTTTGGAATTTTTCCAGCCATCCGGGTAAGGGCATCAATGAGGGCGAAGAGGGTAAACTCTCCTTGGGCCTTGGCCATTTTCATGGCCTCCTGGGCCAGGTTGCGGGGGATACCGTGCTTGTGTAGGGCCTTAAGCACCTCCTCGGCATCAGAACCCAAGCGTTTCCGCATAGCCTTCTCAATGACGTGGATGAATCCATCCCGCCGGGCGTCGACCTTGTAGACCAAATTCTCTATGATCCGCCGTATGCCATCGAGAGATTCGTAAACCCGTGCCGTATGATTGCGGGTGAATTCAACGACTTCGACCGCATCCCAAACGATGTGATTCCGGCAGATGGCCTGAAACCAAAAGGTCTGGATACCGATAGAGCGTTTGCCCACCTCCGAATTCCACAAGAAGAATCCGGGGGCGAAGGCCTCACCGTCGATTTCCGCCCAGCCCGTGGGGTCGATGAGGAAGCAAAACATGTCCTGCTCCCCGCAATAGAGCCCACTGGCACCGCCAACAGCCTCCTGAGGCGCGCTGAAATGGGAGGCGAATTCGTTCACGACGCCGAGCAGATCCGCGTTGTAGAGTCGCGTATAGCTGGCACCATGAATAGAACGAACCTGATCGCCCTGAATCAGCGTCTGGATGGGCCGCGTGCCGCTCGGGAGGGTCTCCGCGAGCACGGCATCGGCCGTTTGGGGCCGAAGTTTGTTCACCGTATCCTTGCTGACCTTGGCCAGTCCGCATACCTGGGTGAAACTCCAATCATTCAGGCCGTATACGCCTTCCTGATCCAGGCGAAGAGTAAGTTCTCCGCCCGTCGATTCCGGACGAATGGTATGGGGTGCGTGCCACTGCTCTTGCGACGCTTCCTTTTGCGTCTGACAATGCTGCACCAATGCGTCCAAGTTGGGGAACTGTTCGTCTGGCGTACGCCGGTAGAGCTCGTCATGAGCCCGTGTTAACGTTTGCATAGCTGTCTCCTTGTTGTTGAAAAACCCAATGAAAAACCGTGATTGCACCACCGGTCTCCCATAGTGATTGGGAGACGGGGGTTTCCCGTCTACTCGTGTTGGGTTATCAAAGAGCATCTATTTGGAAACGTTATGCGGAAGTCATCCGTAGGCGTGACATTTATTCAACATGGGGAAGAGGGGGCAGAGTGTAGGCTATGCACGCTGATCCGAATTTTCGATTGGACACAGGAAACTTCGGACGTCCGAAGTATCTCACAGCGGTGAACCCGATTGATGGAGACTGCGTTCCTGCGGTGATTGCCCCTTGTGCCGTAAACGATTCACGGCTGATCTGTGCTCACAGACATCGAGGACCCGTTCCTACCGTCTTCGGACGTCGTCGTCGGGTCTCACCCCGGCACGGGCCCGACGCACGGCGTCCAGGGACGGTGGGTGCGCACGCCCTCATGCTACCGGATCGGTTCCGAGTCCGAGGGTCTTCGTGGGATTCGGTTGGGCCGCAGGCCCATCGGAAGCCGGGTTATGAGCGCTGACGCTTTCGGAGGCGACGCAGGAGCCTCGGTAGGCGGCCCGTGCACCTGGTCAAGGTGCCAGATGGCCCAGTTCCACGAGTGTGGGTCCTAGCTCTCGAAGCAGTTTCTGATTGTCCTTGACCCGTTCCCAATCTTCCGGGGTGTCGGCAGAGCCCCACTTTGGACGGTCATTTTCATAGGATGTCGCGACCGATTGGAGCTGTTCAAATCCAAGCTGCGTTGGTTCCAAGGCACCAAGCCGTGTAAGGGCTCCGAAAGATAGCGGTGCCGCCAGCGTCTGTCCCGGTATCCATCGGCAATTGCTCGGGCTGTAACATTCAAAAATGACCTTGGTCTTCTTCACGAAAGGCGCGAGGCGTTTGATGGTATCCGAATTGGTGGCCCGGGCCTTGATGGCGTCGGCCTCTGCTTGCGCACGGAGTTCATGAGCCTGGGATTCCAACTCCTGTCGCTTTTTTTCCCCTTGTACCCGGACCAAGTCCTGCTCAGCCTTAGCAAGCTGCTGCGTCACTTCCTCTTCGGCCTCCAGGCGTGCGGACTCTATCTTTGCGGCGCGTGCCGCAGCCTCGGCACTTTTGAGAACGTCAACCTCTTGCTGCAATGTTTGCATACCACGCGTACCACGGCTCTTGGCCGTGGCCGCCAGGGCCTGTATCGCGGAAACGGCGCTTTCGTAGGGTAACAGCGAATCTTGTATTCTCACGTCGAGGTCGGCTAACCGGGTGACAAGTTCGGGATTAGGCATACCAGCTACTGAACCTTCCGTCATCGCAGTTTTAACGGGAGCGATCAGGGTATTGAGTGAAGTTGAGAGGTTGCCGATGGTGTCTTCCGAGACGGGGTTCATGGATTCGACATGAGCGCGGAAGGCCTTGACGTCGGCTTCGTCAGCGGCCAAGAAACGTCCGTCCTCACTTTGAAGTAACGCCATAACCTCGGTATTCCATTGGGTATGCAACCGGCGTAACTCGTCAAGCGCCGTCTGGGTGCGGCTTCCCTTTTCTAGAAGTTCGCTATACCTGCTCGTCGCAAGGGCGAGGTCTTCCTGTAATTGGTTCGACTCGCGGGCACTCGTGATTTTATCCAAGTCGCTTGTGCCGTTGGCACCGGTGCCCTGGGAACAGCCCGCCACCAAGCCGGCGAGTCCGGGGAGCAACACTCCCGCCAGAATGAATACACTATGTTTCATGAATCGCTCCTTGCATGTGTTTTAGATACATTGCACGTGCAGCGGTATGCCGCACCGTACCCTAAGCCCGCCATCGGGCTTTGTTATGAAAAACGAAACTGCGGATGCTCGTCATCAAACGCCTGGATGCGCTCGTCGAGCCGCGCGATCTGCGCAACGGCCCGTTCATCCACCTCCTCTGGCGATACGGCGGCGCATACCGATCTTGTGATCCCCAACTCTTCCAACGTAGGCCAGGACAAGGTATCGCGTCGCTCCTGAAAGTCCGACCATCGAACCGGATGAAACATCTGCAATGGAATCGTAGCGCCGCCAAACTGGGTGTAGCCGCTGCCGGAACGGACGTCCATGTAGGCCTGGAGTGGGTGATCCGTAACGCTGAGCATATCGTTGGTGGTAACGCGAGGCTTGATGGCGTGCGACCACCGGTCAAATAGTGGCGCGTCGGGTTGCTCGTCCCCGGCAAGGTTATAAATGCCGGAACGCATATAGGCCAACTCATCGCCGGAACGTTTGGCGAAATCGGCCATTTCGCGGCAGTCGGCAAAGGAAAAATAGAGCTTGAGGCGCGTGTTCTGAAACACGGTGGAACGCAAGTCGAAAGAGGGGGTTTTCAGGTCAGAGATAGACTGGTTTGACAGGATCGCCGAAAGCCCGAATCCTCGAGCCTGCTCCAGGATGACGCTAAAACGGTCGCCGGCAAGTTTCTGAAACTCATCCACGACCAGATAGGCCTGGCGCAGCGGCACACGCGTCTTCGCCCGGGCCCGCATGGCCGAGAAGTACGAGAAAAGGGCAAGATTGGCGATCTCACGCGCAACGATGCTGCTTTCCACCGTGGGAAGCCAGAAGTATACGACCTGCCGTTCCTCGATCACCGTGCGCATGGAAATGGTATCGGATTCGGGGATGTTAGGGGGCGGCATGAGTTGCGTGAACTCCGTGAGCCCGTAAAGGGTGGCCACGAGTTCAAATGCCTGATGCCGATCATCTTTGTTGCGTAGGGTATTCTTGGAGATGCGCTTGCATAACTCATCGATAGTCGCCGGGTCATTGGCCTTCAGGACTTCGTGCAGGAGCATGTAATTCTTGCGGCTGTAAAACGAGCGGCCATAGCCCGGGCCGTGGTTGAGTTCCAGCGCATCCAGCAGCAGATTGGCGAGATCCGCCACGTAACGATCCGGGTGGCTCATGTCCCCGAGCGGGTTGAAGTAGTGGGTGGGCATACCCTTCTCGGAGGTGAAGAGGCGGAAGCAGTCCTCGAAATTCCGTCCTTCCTGTTCTGCTTTCTTTCGCACCTCCTCGCGCACTGTGTGCAGCAGGGCGTAGTCACCCTTGAGATCAATAATGACGATGGGCGGCGTGCCGCCTTCGGATTCGTCGGGGTCCGTCGAGCCGGCGCGGATCAGTTGGACCAACAGCGAGAGAATGCCGAGCGAAGTTTTGCCCGTGCCGGTACCCCCGGTTATGTAGACGTGGTCCGCGACGATATCACGATGTAACAGAACGGGAAATCCGTTTTCGGCCTCCAGACCAAGAAAGAGGTGATCTGCTTCGCGGATGGCGGAATCGGCGTTGAGCGGGTCGGGTGCCGCGTGGCGCGAATTCCTGAGTCGCTCCACGAACCACTCCCATGGGCTGCACGTAGTTTCCGTGGCGACGCGGGCTACAAGCTTTTCTCGTAGTAACCCAATCGCGAGTAATTGATGTTGCAGGGTGGCAAGGAAGAAGAGCGCGGGAAGCAGGAGGGCATGAGCGATGGCCAAGAGAAAGCTTGCAGAAACGGTAACAGGGTGTGTTCGCACATTGCGCAAGGCCATCTTCATCCACGCCGTGGTGGCGCGCCCGTACCAAGCATTGGCGATATGGTCGAGTTCGGGCCCACCGGCAGGCACTTGTCTGCTCAACTTCTCCACTTCGATGCCAATCGCGATTCTGTCGTCTGATGTTGCGTCATCGCGCGCCTCGCGCAGATTATCCAGACGCTGCTGCATCCTTTCGCGTTCACCTTGATCTGGTGCCTTGGACCAGTCGAGAAGGGGCATTTCTTCTTTCATCCCGTTCCACGCATTCGGATCCGCATAGATGGTCTCACTGAACATGGCGACATACTGGCCACGAAAACCTGGCGTGTCCCATGCAAAGAAGAAGCTGGTACCGGCGGAAAAGGTGAATAGCGTCAGGATGAGCAGCAGGACAGCGTACCGGCGCCGCACGTGATATCCTCGTGGGTAAACGAAGACACCGGGCAAGGGGCGAGAGAACCTTCTGCCGTAGGTAAAATACTCTACAAGAAGCTCGGTCGTCGTGCTGGCGAACCTGTACCACGTTATCTGTGTTTGCTCGCGAAAAATTTTCTGCAGTGGCCCAAAGATCAAGCTGGCGAGGAGGATCGCGTACACAGCGGTTAGCGCCAGGAAAGACGAGTATGCTGGGCCCAGTGCGAGGACGACGACGACAATCTCAGGCAAAAGTAGGCTGAACGCCGGATACAGTGTTTCACGACTATCCTGGCGTTCCTTGTTCGTTAGGCAAGGGTGCGTGTGAAGCCACAGGACGCAAAAGGCCATGAAATCGTAGGTGACGCGTTTCAGGACAAAGAGCATCGGGGCGCCAACTGCGAATACCGCCAGCGCGCTATATTCCATGGAATCGGTGGCGATGTAGGCCAGGCCGACCAGGATAACAAAGAAAATGGCAAGCGATAATTGGACTTGAGAGCGGAACAAGAGCATGAAGCTGCGCCCAATAAAAATATTTGGCAGCGCCAGAACCACGAGACTAGATATTGCAAGGACAATACTCAGGCCGAAGGCGTTGTACCCCATCAAAAAAAGCAGCAAAAGGGACGCGTATTTAAAGTAGGGGAACATGTGCTTGAAGGAAAAGGGCGGCGGATCGAAGTAGTCTTCGCGAAAGGCAAGTTCCATGTCGCGGTAGTGTTCGGGCTCGGGAAGGCGTTTAAAATTATACTCGACGGGCCGACGGGTATACCGAAGGACGCTGCGCCGCAACGCCTTGGCGGCATAGGAACCAACGTTAAAAAGATCATCAATCACGGAAGGCTCCTCCTATCTCGGCGAGGTCGGGTACCTGCGCCACCCGAACGTGTCCTAATTGCTTCAGACCCTGCTTGTTCACCCGTTCTTCGAGCCGCCGCCGCCGCTCCGGCTTGCTGACCACCAGCAGGTTTCCGTAGCGAGCGTGCTGACAGAATTCCTTCAGTATGGGTAACTCGCCGCATTCGACGAGATCCTTTCGGGTTTCACGGAGCGCGTATTCGTCGTCCGATTCCTGACCGATCAGGCGGATGCGGTAGACCCGGCGTTCTCCTTTCATCTCCATGCAGTAGTAGCCATTTTTCGACTTGAGGGGATGGCCGAACAATTGCACGAGGTGCCTTTCCTCCAGACGACGGTAGCGTGGCTTACCCATGCAGCAGAGCCAGAGGATCCGAAAGGAAATCTCCAGTGCGTTCTCTTCGAGCTTCTTTGCGCGTTTCACCGTGAAGCCGGCCTGCTTGGCGCCCTTCGCCGTGGTCTGGTATGCGGTGTAGCCGCCGAAGATGCTTCCGTAGCCCGCCGTCCGTCCCAGGGCGGTGATTAGACCAGCTTTCTGGAGTTTCTGGACCGTTCCCTTCACGTCGCCGAGCCCAGCGAAGACACGCTCCATCACGGGTAGGAAGGAGATGCGATAGCGCCCAATATGTTCGAGGATCAGGGCCCTCAGATCGATTGTATCGTCCCGCTCTACCATATTTCGTAAGGCCACCCCTGCGTCACGCAGTAGTCATGGAAGGTGGACAGCTTGTCTGCGGGATAGGAGCCCCCAAACTCGATGGCGGTTCGTCTGGGCCGCTTCACGATGGCATCGGGCACGTGATGGGTGCCGTCGCTCCGACGCTGCCGCTGCCACTCGCGGACCTTCTCCTCGGACATCCAGTGAATTACCGATTCCGGATCCCGGGCCCGCTTCAGAAGGAACACCGTGCCCATATGGAGGTCGTGGGTGCGCTCTGTCGGGCGGGGTTTGCGCCCGCCCCAGCCACCGTAGTGACGCCCGGAAGCGCGGGAAGCGATGACCCCCAGGTGGAGGATTGGAGGCTGCTTCCACCGGCTGGAAAGGCGGTAGCTGAGCTGGTGAAAGTTTGGGACAGGGGCCTTCGGCTTCCAGATCGCCTCGGGTTCCGTGAGCGAGAGTTCGGGGTGAGCGGGCAAGTCCAAGAGGTGGACTTTGTCCGCCAATTCGAGTTCGCGCAGACGGTTAAGGGCCAACTGCCTGGCCGACTTTACGTCGGACCACCAGCAGCGTGCGACCTGGTCCAGCGTGAGCAAGCGCACACGCAAGGTCAGTGAATCGAGGATTTCGTCGTCTCGTGAAGAGATGGTCAGCATGAGCCCACAGCCTGACCCTCACCCAAGCCTCGACCCAAGTGTACACCACCTTTAGAGGGGATTGGAAGATGGTTGTTGGGCTGTGTCTAACCCCTGACTGGGCGGTCGCTTAAGTGTGCTGTGGACCGCCAGTTTGAGCGCGAAGAAGACGTAGGGCGAAAGGGGCCGGAGCGTTCAGCGCAGGCGCGAGCAGCCCAGCGAGCGCAGGCCCGTTCAGGGCCGGGAGCCCTCGCGCCCAATCGCGAGGCGACAACCGCGCGTTCAGCGCGGAGGCTCCGTTCAGGAGCCCGGCATGGGGGCGGCCTGGGAACGGGCGAGGGGCGTGACAGCGACGCTGGCGCGCGCCTCGCTCCCAGGGCGTGGCTGCCAGTGAAAGAGGCTGAGCAACTTCCGGGCGCGGAATAAGCGAGGCCTCGGGGTCGGGGCCGAGTCGACAGCATGTCCTGACCAGGGCGAAGGGTCGGGAATGCCGAGAGCTCGGTGAGAACCCGGATGAGGAAGTTCCGCAAGGCGGAAATCCGAGCCGGGTTCGACCCATAGACCAGGCGCACGCAAAGCGTGCGTCCGAAGAAAAGGCGGCGGCGCGTTCGCGCAGCCGGTGGGGCGAGGACTGGGCGGGTATGGTGGTGGAAGCGGCGGGGTACATGCCGGAGGTGCCGGAACGGAGGGAGGGGCGCGCGCGGAGTTCCGGGGCTGGAGGCGAGGAGAGCGGGCGAGCGATATCCTGGCCAACGGTCGGGAATCGCGAGCTGGCGAGCCATATAGACTACGCACGCGAAGCGTGCGACCTTGGTCTTATTCGGGGCGGGGCTGCGGGGCACTGACAGACCACGCCAAGCCAGCGGCTTGAAGTGATCGGTTGTGCGAGCGATCGAGCGATGTCCTGACCAAGGGTCGGGAATCGCGAGACGCGAGCGGCAACAAGGCCGGGCCGAAGGCCCGCACCGAGGAGGGGTCGCGTGGGGTGTACCACGCGTGGCGGACGGTGATCTCTTCACCGTCCGCGCGCGCCATAGACACTGCCGGGCTAAAAGCCCGGTCGATCTGGGACCTTTGCGGGGTTCGTCAGTTCAGGTGAAGCTGTGGATAACTCCGACGGCGCTTCTCCTGTTCCAGAGCATGCATCAGGCGGAAAGCTTCACCAGGTTGTAGCATCCAGAGACTATCGATCGCCGACCGGGCCCGGGCCAGCCGCAAGCCCTCGGCGAGACCCAAGTCAAGCTGGAAAAGCATAGTAGCGATGTAGGCGAGTTGTGCTGGAGTTGGGTTCATGGAGGTACCTCAGAAGGGTTGTTAGCAGGCCCAGAATATCGCACACGGTACTTTTCTTGTCGAGGGGTATCGTCCAAAACTTCGGACGTCCGAAGTCCGGGACGGCACGCCTGGCGCGCGATATAGGGAATGACTATGTCGGAAATCGATCTTGATACCGCGAATCATGCCGTCCATAATCAAGGCTACAACGTCCGTAGCTGTCACAGACGGGTGCATAGGAGGGCATATGGGTTCACACACGAAGAAAACAAGGGCCCGTTGCCGTCTCCAGCGGAGAAGTTGGATTGTATACGTCAACCGCGCCATTTATCTGCTTGCCGTTACTCTGCTGGTCTGCTGTACAGGCTGCGGCAATTCCATTGACGTCGACGGCACAGAGCGCAGCTACCGCCTTCACGTGCCGCCCACGTATTCACCGGATACGGAATGGCCACTCGTGCTTGCCCTGCATCCGTTCACGGGCAGTGGTCGCAGCATGGAGACCATGACGGGGTTGAATGTGGTGGCCGATACCGAAGGTTTCATTGTGGCCTATCCTGACGGCCTCCGCCGCAGCTGGAACTACGGGTATAAATCAGACGAGCCCAATGATGTGAAGTTTATTCTTGTGCTTGTGGATAGGATCTCGGAAAACTACGCCATCGATGAAACTCGGGTCTTTCTCGCCGGTGCATCGAACGGGGCCTCCATGACCTATCGTCTGATGTGCGAAGCCGGAGATCGTTTCGCGGGAGCCGCCGTGGTCATGGGTGCCACGATGCCCCGGGAGATCCAGGAGCGATGCACGTCGGCGCTACATATTCCGTTGCTGCTCATCCACGGCACGGCGGACCCGATCCTCCCCTGGGAAGGTGGCGAAGTTTTTGCCGGGCCCGGCCCGCCTCTCGCTCTGCTACCGGTAGACGAATCGGTCGACTACTGGCGTACGCGCGATGACTGCAGCACCGAGGGCAGCGAGGTTCCGATTGAGGATAGTGTCCGCGATGGCACCACCAGCACGATTTTGACCTATTCCTGTCCAGCGAACACGCCGGTCGTGCTCTACACGGTGCAGGAAGGTGGCCACACCTGGCCTGGAGGCCGCAGCAGCATCCCCGAGGTCATCGTGGGAAAGACCTCTCATGATTTCAGCGCCAGCGAAGCCCTCTGGGACTTTTTTGCACCCCTGACCCGCACTGGGGCGGCTGTATCACGCCTTTCGGAAGAGTAACCCCTGGACTCCTGCAAAACTTCGGACGTCCGAAGTTCTGTCATGGCAAATCCCGGCCTTGACATTTCCCATCGAGTTGGCTCATATTGGAGAATAGTAATAACTTTATTCTTTGGAGAGTATGCCCTCTATGGAGCACATTGCCGACAAGATACTGAGAACCGCACGGCGTCAATCCGTCTTTCGCGCGCGGGACATCCGCGATGCGCGGGATCCGAGATCCACGCTCCAGCGCATGGTTCGGAGCGGACAGCTTGTCCAGCCCGGACGGGGACTCTATGGACTGCCCGATGGAGAGCTGAGCGTGAACCACACTTTTGTAGAGGCCACCCGCCGCTATCCCGGCGGCGTGATTTGTGTCATCTCGGCGCTCGTATTTCATGGCATCGGCACGCAGATGCCCCACGAAACCTGGATGATGCGGCGAGACCGAAAGATGCCACCAAGCGAGGGGGGTGTTCGTTTTCTCTACTGCACGGGTCCCCATTTCGAGCATGGCATGGAGGAGCACGTGATCGAGGGCGTGGCGGTACACATCTACACCCCGGCCAGAACGATTGCGGACTGCTTCAAGTATCGAAACAAGATCGGCCTGGATGTCGCCATCGAGGCGCTCCGCGAAGGCTGGCGCGCGAAACGTTTCACCATGGACGAACTCTGGGCGGCGGCGAGCGTCTGCCGTGTGCAGGGCATCATCCAACCCTACCTGGAAATGCTGGTCGAATGAGAGATCCCTCACGTAAGAACATGAGCGCCTCGGTTCGGGCACGGCTCCTGAATCTGGCGAAGGCAACGGGCGAGGACTTTCAAGCTATTGTTCTCCGCTACGCGGTGGAGCGATTCCTGGCCCGCCTGGCTACGAGCCCACACCGAAATCAGTTCGTCCTGAAAGGGGCAATGCTCTACGTCGCATGGCGGCTCGATGACAAACGCACAACCATGGACCTTGATCTCTTGGGCTTCGGCAATCCCGACCCGAAGCATCTTGCCGAAGTGATTGGGAGCGTTTGTACCGTCACGATGGAGGACGATGGTCTCGAATTTGATGGTACAAAAGTCGCTGCTTCCGCCATCCGGGAGGATTCGGTCTATGACGGCGTGCGCGTCGTCGTACCGGTCTATCTCGGTGTAATGCCAATCCGGCTTCAAGTGGATGTGGGCTTTGGCGACATCATTGTCCCCGAGCCCAGGCAAGCAGAGTTCCCAGCACTGTTGGCCGAACGGGGCCCCATAATCGCTACATACTCACCGGAAACAGTTATCGCGGAGAAATTCCACGCCATGGTTCTACTCGGCATGGCCAACAGTCGTATGAAGGACTACTTCGATATCTGGATGTTGAGCCAGACGTTCCCCTTGAATGAAAATAGCTTGTGTGAAGCGATCAGGAGCACCTTTATCCGCCGGCAAACACCGCTTCCAGAGTCAACGCCTTTAGCCCTCACGGACGAGTTCGCAAATAATGAGTCGAAGCGCCTTCAATGGGCCGGGTTTGTCAAGCGCCAACGACGACAACCTGCGCCACCAGACCTGCCGGAAATTGTAAGAACCGTTCGGGAGTTCCTTGAAAACTTAAGCGACGGTCCTCGCTCGTTAACGTGACCTTCAGGCACAGTGGAGGGTGGACAAAACTTCCGAGGTCCGAAGCTCTCCGGGCACGCCAACAATCACTCGCGGCCATCGAGATTTCTCAACGCCAGCAATTCTCGGGCAGGTGTCCGGTCGCCGTTGGCGCTGACCCGTCGCGGGGCATGAAGCAACACGATACGGAAGCCAAGATGCTGATAGAGGGAGCGCACGCGATCTGTGTCGTTATTGGACAGCACCACCGGGCCGGGATGGCGCGCGAGCCATTGGGCGAGACGCACCTGATCGTCCCACGAAAATCCGTCGGCGCTGTATTGGGTGAAGGCGGCATCGTATGGCGGGTCAGCATAAATGAAATCATCCGGCTTAAGGGTCAGGAATCCAAAGTCATTGGATGAGAAACACCAGGGCGCGAACGCGCGGCGATGGGTTTCAAAGGAGCTTGCATAACGGATACCGTGATAGCGACCAAAGGGCACGTTGAAAGTGCCCTTACGATTAAAGCGACAAAGGCCGTTGAAACCGGTGCGATTGAGGTAGTAGAACAGGGACGCCGCCTCGCACGAGCGCACGTCGCCTTCGGCGATAAGTTGGTTGAAACGATCACGATGGCAGTAGTAGGTCGCTGCGTCGTTGGCTAGGTCGAGTTTCATTTCAAGGCCGCGCTGAACCCACGTGTAGAAGTTGACGAGGTGCGGGTTTGCGTCGTTCAACAGGGCTTCGCCGGGGCAAAGCCCCAAGGCGACGGCCAAGCCGCCGCAGAAGGGCTCGACGAGGCGGCGATGTCGGTGGCCCGCATAGAGGGCGACAAGTTCGGGGACGAGCCAGCGCTTACCGCCCAGCCATTTCAGGAGCGGCGGCAGCGTTGAAGTTGCTGTGGCAGGGTGAGTTTCCGGAGGTCGGGGCTTCGGGGTGGAACGTGACATGTCCCCTGGGTATCACGCTGGTCACACGGTGACAACCCACAGATTTTTCGTTGGAATTTCGAGACTTTATGGTACACTAAACTTAGTTGGAAAGTTTAATCCGTTCCTTAACTCCCTTGTTGCCAGGAGACAAAACACGGCAGCTGCACCATCCACCCAGTCGCCTTTTCAGGTTAGCTAATTACGGTTTGTTAACGTGGAAAAGGAGGAAAAAATGGGAGAATACGATGGTGCATTACACGTGGTTGTTCACAATCACGGGTCAAACGGGGGCTTCCCCCGATGGAAACGGTTGAAAGTAGCACTGATCTCCGGGTTGGCTGGGTTTCTGGTCGGTCTCGGATTAATTCAGTCAATTCTGTAGACTGTTTTCAAGGTTTTGAACCGCATCCTTTGGGATGCGGTTCTTTTTTCAGGCCTAGAGATAACGCCAGGCCGCTGCGATAACCGCCAGAAGCATTCCAACAACAAAACTTATGAGAATATCGCGCAAGAGTTGCTTCCGATTTTCTTTCTTATCCGATTCCATGATTTACTCCTTAACATTTTAGATTTCCCTTGTCCAGCAATTGGATGAACATCTCCACCGATGGCTGCGTGGTGAATGTGCCGAGCGGCACGAGACCGCCCGGCTGATTTCGCAAGAGCATTACTCCTGTGGTTCCAAGACGGGATTCAAGATCCACTCGAAAGTCTTGTCGGCTACTTTGGCGATCAAGGGCAGGTCATCCCGCCGAAAGCTATCCGAGAATTTCCATTCGTCTCCGTCTCTATAGAGCCGGGTAAAGGTGGCACTGTAAAAGACGCCGTTTTCGGATGGGTTGGCCCAGATGGTTGCCTTAATGACGCCCATTCGTATTTCGTATGCTGGTTTGTTTTTTTCCATGATGTTTTCTCCTATGAGAGGTTTCTATTCTGGCTTGCACCAGTCGGGGTGGTTATGGCGAAGTCACGGAGGAACGTGCGCTAGCAGGTAGGTCCTTGACGATGCGAAGACCAGACCGCACGCGCCAGCGGGTGAACCAGAAAGGGAAACCACGGGAGAACACTCCGGAAAGTCAACCTGGTATTCGAAGTCGACGCGACATGGACAGGAAACTGAATCTTCCGAAAAGGCATCGGGTGGTGCCTAACCGCAACCGGCACGGAATGAGACGGAACGTGCGTAATCCAAGGCGCAAAGACGATGAGACAGGTCAAGGGTTGCTATACTTTGAGAGTTACTGAAAAACGATGAAACACCCCGGGTGCTAAAATCAGCTGTGGCGCGTTCCTGCTGCGAGGCCATACGGAGCCCCATCTAATCCCGATTGCGTCATACACGGCATTGGAAGACCGATGAGAATGGACTTGATACCCGCAATAAGGGCACGACGAAGGCATGCGGTGTCAACTATGTAATATATAGCTACTATTTTAGTATACAAAGCAACATAAGATAGATTATCAGACGTTGACGAGAGGACGGTATTGATCCCCCACTTTAGCCTCTCCGCGGCACTGGACCCGCAGTGCTCTGCCGCTCCGCTACAGCAATTGCATGTAAATTCCCAGGACGTATGCACAGGCGGTCAACGTGGTTCGTGCCGTGACCGATTGACTACCGAACGACGTTGAAAACAGCTTCGCGTTACGATATTGGCCAGCGCCCCACAACGACAGCAAAACTTTTGGGATCGATCGTCGCAAACCCAAATACTTGAGGCTGACCAAGATCTTCGCAAATCGCGGTTGCGCCTGCTGGAACCAATCTCAAACAATACGGAAGATTGTGCAAGAGACAACGGCTGACACGTATCTTGAATCCGACGAGCGATGACTATGGAGGCGGTCGCCGATTGTCACCGACATACAAAAGCCTCGGGGGATCTCCCCCACTCCGATCAGAAAACTTCGGACGTCCGAAGTTTTCGAATGGCTGCTACCGGAGTGATTGCTTTTAGAATTCGGTTGGGAGGCCCCGTTCGAGAGTCTTTTGGCATCTACGAGAATCATCCGTTACTTCGGCACATCGTACCGCGCAAAGCTTCCCTTCAGCGCAAAAGACACGGGCGTCGGGTGGGCCGTACCGAAAATCATGGAGCGTACTCCCCCACGCCGGATAAACAACTTCGGACGTCCGAAGTTATTCACTTGGTCAACCCAATTAATCAGGCCCCCTGAAACTCATCGGCGAGAACTCGCAGAACGGTTGCGGGATTCATCTGGTTTCCACGCAAACCGGACGCCTGGCGAATACTCCCCCACGCTGGCGCTGCCTCGGGAAAGGTGTCCAGAAACGCCTGTAAGTCTGCATGAACTGAGCTAGGTATCAGCATCCGTTGATCGGCCGTCAGGAGCAACGCAAGCTTGAACACATCGTTGCGGTGCTTCTTAATTTGTTTCTCATCCACCTGCGCACCGTTCGCTCGCCGGCTGCTGAGGTCAAGGAATGCCCTGGCCTTGAGCAGGATAAGCCCTTGGGGTGACAATAACGGCAATCCCTCGTGTTCTCGCCTATTGTCTCGTACGACGCCATAGTAGTCCTCGTCCATGAGGATCGCGGACAGGCTCGATGCGTCTTCATTTGCGGGTATCGGAACTATTTTTGGGTCGTCCCAAAGTTGGAGGGCCTCGGGCGCGCGAGAGAATATCTCAAGCATCGATGGATAATCAGCAAGGGGTGCCGTGAAGCGATAGTACACCCTCTCCCCCGTGCTCTTATTCAGATTGTCGTATGCGCCGGCCTTGACGAAATCCCAAAAGTGATTGAGAAATTGATCGTTGAGGCGTTCGACAAGCAATACCAGATCGAAGTCTTTCGTAGCCCGTGGACTCAGGTCCGCGTCATCCAGCCACTGCATGGCCGCCACGCCACCGATCAGTACGAAGTGCTCCACGTACCCGCTGAAGTGATCACGGAAACGTTCCAGACCGTTGATCATTCTACTAACTCCAAGAGTTGCTCCAAGGCCGTTTGTACCCGTTCATCCTGATCATCCTGGAAACAGAGATAGAGTGACAATGGGTCGACCGCCCGGCCGATGGTAAGTACCTTGGGCGTATAAGCCCAGACCTGCACTACGGCCAAGGCGTCTTCTTCCAAAGGACAGATTTCAATTGCTCCTTCTTCCAGAGCCGTGCGGAATTCCGATTCGCTCAGCGCAATGGTAAGTTTTTCGGTCGATGCTATATCCGTCAGGTCCGCAAGCGCGGGCAGGCCTGCCCGCAGCGCCTGTTCCAGTCGATTGCCCAGTTTGCATGCAAGCACCGACTTTTTTACCGGTGCGCGCAGGTAAGGCCGGGCCATGCGCCAGAGCTTATCCGGCGCTGAATGAAAATAAATTCTTTTCTCACGCCCCAGCCGAACCCGTTCGCACAGTTGCAGTGCGACCAGCGCGTCCACGGCTTGGGATATCGCCATGGGGGTATATCCGAGCATGGTGGCAATATGCGAGAGTGGCCGTTCTATCACATCGTGAAAAATGAGGTGCCTTAACACGATGACCTGTGCCACCCAACTCATGGTCGTCGCCGTCGCATCTACGCGGGCAGGAAAGGACTCGCGCAGATCCGTCAACAACATGGGCAGATACATTTGCCGCCCCGGCACAATGAAGGGAATCTGCTTCTGGATAAGGCGCTTGCGCTCGTAAGACTTGAGCTGAGGAATAACGAGCACAACGGATGCGCCCAGTTTTTCCTCTATGGATTCGCGTTGCCGGGCGAGCTTCGCCAGGTCCGGCTTGGTGTGGGCATCGATCAGGGCTATCAGGAGGGGTTCGCCAAAGAGATACAGTTGCCGGATGTCGAACTGGCTGGTGAGGTACAACGGAAGCGTGGCCAGGGCGCTCTTCGCCACAGGCTGTATAACGGGGGAGGTGCCCGTGATTTCATCAACGTATTTTTTTAGGTCGTCAATCGGGCTCATTGCTGCCACCAAACTAAAGTTACTATCACACGCTAAATTAACATATTTTAGTGTGCATAGCAAGATTTATCTATACATTGGCCAGCGCGCATAGGCACACGCGCTCAGGCCACGATAGCGTATCCGACGGTGCGAGCGGACTGGGGGGTGTTGTCGCTCCGCTTCTATGACGGATAATCGCAGTAAACCACTTTCCTTAACCTGCCGCTCAAATGCCTAATGTATACGGATCGAACACAACAGGCGTGCGATCCTGCGACAAGTGCGACACTCAAACTCTTCGAACGCACACCCGTATGGAGTGCAAACGGCTTTTGGGGGTTTCCAACGCCTGCGGACGTAGCAGGCTGAATCATGACAATGGCGCGCAACGCCCCATTGGAAAGACTACTGTAACAGGCTTTGAATTAAGGTGTTACGCGTACGATGTTGCACCAAACTTCCTCGCTGATCCTTGTGGGGATTGACCCAGAATAAAATACTCTTCGAAAAAGTGTCTATTGGCAACGTTCTTGCGTAACTATTTTCCGCAATCTTAAACCAATTCGTCTATCGTAGGGCATCTCCACGGGTCCGGCTGTCTCGCGGCCACAGATTTCTCTACGTAGACGAACGAAATGGGGAAACGCGTTGAACACGGTTATGCTCAAGGCTTGAGCGTACCCCTTCGCCAAATCGGTTAAATAATGGATCGTACGCGTGCCAGAGGTTCCGGCACAGCACACAAGGGAGCATTCAGCAATGCATTCGTCCTCGAGTCGATACTACAATCCACTGAAGCGAGTCTGCAATCCGATAGGAATTCATCTTGCGGTGTTCGTCCTACTAATCGCAGGCGCGGCGAATGCCCAGATAACGATCCCCGGCGCCAACGGACAGGACGGTGCCTTCGATCCGAGCAGCAATATTGAAGTGGACCTGTCCCAGGCCGTCACCGGGCAATGGGATACGACCAATTCCACCGGAGAAGGGGTCTACGACCCCGACCAGTGGGCCGTCATCTTTCGTTACACGTCCGTGACGATTGCCGGGGGGAGGACGGTGACCTTCAAGAACCATCCATCCCGCGCACCCGTGATCTGGCTGGTGCAGGGAGACGTGGTTATTGCAGGTACGCTGAGACTAGACGGGCAAGGCGGCACCATGCTCTTTTCGGAACCTGGCCCCGGTGGTTTTCGTGGTGGGCGTGCGCCTGGTTCGGGCATCCTGGGGTCCGCAGGAATGGGACCCGGTGGTGGCGGTTATCCCAACTCGCATGGAAGTTATGGAACTAGTGGTTCCGGGAGTGCGGGAAGCGTTTATGGCAACGAGGGTATTTTTCCACTGATAGGCGGATCGGGTGGGGCTGGTCAGATTTACGGTGAGGGCGGGGGAGCTGGAGGCGGAGCGATATTGATTGCGTTGGGTGGTACCTTGACACTAAATGGCGTGATAAGCGCTACAGGGGGGGCCGCAGGTTATTACCGAATCGGAGGAAGTGGAGGGGCGGTTCGAATAGTCGCCGAAACGGTTGATGGTTCTGGGTCGATCAGTGTAGCTGGCGGCAACGCTGGTGGCTTGGGTCGCGTCCGCGTTGAAGCCAATACCATCACCCTCACCGCAGCCCATCTCCACTCGACGGGCGTGCCCACCGCGCCGCCGCGTATCTTTCGGGAGCCTGCGGATGAGGTCCCCACTATTTCCGCAATGGTATTGAACGGTCAGACGGTGCCCACCGATCCCAAATCGTACCCCCTGCAGGACGTGGCTTTGGTTGGCGTGGACGATGAAGATACCGTAACCCTGGCGATCACAGCGGAATTCGTCCCGGAAGGAAGCACGGTCAACGCACGGGTCGTCCGACTTTCTGGTGTCGAAGAGATAATCGCCGCGGACTTTGCCGGCAGCGCGGGCAACGAAACTTTCTGGAACGCCGAGATTGCGGTGGCCGGGGGCTTTTCCACGATTCAGGTGCACGCGGTATTGCCGTAGTCGCGCGGGTTGCCGCCTGGATACCGGCGGCGCGTGACAAGGCATTGCTGCAGCGGGAAATCGTATCACGGAAAGGTCCAGGGATGAACGTCGACGGAAAACTACATACCGCCATAGCGTGGGTGCGCATCGCCTCGGGGCTATCCACGTCTATTCGATGGCTGTGCGCGCACTTGGCTATCGCTACTTGGGTAATGGCGGCTCTGGTCGGATTTCAGACCAGCGCTCAGGAAGTAATCACTGAGTCGTTACTCACTTTCACGACGGACGGCCCTGTCGACACAGCGACGTTTTCGCCCGACGGCAGATACATCCTCACGACAGGATCCGGAAATACCGCAAAGCTTTGGGACGCGTCAACCGGGAATCTAGTCCGCACCTTTTCGGGACATACCGGCAGCGTTCGGTCTGTGGCTTACGCTCCAGACGGCCTCCATATCCTAACCGCATCGGGAGATGAAACCGTACGGGTTTGGAATGTCGAGACGGGGGCCGTTGTACATACATTAACCGGGCATACCGGTGGTGCACTTACCGTCGCTTATTCGCCGGACGGGTCGAAAATATTCACGGGGACTGATGCGCCTGCCCGCCTGTGGAATGCCGAAACTGGGGATTATATTCTGACGTTCCAAAATAACGTGGTCTGGAGATCCCCCAAGTTTTCGCCGGATGGCACGCACGTTGTCGGCGTTGGCGACAGTGTTGCCAGCATTTGGAACGTAACGACAGGTGAATTGCTACGCGATATTGGTGGATCTACTTTTAGTATATCCTATTCGCCGGCCGGCACACAGCTGATTAGGGGGCTAGTCGACGGTACCGCAGCACTTCTTGACGTGGAATCAGGGGGACTAATTCGAAGTTTTTCTACCGGGCACACGAGTAGAGTTTTCTCCGCTGTGTTTTCACCGGATGGCGCGCAGCTTCTGACGGGATCGCTCGACAAGACTGCACGTCTGCTGAATATAACCACGGGCGACGTGATTCGTGTATTTAGTGGACACACCGGCGCAGTTCTATCTGCGGCGTTCTCCCCCGACGGAACCACGGTGCTGACGGAATCGTACGACAACACCGCCCGTCTTTGGGAAAGTGGCCTGGATAACGTACCAGATGAATCAGGCGCGCCCGTGATCTTGGCCTTGGAACACGAGGTTACGCATGTGCAGACTTGGGGGAATCCGGGAAGTAGTGCGAGTGAATTTAATGCCCCGACTGCCATTGCTGTGAGCGGCGACGACTCCGTATATGTTGTGGATTCGGAAAATGATCGAATACAAGTGTTTGACGCGGACGGGGAATATTTGTTCACGTGGGGAGCGCAAGGTACGGCTAACGGCCTTTTCGACGCGCCTTATGGGGTCGCGGTTGATGGATCCGGCATGGTATATGTGACCGACTTTGGCAACAATCGCATCCAGAAGTTTACCGGAAATGACGGGGCATATATTTCTACATGGGGTTCGCAAGGTGCCGGGCACGGCGAATTCGACAGTCCAACGGGCATTGCGGTCGACGCTAGCGGGACGGTATATGTGGCCGATACGGGCAATGACCGTATACAATTATTTGATTCAGACGGTAGCTTCGTTGGGACATGGGGCAGTTCGGGTAGTGGCACGGGACAGTTTAATTCACCCGTAGGTATTGCAACGACCAGCTCCGGGGTGGTGTATGTGGCGGACACCGGCAACCATCGCATACAACGTTTTGATTCCGGCGGAAGCTTTCTTTCCATGTGGGGGAGTTACGGAAGTGGGGGGGGCCAGTTTGATAGCCCAAATGGGATTGCCACGAGCGGCGAGTCGGTGTTTGTGGTCGATTCAGGCAACCACCGCATTCAGCGTTTCCTGTCTGCGGGTACGTTGGTCGAAGCGTGGGGTACTATCGGGACAGGCGATGGAGAATTTGATGGGCCCTGGGGCATCGCGGCGCGGAACACAAACGTGTATGTGTCCGAGCTGGGGAATCACCGAATTCAATCGTTTCAAACCGAGGAAACCAGCGATCTTGCGGCCATTTCAACGGAAATAGACGAAGATTCGTTTCCTGTAGCGTTCGTCGCGCCAAAACTTTTCGCGACCGATCCGGATGGAGAGGAACTCACATGGTCACTTGGAACCAGTCCAAACAAAGGCACGGCGATGGTTTCGGGCACGGGAAATTCGCCGGGTGTGTTCACGTATACCCCCAATCCCAATGCGAACGGTTCGGACAGTTTCACGGTGCAAGTGATAGATACCAGCCTGCTCACAGATTCGATCACGGTGCAGGTGACGGTAAATGCCCAGAATGATGCGCCCGAGATTACACAAAGCAGCCCAATTTCCGTCGTGATGGAACAAGGCAAAACTTTTCCCGCGCCAGAGCTTGATGCAATCGACGCGGACGGGGACGAACTAGTCTGGTTCGTTGCATCGGCCGCCTCCAACGGTTCGGCTACTGTCAGTGGCACGGGGCCGACCCCAGACGCGTTTGACTACCTGCCGGACAGTGGTTTTATGGGCACAGATGCCTTTGAAGTGCAAGTGAGCGATGGAAACGGCAGCTCAGCGGGAATTTTCGTGAACGTCGAGGTACGGGCAGAAAGCTCACCTGATCCCTTGCCGATTACCGACGCGATTTCCCGCGAGTTTTCGGTGAACCGGGGCGACCCGACCGCTGTCATCCCATCGGTCGACGCCATCTCCCGGGAGTTCTCGGTGAACCGTGGCGACCCGACCGCCGTCATCCCGTCGGTAGACGCCATTTCCCGGGAGTTCTCGGTGAACAAGGGGGACCCGGATTCCGAGATTCCCTATGTGGACGCCGTCTCCCGCGAGTTTTCGGTTTATCAGCCCCAACCAGACCTGCAGGTGATTTCTCTCGACGCGCCCGAGCGGGGTGGAATCGGCGATACGATTAGCATCGATTGGGAGGTCCGAAATGTTGGCAATGGCGTGGCGGCCGCAACGTGGATGGACTGTCTCTACCTTTCCACCGACGCGGTATTGGGTAACGATGTCGCCCTGGCCTGTCGGCTTGGTGAAGCGCCGCTGGACGTACTGACAACCTACGCCGGAACCGCCGAGGTTGTATTACCAGCGTTGGCTCCGGGTACCTATTGGATACTCCTGGCAATCGATGCCGAATACGCCGTGAAAGAGGATGACGAACAGAATAATTGGATGTCCTTCGGCCCTGTCGAGATCCTTCCCGCGCTCACGCGTTCGAGCGATGCCGTAACGACGCTCGTACCGTCTTTTAGCGGTGATGGCATCGGTCTGGAAATCTTCTTGGGTATTGGTGGCGGCGTCGCGCCCCATCCCGACAATCTGGAAGGCCGGGAGCCGGACGGGAGTTTTTTCGCACCCTATCTTGACTTCCCAAACCCCGGAAGCACGGTGACCATATCCAGCAGTTTCAACGAATTTTTTGCCAGTACAGCGACAGCGCCCGATGCCGTTCAGGAACTTCAGCCGCAACAATTTATCCTTCGGTCCCAAGGGCTGCTCAGGATAACGGAAGATCTGGATACCGACCTCGATACACCGGAAATCGACTTGGAAATCGGTGTTGGCTCGGACGATGGCTACTATCTTGAGGTTGGGAATCATTTTCTGGGCATGACCGGCGACCGGGGCTTTAGCTATTCGTGGCACAAAATGCGTTTCGAAGGGGAGGGGCTGTATCCCTTGGACCTGCTGTTTGCCGCCAACGCCAGCGGGTACAGCGGGCTGGAATTGGCCTGGCGCGTGGCTGCGGGCGAATCGCTGATCGCGCAAGACGACTTGTTTCAATCCGCACCCGGCTGCGACACCTTGGTGCAATTCGACGAATTCGAAAACGGGACCGTCCTGACCGACGAACTTGCCGACAAAGGCTTGATTCTGACGACTATAAGCGGGCAGCCACAGGTAACGGAAACGCGCCCGGGCGAATTCGTCCCCGTGTCAGGAACGCGTGTGTTTGCCGATCCGCGTGTAGACCCCGTGGAAGAGGTTGTGGTGGAATTGCGCTTTGTAGAACCGGGAACCGCCAACAACGGCGTAGCCGACCATTTCTCCTGCTACGTCATTGATGCGGAAGAGACGGGGGCCACGGCCACGGTATATAACAGTATCGGTGACGTACTTGAGATCCGAAACTTCCACCTCGGCGGCGCTTCCCAAGAATTTGCTGAATTCGACCACCCAAAGATGAATCGTATTGTCTTTAACCTGGGACAGGGGACCGATACGGCGGCGCTCGACAATTTGTGTTTCTCCACACCGATAAGCTATGCCATCGCAGACCTGGTGGTCGAATCTATACAAATGGAAGATTCTTTCCCGGCGGGCAGTGAAATTCTGGTGGCATGGACCGTTCGCAATTATGGGATCGAATCTGCGCCTGGCCCCTGGAGCGACCGGATCTATCTCTCCAACGATGAACGACTTGATGAGAATGACCATCTTCTAGACGTGGAGGCGGCACTTGAGATTCCGCTAGCGTCTGGGGCGAGCTATGATCTATCCAGACTAACCGAAGTCCCCATCAATTACCCCCCGGGCGACGCCTACTTTCTGGTAGAAGCCGACGGCGAGAAGGAACTCTTGGAAGGGGAAGAGCGTAATAATGTTACTGCTTCGCTGGTGCATATACAACAGCCCCAACTACCCAACCTGAGAGTGACGTCCATCGAGACAACCAGCGAGGGACCCGTAGATGGTGAATTTATTGTCGCATGGGATCTCATCAACGATGGTGACGCACCTGCCACCGTGGCTTGGAATACGCGTATTTATGCCGTAGTTGAGGGATCTGAGGAGAGAACACTTCTTTCCGAATCTGTTTTTGATGAAGGACTGGCAGCCGGGACGAGCCTGCCACAAACAGCGACTACCGTCATACCCGCCCTATTAGACGATAGGTTCGCCGTAGAGGTGTGTATAGACGCGGATGATTCCGTCTATGAGGTTACGGAACAGGATAACTGCGCTACGAGTGACGGTGTCGTGACTATTTTGCGGCCCGATCTCACTACAAGTGGAATAGGAGCCGCCGCGTCGATTGGCACGGGGGCCTCCGTTCAGGTTTCCTGGACCGTGACCAACACTGGCAGCGCAACGGCCCGGCCCGCCTGGAACGATGTTGTATATCTATCCGACGACGCCACCGTTGGTGGCGATCGTGCACTCTACAGCCGGCAGCGTACCGACGTGGTTCCCATCGGATCCGCATACGAACGCGCTGAATCCGTGACTATCCCGCTTGATGTCGCGGCGGGGAACTACTGGCTCTATGTCGTCGCGGATAGCGAAAACGTGCTCCAGGAGGAAACCGAAGGGAACAACACGAGTGGATTGCGTTCGATAGCGATCACGACGACCATACCGCCCCAGATCGCTCCCATGGGCAACGCTTCGGCGACCGCAGGAGAAACATATACCAGCGGTGCGCCGACGCTCGTCAGTGGTACCCAACCGTTAGCCTGGAGCCTGGTATCGGGTCCCTCGGGCATGGTGATTGACAACTCAACCGGGGTGATTCAGTGGCCCAATGCCGTCCCCGTGCTCGATAGTTACACAATAGCGATTCGGGCCGAGAACGTTGCGGGCAGCGACCAGACAAGCTTCCAACTTTCCGTGCCATCTCCGTATACCGCCACGGTCAGTGCCGATGTGGAATCAGCTCCCGCGGGCACGCCTGTATTGCTGCGGGGCGACGCCTTTTTGCCAGGGAGCGGGGGCAGTCCGGCAGCTCATGTTCCCGTGGAAATCCGCGTCGTTAAGCAAGGCGTTATCTCGACCCGCCGCACGTTGACCGCCTATTCGGGAAGTGACGGAAAATTCTCTGCCGTGTTTACGCCAGGAGCGAAAGAAGGCGGGGTCTTCGAAGTGAGTGCGCACCATCCGGGCGTAACCGAGGAGCGGGTGGATGACACGTTCCGCCTCTATGGAATGGCGTTCGCCCCGAACCAAGCGCAAGTCCATTTGAAACCCGGCATTATTGCCGAGGGGGAACTCTACCTTCGGAATCTTTCCGACGCGCCCGTGACCGAAATCGCTATGACTATTGATGGACCGTCTTCGCTCAATGTCAAATTCGTCGACCCGCCCACGGCTCTTTCGGCCAATGATGTTAGCGTTTTTCACTATCGGGTCTCGGTAGCCGATGACAGCGACCGGAATCTCTCCACGCTGATTCGGGCCACTGCGGGAGATGTGGTAGCAGAGTTTCGGCTGGAAGCGGAAGTTCAATCTGCTGCTCCCGAAGTGACTTTCGCCCCAAGCGCACTGCTCCGTGGCTTGGTTCGGGGAGCACAGACCTTTGCCGAATTCACCGTAACCAATACGGGTGGCGCGTCTACCGGGTCGCTCGATGTCTTGTTGCCTTCCGTTCAATTGGCGGGCGGAGACCCCTCGCTGCCTCCCTGGATTGTTCTGGTGACACCGAAAAAACTTCCCCCGTTAGCGCCTAGCGAATCTATTTCGGTGAGCCTCGCTATTACTCCGCGTCCGGAAATGCTTCTTGGCGAATACAAGGGTGCGGTGCGGTTGACCGATCACGATACAGTCGTTCGTGATATAGATTTCGAATTCAGGGTGGTCTCGGGAGAACTGGGAGACCTGTTTGTTCGAGTCACCGACGAGCATACTTACTGGAGCGAAGAGGGGCAGTATCGTACGGATGGACCACTGGTGGAAGGGGCGCTTCTGCAACTTTTCGATCCCACAGACGAAGCGACCGTGCTCTACGAACAGAACGCGGCAACGGCTGCCAAGGCCGACAATGATCTGGCTCCCGGAACGGCCCGTTTTACGGATATACCGTCTGGGGACTATCTCCTACGCGCCGGGGCTCCCGGGTCCCAGTCAACGACCGAATTGGTTCATATCGAACCCGGGACAACGACAGAGTTCGATGCGTTTATTCCCAAGGAAACCGTCACCTACACCTGGGATGTACGGGAAACGACGGTGAATGAAATAAATCTTGTGACGTTGGACGTTGGGTTTGAAACCCATGTGCCTTTCCCGGTGGTTACCGTCGATCCGCCGTTGATCGACCTTTCCCAGATCGATCAGGACGTCACGGTGATCGACTTTGAAATTACCAATCACGGACTCATCAATGTCGATAACGTAGCAATGATTTTTGATGACCACCCCGTCTGGAAAATCGTCCCAGTAGTTGAGAATCTCGGTACGCTCACAGCCTTGACTACCGTCGTTGTTCCCGTAGTCATTACACGAGTTGAAAGCGGGGACTCTCAGAACAAAGGGGGCGGAGGTGGTCTCTGTGACCTTGGAGCACGGGTAACTCACACGGTATTTTGTGGCGTCGACCGCAATTATGCGGTACCTATTCCAATTCACAATATTGGATACAACTGTCCCGGCGGCCAAGGCGGTTTAGGCGGGTGCAGCTTCTATGGCACATGCCCGACGGCGAACACGGGGCCGGGTGCCGTCTTTGGTCCACGACCCGCCGTATCAGGTGGGCTGAAATGCGATCCGTGTGACCCCGAAAATCCGTTAAAATTCTGCCGGGACTTTTCCGGTCTTCTCGAAGGCGTCGTGGCACCCGCTCAGGAGGCCCTGAATACCCTCGGAGCTGGCATTGTGGAGTTCGATGTGTCCGCCAGTCTCGAGGGATGCATTGAGGAATGCTGTGAGCCGGGCGGCTCTGGATACCAGTTGGTGGCGCAGGGGGATGGTGAAATAGAGGCATCGGTCATACTTGGCGGCAAATCGTTCAGTCTTCCCCAATTTTCCTGGACCCTACCGGCATCGACCTTTGGCGACTATTCCGGAAATGCCTCCGTAAAGATTAATTCGGGTTCGGCTACGCTTGCAGGACTGAAGACCACGGGAAATATCGGGGTTTCGGGACGCTTGGAGTCGGGCTGTACAGGGGAGCCCTCTTTTAGCGCGATGGTGTCCGGTCATTACGAAGCGCGATCCGGCGTGTGGGGCGAAGCCGGAATCACGGCGACCTTGCTCGGACAAACGATATTTAATGGTCAACTTGCACTCGACGGTTCGGCCGTACTGGGTCTTGGCGCGAGCTATTCTTATGCCAACGGGAAAGGGAGCGGAGAAATAACTTCCGACGGACTTTGCGTTAACGCCTCTCTGAAGGGTTCCTTAAATGGGAAAGAGATCGTACTCGGAATGCCCGAAAAATGGTGTCCTATACCTGGCGCGACTATCAAGCTGGGTGGCGATAAGGGTGGCGCCTATCAGCGTATAGATCTGGATGAATATGTGCTATCGGGCCTCCCAACATCAGTATCGCAATATAAGATGTCGCCCAAGACGTCACAGAAGAGCGGGGAAGAGGAAGGCGCCTGCGTTTTTGTGCGGCTCCAGCTCGAACAGGAAGTTGCCCTTACGCGGCAGGCCTTTACGGCTCGTATTGCCATGGAAAATCCTGATGGAGTGACCGCCGTCGAGATGTTGCTTGTCAGTGTCGACGTTGTGGATGAAGACGGCTTGTCTGCCAACGACCGGTTTGTCATCGGGTTCCCGGAGCTCCAGGGAATTACCGCAACCGATGGCAGTGGTACCCTCGCGCCCGCGACGTCGGGATCCGCAGAGTGGCTGATAATGCCACTTCCCGAGGCAGCGGCCGAAGGCCCCGAAGTCTACTACGTCAGCGGTATAATTTCATTTGTTCATGGTGATCGCACCGAGCTGGCTCCGCTGTCATCGACGCCAATTACGGTACGACCCAGCCCGAGGTTGGCACTTGATTATTTTTGGGAAAGGGACGTTTACGGCGACGACCCGTTTACAGAGATTGTTGAACCCAGTTTGCCCTTCACCGTTGGTCTGCTGGTGAAAAATAATGGGGCAGGTCTTGCAAGCAACCTGAGCGTCAAGTCGAGCCAGCCACGAATAATTGAGAACAAGCGGGGTTTAGTCATCGACTTCGCACTGATTGGCTCTCAGGTCAACGATGAGGCGGCGACGCCGGCGCTTTCCGTGGCCTTGGGTGATCTCGCTCCAGACGCGAGCACCGTAGTTCAATGGTTCTTAACTTCTTCACTGCAAGGTCGATTTGTGGAGTATGACGCCTCTTACGCGTACAAAGGCCCGCTGGGTGACTCGCGATTGTCGAGTATTGAGAGTTTGGGAATCCACGAGTTGGCGCATACCGTAAGAATTGACGTTCCCAGCGACGACGGGAAACCGGACTTCCTCGCCAATGAGACCTTTGTGTTTAATGACCTTCCCGACCTACTCTATGGAAGTGATGGCTCGTTAGCATTGGTACGCTCCGTGGAGTCGGGGGTTTTCGCCTCGGCCATGAAGGCGGATTCTAAGACCTTTTCGCTCACTGCGGCCATGCCGGCAGGATGGACTTACCTCCGCATTGAGGATCCAACTGGCGGGGACTATCGCGTAAGCCGCGTGACGCGATCGGATGGCAAGGAAATTCGGGTGGGTGAGAACGCGTGGACTACCCACCGTGTCTACCGCCCTGCTGGGGAGTCCGCCGAGCCACAACACCGTTTCCATCTGCTGGACTTTGATGGTACCGGCAGCTATACCGTCACCTTTGATGAAATTGAAGGACCTGATTTGGAGGTTTCCCCCGCTTCGCTGTTGCTTGGCGCTCAATCCATCGATGGCGGTCCGACGCCCCCGCAGGAGTTAACGCTGACAAATTCGGGGACAGAACCCGTGCTCTTCCGTGATCCGGCCTTCAGTTTTGAGGGCAAGGGCTCCGAGGTATTCGGGTTCTCTGCTGCCGTGTCGCGTGAGCCGCTAGCACCGGGCGCGACCCGCATTCTACCGGTCGTGTTTGACCCGGATAAGGTGGGTGCCCGGCTGGTCAAGTTGCTGATATCGAGCAACGATCCGCTTCAACCGATCATTGGCGTTAACGTGTCCGGAACCGGCTACGTTACCTCAGGGGCTGCGCCGCGCATTGTGACGAATGGTGGCGTGGATTTTCGCATCGGAATTTCGCCTTTCCCAATCTGGGGCTATGCAGCGGCCGATGCGACTTCGGTACGACTGGGTGGAACGCCGGTGAACTTTTCGCAGGCGACGAGTACGTGGTCGTTGGATGCTACGCTTCTTCCCGGTGTTAATGTATTCACTTTCGATTCCTTAATTGCTGGTGGGGCCACCTCCCCATCGGCCACGATTCAAATCTACTATGATCCCTCAAATGACCTGGATGGGGATGGCCTATTGGATAGTGAAGAAGGTGTGGCCGACTACGACAACGATGGTCTGCCCAACTATGAAGATGGGGACAGCGATAATGATCAGTTGTCGGATCGTTTTGAGCATACCTATGGATTTGATCCCTATCGTGACGAAGGTCTCGCTGATGCTGACCCAGATCAGGATCAGCTTAGCAACCGACGTGAGTCGGCGCTGGGCACGGATCCCGGGGACCCAGATAGTGATGGCGACGGGCTCCCAGACGGATGGGAGGCGGACGCCTGTCTCCTGCCGACAGTTGCCGATGGGCACCTGGACCATGACTCAGATTCTCATACAAATCTTCGGGAATATGAGATGGGTACAAATCCCTGTGACCCACTTGACCCGCCTCTGGCTCTCTATGTCTCGCCCGACGGAAGTGATTTTTTTGGATCGGGCACCTATGAAGACCCCTTGGGCTCCATTTACTTCGCGATGAGTCGCGCGAAACGCATTGTCTCAGAAGCCTATCCAATGACAATCGTCCTCTTGGGCGGGGATTTCAAAGAGAACGTCGTGGTGGCCAATTACGTCGAACTTGTGGGTTCCGATGGTGAAATAAGCCGAATACTCTCCCCGGTCAGTCAAGGGGGGAACGACGCTACAGGGTCCGCCGTAGTCACGATGGAGGCTGAAACTCAGCTTAAGAATCTTAGTATAGTCGCGAATGGAAAGGCCCCCGGAATTCGAATCGCCGGAGACAACGTAACAATTCTGGATTGTGTAGTGACGGGTAGCAACATGAGCCAGACTGGACTTTATGTGGACCTCGGACTTGAAGGGCCCGTCTATTTGACGTCCAGTGTGATTGAAAGCTTCCTTACAGCAATCGAAACTGGTGGCGCTTCCATCTGGATCAGTACGACAACATTCCGAGATATGGATGGCGATGCCATAGTTGTTCGCCCGAGCGGCAATACTAAGAGCGCGGGTTTGGGACCAATACTTGGGTCTTTCGAAGATCTGGACGTCGCCGGTGCCAATAGATTTCGGAATGTAGCGGGCAGATTTGTCCGGAACGAGAGTTCCATTTCTGTCGACGCTCCTTACAACGATTGGGGGAGTGCATTCATAGGTGATATTGAAGCGAACATAATCGGCGGCGTCGCCGTTGAACCATTTATTGCCGAGCGAGTAGAACTCCCAGCCGTAGTGGTGCAGCTTTGGGACGGGCGATTGTCATCGGATGTCTTAGATGCGTCAAATCCGATAGTTCGTATTGAAGCGTCTGGGCAAATGGGTGTACGTGATAGCGAGTCAAAACTATTTATTCTCAATGACGTGGAAATTGGAAATCAGCGTATTGTCACAACTTCCGACGCCCACTTAGAGAATGACGTTACCGTACATGTTCTTGATTCCGGGCTGGTCGCTACGCGGGTATTATTGTCCCCTGTAAATTCGGGCGAGGGTGAAGGCGAGGGTGAAGGCGAGGGTGAAGGCGAGGGTGAAGGCGAGGGTGAAG
>CAXBPH010000035.1:0-37502 GCA_963977445.1 uncultured bacterium | reverse complement strand
TGGCCTTGGCCTTGATGTAGAGACGTAGTCGTATCTCCCAATCCGCGCACGAACCGGAAATTCCGGATCGCGCGGCACGATTGATGGGATCAGTTTGTTTTGACGGTGTGAGTCTTTGTTGGCACCCATTAATTGCCCATGAACCTTTTTAATTCTATGGGGCCGTTGTACGCCCCTGAATCGCGAGATTGTAGCGAAACACGCTATACCTGAAATTGCCTGTAGCTGCCCTGTTCCTATTTTTGATTGCCGACCCACCAATATAGTTTCAATCTGCCTTGTTACTCCCCATACGGCCCCGCCGCTCACGTGTGAATATGCAGTCATTCTTGTGTCAGGCAGGAATGCCCGACCTCCTACCCCGGCAAGGCAAAGGCCACCCACGCATCGCCTGCCTCTGTGGCCAGCTTGCCACCACCGGTCGCCGCGATGACGACGTATTGCTTGCCGTCGATTTCAAAGGTCGCGGGGGGCGCGTAGCCGCCGAAGGGGAGTTCGTGTTGCCAGAGTTCTTCGCCGGTGTCGGCGTCGAAGGCGCGGATGAGGTTGTCGGGCGTGCCTGCGCAGAATACCAGGCCGCCCGCCGTTACCATGGCGCCGCCGAAGTTTTCCGCGCCGGTCTTGTCGTCACCCCAGAAAGCGAGGTCGGGGTAGTAGCCGAGGGGTACTTTCCAGTCGATTTTTCCCGTGTTGAGATCGATGCAGTTGAGGGTGCCCCAGGGCGGCACGACGCCGGGATAGCCTTCGTGGTCGAGAAGTTTGTTGTAGCCATTAAAGGTATAGCGGGGCACGCCGTTGTCTTCGGGGCGAATGACTTCCAGGTCGGGTTCGCGGAGGAACACGTAGTCGAGTAAGGCGGCCTCGTCGGCCTCGGTCAATCCTTCGGCGGCGGGCATGAGGTTGCGGCCGGTCTTCAACAGGGCCCGTACTTCGTCGTCTTTCAGTCGTTCGGACAGCCCAATCAAGGGTGGTGCCAGACTGTTGCCCTGAAAGTTGTTGCCGTGGCATTGGATGCACCGCTCTTCGTAGATGGCCTGTCCACGACTGGGGTCGGCACCGGCTTTCCGGCGGATTTCCACGGCTTTGATGACGGCCACATTCCAGGCCAGTTCATTGGCACTCACATAGAGCTTGCTGCTTGTGGGGTCGTAGGCGGCCCCGGTCCATTCGGCACCACCATGGAGGCCAAAGAATATCGTGGGCTTGCCGTCGGCGAAGGGTTCGAACCAGCCATAGTTGGCCAAGTTGACGATGTTGCTCACGTAGGTCGTGGCGTCTTCGTTGCGCTGGGTAATCTGGTCGGGGGTGAAGGTCTGGCGGGCGAAGGGCTCGGGAATCTCGATATCGGGCTGGTAGGACCAGGTCTGCTCACCGGGCAAGGTGGAGACGGGTGCCCGGCGCAATCGAACGGGATAGAGGGGTTTTCCGGTGACCCGATCGAGGAGTAGGGTGTTTCCGATTTTGGTCACCTGGGCCACGGCGTCCACCCGTTTTCCATTCCGCGTGACGGTGACCAGATTGGGCGGCGCGGGAATATCCAGATCCCAGATGTCGTGACGAATTTCCTGGAAGTGCCAGCGGCGCTCGCCAGTGAGGGCATCGAGAGCGATGACGCAATTGGCGAAGAGGTTGCTGCCGCGATGGTGCACGCCGACGAAGTTGGGCTTGGGGGAGCCGGTGGAAATGTAGGCGATACCCCGCTGGTCATCGAGGGCCATGCCGCCCCAGCAGTTGGCACCATCTTCAGTGTTTTCCCAGGTGTCTGCGCCGTATTCATCGCCCGTGGGCACGGTGTGAAAGGTCCAGAGGCGCTCGCCCGTAATAATGTCGTAGCCCCAGACGTCCCGTTGGAATCCGGGCAACACGAGGACGTTCTGGTAGACGGCACCGGCGACGACGGCGAGACCCGCTTCCACCTTGCCCCCTTCGCCAAAATCGGCGATGGGTTGTCCCGTTGCGGGGTCGATGGCCCAGAGGTCGGCACCAATGCTGACGAGGAGTCGGGGCCCGTGGGTGCCCCAGCCGGGCCAATAGGTCAGGCCCCGGTGTGCGGGACGGCCTTCGCCCTTGAAGCGCCATTTTTCTTCGCCGGTGCGGCCATCGATTGCCACCAGGTGATTGCCGGGCGTTGGGACGTAGAGGGTATCACCCACAACCACGGGATTGCATTGGATGTTACCTTCTCCGTCCCCCGACCGATATTCCCAGGCGACCTGGAGGCCCTTCACGTTCTCGCGATTTATCTGCGTCGATGCGGCGTAGCGACTGTTGGAATGGTCGCCCAGGGAGCGCTGCCAGGTGGTGTAGGCTTCCGCGTTCGGGAAGCCATTGGCCGGGGTCAATTCTTCATCGGTTGCGGCCTTGATGACCTGATATTCGGGCAGGCCCGCCCGGATAGCGCCATCTTCTACGGCAGGGGCCTGGTGTTGGGCCTGGGCGGGGAGTTCGTTGAAGTCCCACAGGCCCAGGGTATCATCGTTGCGGGTGGCGGGTGTTGCAGGCACCTCCGCGACCGGCTGGAGCCCCCGGAGGATGTGAACATCATCCACGGCACCATCCAGACCAATGCCCCCCTCGACTAGACGGCCAAAGGCAAGGCCACCGGGCACACCGCCACCGGCCTTGCGGGTTATTGCGCCCCGGGCGACCTCTGCCCCATCGACAAAGAGCGTCGCCTCGTCTTCGCCGTAGTGAAAGCTAATGTGGTGCCATGCGCCATCGGCGATATTCCGCTCCGAGCGAAGGTGGTCGGGCGTGCTTCCGGGCAGGTAGACGGAGAGGGCGCCGCTGCCCCCCATGGTGAAAATCTCCCAGTGGGCGCTGGATGCTTTGGTATCGCTCGCCACGAGAATATTAAATCCGGCGGCGCTGTCCACCCGCGCACGACACTGGACCGTAATGGGCGAAAGACGCCAGCCATCGTCCCCCTCGACGACCATACCGCCTGCCAGGGCCTGTCCGAAGGCTTCCGAAATCGACGCTTCGGCGGCCGCCTTGGGACGCAGACTTTCCCGCTGGGGCACGGGTTTGGGTCCGGGAGCCGCACCACCATCGAGTTGGGGAAGGAGCCAGTCCAGCCCATCTAGATTGTCTTTCACCGTCGTTTCGGCGTCGTCCTGGGTGTGGCCGAGAACCCCGATAGGCCCATCATAACCACTGTCCTGGATGACCTGGAGCAGATGGAGATCAAGCTCGCCCTGGGCAAGGGGTAGAATCTTCTGCCCCTTCTTGTCACCGCCCCGATTCATGCCATTGAGGTTTACGGCATAGAGGTACGGTTTCATCCGCTCCAGCAGTTCGGGCAGTTGATCCACATGTTCGTGGCCATGATGAAGGTTGTACACGATGCCCACGTTGGGTGCATCGAGTGCCTTGATGATGGCGATCTGATTGTCGGGCTCGCCAAACCAGCTACCGTGATTGTAGAGTCCGATGGAACACCCGATTTCGGCGGCCGCTTCCACCAGGGGCCGGAGGATTTCCACATGCTGGGCGATGCGTTGTGCCTGCTCTTCGGGCGTGCATTCGATATCGCCGCCGCCCATGGTGACCCAGAGCTGTGTTTTCACCTGGTGCCGTTTCAGCACATCCAGGATGGTGCGGGCTTCGTCGTTGAGTCCGGAGGGGAACCAGAAGGCCGTGAGCTCGATGTTGTAGCGCTTGAGGACGTCGAGTTCTTCGTCAAAGGTGGGAATATGCTCGGCGCGCCAGTCGTAGGCGAATTTCTTGATGCCAAGACGGGCCAGCATCTCACCGCGCTCCTCGGGCCCACGTTTTTGACTGTCAAAGGGGACGATGCACCAGGCTATTAGGTTATCGTGATCGAAAATCGAGGTCTTTTCCGCAGCACGAAGGCTACCGGGCACCATCACTGCCGTGGCAGCGATCAGGCAAAGGCCCAGACAGACCCCCATGCGTGATATTCCGTAAAATTTCAACGTTCATCTCTCCGTTGCATGCTCAGACAAAAAACGGGCCATGGATCCCGATGACCCATGGCCCTGTAAGGACGCTAATCAGTCTAATCTATATGAAGCGGTGTATCAACACGTGCCCCCACGACCTACGCGCACCGCGCCGGTGCTCCACAGGAGTCCGCCCAGGCAGAGCAACACAATGAGTAAATCGCCGCCGACACTACTCGTCAGCGCCGTCTTTCCGCCCGCACATACCATTATGACCGGACCTTCACCTTCACCTTCACCTTCTCCTTCTCCTTCTCCTTCACCCTCGCCCTCGCCTTCACCACCGCCAACCTGCGCGGACAGTTCTGCCTGACTCAGGAAGTTATCGTTGTTTGTATCCATCTGATTGAACTGGCTCACCGTCAAACTGCCCGATGCGCCCGTAGCTTCTGCCAGAGAGAGCAGATTGTCGTCGTTCGTATCCGCCGTGGCGAAATTATTGATGAGGCCCAGAGCAATTTCAGACAGAGGCGTTTCGCCTTCACCTTCACCTTCGCCGCCAACAGCGGCCATCATGATGACGGCCTCTTCGATGATATTGTTGACCCTCACACTCTGCGACGTAGCCGTAAATCCTGACTTGGCCGCCTGAATCTGATAGGTCGAATAGGCGCTCACGGACATGTGGCAGAGACCATCCCGCGAGGATTTGCCAACGTTGCGGCCATCGAAGGTCACATCGGCACCTTCAATGGGTGTATTCCCATTGGAATCCATCACCGTGACGATCAAGGTTGTGGGAATCAGACTGGTACCGCCTGTACCGACCGCGACGAGCAGCAGGTAGGACGTACCGGCACCTTGAATGTCGCCATCGGCATTGGAAACCCGAAGAAAATACTGCTCGGACGTGTCGAAGTTTTGCTCGAATACCAGATCCGAACCGTAGTCCTCGCTGGTCTCAACGCGGATTGGATCTACCGCATCGGTACCCGCAGCGAGGATGTCTGACGCCAGGAACAGCTCAACCACGGCCCGATTGTTCTGGCCGGGATTAATGACACCAATGGTGGCAACCTGACCGGGTAAGGGCGAAAAGCGCACCCAGTCGGCATCGTCGGTGTCATGGAAGTTATGGCCCTGCACCGAGTTGATGGGAATCCAGTTGGCCGACTCCGAGGAGTCATCCAGTTCCCACGCATCGGGCGTTTCAATCCGGTCCACGAAGCCGATACGGGGAGACGCGTGAAATTGACCGCCCGCACGTACAAAGTATTGGACCTGATAGAGGCCGCCTTCTGTGAATCCATCGTAGGTACCCGACCACGTCTGGGAGGCGTTGTCGAATTCAAAATCGATGAAATCGAGACCGGAAATGGGCTGTTCATCGTCGTTGCCCAGGGAGGGTCGTTGGAAGTTGGGCGGAACAATCAGTGCACCCGCGCCTTCTACCGGGAAGGGCGACACGATTCCACCCATGGAGAGAGTCGCCGCATTGGTGGAGATCGCCTGATCGTCGGCGATGTTTCCAATAAAGACACCCGGCACCTGAATGTCAAAGTTGGCACCCGGACGATGGCCTGTGGCGAGGGCGCTGTCCCCCCCTTGATTGGCGATACCGTTTCCATCGCTATCAATCTGCGGCACCTGAAGGGGGTTAATCGCTTCTATGGAAATCTTGGCATCGTCAAAGGCCTGACCATAGTCTCTGCCGTTGAAGATATTAAACCAGAAATTCAGGGAGAAACTGATGTACTGGGCCTGGTCAAACAGTGCCACGCCCTCGACGGGACCCTGTCCTGAACTGGTCATCGTTATGCGCTGGGGACCGGACGCACCCTTATCTTGCTCTGCTTTCTGAGATTTGCTCAGCTGGAGGTTATTGACAAAGCTGCCCGCCTCGCAGGTATCGATAACCGTGGTTATCATGGTGCGATCTGCCAGAGGCACATCCTGCAAGGTGTCATACCAGGCGTCGAGAGCATCGGCTTCCAGATATTCGGTCGCGTTCATACGAAAGCGATCCCGCTGCCCGTGATCGATAAGATATACGAGGAGTTTTTCCGAACCCTGGGCCCAATTTGTGATCGATTCTTCCAGCGATGCCAGGGTGGGTTTGCCGGCCACGTCGCCATCAAGCTGGGAGCTGTCGTCGGCATAGAATCGAATATTTTCCCGAGGCAGACCTTCCGACTCCAACACAAAATAAGCAAAATCAGCCAGGGTCGCAAAGGTGGAATAGAGAGCGTCATCCATGGTATCGCCCACCACAATAATCGCTTTTGAATCATTGGGTCCTACGGTCGGCAGTACGTCCAGGAAGACACGGGCGTTGCGTTCCAAGCCGATGCTCTGGAGCACGTCGATGGCCGGAGCCGTGCTCCCGGTGCGATATTGGGTTGAAGTTTCCAGCGTACCGCCACTGTTATTGAGAATAGAGAAGTAACTGTGGGGATCGTCACTGATACTGAGATTGATGGCCTGATCTGTCACCAGACGTTGGCGATAGATATCGATACCGGAATCAATAATGTTGCGATAGAAACGGAGGTACGAAAACAGGTTCGTCCCACTGGTATCGGGATAGCGGTGCCCGACAAACACGTCTTTGTCACCATCGGAGTCGATATCCACCATCTTGGGCATCCGTCCAAAATGGGCATCTGTTTTCTGTACCTCAGCCAGCCTGCCACCATAGGTAAAACGGAAGGCCGGGATGGTGTAGTTATTGTGATCGGTGACCTCCACGTTGAGATAGTAGTGAAGCTCCGTGTTGTCGAAGTTTTGGTCTTCTGTCCAGGCGACGATGAGGTCGGGACGGCCATCTAGATCTAAATCACCCGCCGTCATGGCTTCCAGATAGAGTGGGTTGATGGGGGAGCCATTGTCGTAGGGATCGGGGAGGAAGTTGGCAGGCAAACTACCATCGTTGAGATCGTAGAGGATATTGCCGGATATGTCATAGACCCGAAGCGCCGTGTCCCCGGCATAGGTGTACACCGTGATGATTTCTGAAAAGTCGTCGCCGTCGTACAGGTCGAAATCCGCCATCGTAAACCCACGGGCACGGGGATTGACGTGGCTGGATGATACGGTGCTGCCGAAGTTTCCGGTAAACAGCGTGAAACGGGGGGCACCCGTCGTGCTGCCCTGGGTAGCGCCATACTGGGCTATTTGTCCGTCCAGCCCCTGCACAAAGAGAGAGGCCGACCCATCACCGTCGTGGTCTGCAAACATAAACAATTCGTTGCGGAAGTCGTTGTCTACGCTTCCGGAATTCAACATGACATTGGTGAATACCAAATTGGAATCATACTCGGCCCAGGCCGGCGCGTAGGGTGCGCCCTCGTTCCGGAACATGACCAGGCTGGTTTCCGAACTACTATTGTTCGCCATCCGAAACATATCCTGATCACCATCTCCATCGGCGTCCCAAAATGCCACGTCCCCTTGTTGGGCATCAAAGGCCACGGCATTCTGTTGATTGATACGATAGGCCCCGTTGTCTCCTTCGCCGGTAAAGAACCGGTAGTTTTTGAGACGGGAATTCACCGAAACATAAATATCCCGCAGCCAATCGACGCCTGGCAGGGCAGAATCGGGATTTTCCCGAACCGCAAAGGTGCCTTCGGCGTAGTTCACGTCGTCGAGGGCGTTATGATCGTAAATGTAGGTGACAATGTCGGTACCAATCCTATCGTTCCATACCGCGGCGGTAGGCGTTCCCACATTGCGGACCAGGGTCAGGCCGTTGGTCCGATCATAAAACATGAAGTCCAGAAGGCCGTCAAAGTCCCAGTCGTAGAGGGCAATATCACCCAGGTTATAGGAATAACTCGTACCCTTCGCCGCGCTGCTCTTCCCGGGGTCGGACGAATTCTCTTTCAGGTCTTTGCCGTTCTTTGTTTTTACATCAAAGGAAATGCGATCAGGAAGTACGTTATTGAGATCAGTCAACTCAAGAAAGAAGGGAAATAACGGTTCGGTTGACGTGCCCGCATTGAGAATCTGATATACCCGATGATTCTGCTCGGTCTCGAAAATCCAGGCTTCCGCAATAAAAATATCCTGCAGCCCGTCCCCGTTAATGTCACCAAAGGCTATCCACATACCGCTTTGTTCAAAGGCGTCCTGGGCACTGGTGAATATACTGCCCTGATACGTAAATTTGGGGTTCGACAGGGGGCCCTCGTTTTTGTAATAGACGACCCGTTTGGTAAAGGTGCTCCCATCTCCGGGCACCTGATAATTCACCACCGCAATCATGTCAGGCAGACCGTCGCCCGTAATATCCGCGAAATCCATGTTCAGGTCCCAGCGGGTATCTTGTGGCAGGGGATCCATGTCCAGCGCTACGGATCCGCCGGGGTAGAAGGCGCTGCTCGAGCCGAGATTCCGCATGAGCTGGGGGCTGGTAATGGAGCTGGGGAATACAAAATCGTTGTCCCCATCAAGGTCGATGTCGACCACAGTCATCCCGGAACGGCGATTTTTAGGTCCGTATACATACCCGTCACCGTAACTGGACTGTCCCCATATTTCATGGCGCAGGCGTTCGGGGTCATCAACCTGCTTTGTGGCCAGGGGCACCACTTTCGGTGCATGTTTCAATCCACTGAGTTTTGGCGCTATGGGGACCTCCGCAAAGGAAACGGCAGCCGCCATTATGATTACCAACGCACCCAAGACTGTCACACCATGCAAATTACTGTCGCTTTTTTTCACGAATCTTCCTTTTCTGACCCATACGCGGATCCCCTTCCGCCAACCCACCCCTGACTTCCCATAGTGTACCAGATAATTTGGAATAATTCTTGACGACAAACGCTGAAGACATCGGTCGGGGTGGCATTTCGTGTCGGTTACTGGTGGTTAGTCGCCCGTCAGACGGGAACCGCGACATCCCCCACAATCCCCTCGATGACGGCCGACTTTGACGTACCGTCATATTTGGATTTCGATGTGAGCATCACCCGATGGGGCAACACGTGTCGGGCCATTCGTTGTATGTCGTCCGGGAGGACATAATCTCTACCTGCGACAAAAGCGGCCGCCTTGGCGGCCTGAAACAACATGAGCGAGGCCCGGGGACTCACCCCCAACTTCAGCCGTTCGTCATTCCGCGTCCGCTCTACCAGGGTGATGAGATAGCGCGCGAGATCTTCGCTGAGCGTCACCTCACGCACAAGCTGTTGAATGCAAAGCACTTCAGAGGCACTCATGACAGGCTCCAGCCGCTCCAGGGGATGCCGCGTCGCCTGGGCATAGAGCATTTCCACTTCCGCTTCCGCCTTGGGATAGCCCAGACTGAGCTGAACCAGGAAGCGGTCGAGTTGGGCCTCCGGCAGCGGATAGGTTCCGTGATATTCCACGGGATTCTCCGTGGCAATGACCAGAAAAGGTGCCCCAAGCCCATGGCAGTGACCTTCGATGGTGACCTGCTGCTCACTCATGGCTTCCAACAGGGCCGACTGGGTCCGCGGCGACGCCCGATTGATTTCATCGGCCAGGAGCACGTTACAGAAGATTGGGCCGGCACGAAAGTTAAAGTTGCCGTCCACCGGATTGTAGATGGATGAGCCGAGGATATCTGCGGGCAACAGGTCGGGGGTAAATTGGATACGGTTGTATTCCGCACTGATAGACCGTGCCAGGGCTTTTGCCATGGTGGTTTTACCCACGCCGGGCACATCTTCCATGAGAATAGAGCCCCCCGCCACCAAGGCCGTCACGAGGACGTCGATGACCTCCTCTTTGCCCTGAATGACGGTGGCCAGGTTCTCTTTGAGCCGGTTTATACGTCCATGGGCTTCCGCTGGAGTTAGTGTTGCTTCGTTGGAGTTTTCCATAGCTTCCTCTGCCGTATTCTGTTACGGGCCACCTGCCCACGCCGCGCTGTCAGAACTAAATGGTTGTCAGATGTCCTCGTTTTGCTCATGTTCCCAAAAAAAACGCCGCATCCGTTGAGAATGCGACGTTTCGTAGTCTATACGCTATTAACCTTTTCGAATCACCACTTGTTCCCCAACCTGGAGAACATGATTCTTAGGCCAGCTGTTCCACTTGAAGAGATCGCTTATTTTCACGCCGTAGCGGCGGGCGATCGTGGTGGGATTCTGGCCACGGGAAACGGTGTGGGTCTGCTCTTTTGCCGAAGATTCCCGTTCGCTTGACGCGGTCACTACGCCGCCGCCTTCAGGACCACTCACCGCATAGGATTTACCGGCTCGCAGAATGGAGCGGTTTGTCAGTCCATTCCAGGCCAGAAATTCACTGGTCTTTATGCCGTATTTCTGGGCGATCGTGCTCGCACTCTCGCCTTTACGTACGGTATGGGCACTGGAGGAACTGGACTTGTTAGACGCAAGCTGTATTTCTTTTTCCGCTTTCGGCGCTGGTGCAGCGACGGGCGAAGGAGCCGGAGCACGATCCGGTGGATCGAGAGCGTCCGTCGTGGGCTTGTTACTGTTGGATGCTCCGGAGGACGCCACAATCAAGGTGTCACCAACTTTAATGGTCGAACGGGCACCCAGATTGTTCCACGCGAGGAAATCACGAAGGGGAATACCGTAGTCTCGTGCAATCTTTGCGGGATACTCACCACCACGTACGGTGTGATAGGCATCGTCGCCCTTAGACGCAGGTGCGGAAGCAGCGGGTGCCGCTGATGCAACAACCCGATCGCCGACATTGAGCGTTTCACCAACCTTAAGGCGGGCACGCCGTCCCTTGTCGTTCCACTTCTGGAGGTCGGCCACCGATACGCTGTGCGCATTGGCGATGTCATAGAGGGTATCGCCCGGTTTCACCTTGTAACTGATTTTTTCGGTGCGTGTTACCGGTGCGGCTGACGCCGTCACAACTTCCACTTCAGGTGCAGGTGCAGTAGTTTCTGCAGAGCCACCACGGCCCTCGCCCTGGGCACCTGGAATCTTGAGATTTTGCCCTGCCCGAAGTTTGCGGGCCGAACTGATGGAATTGTGGCGCATAATTTCGCTTGCCGACACCCCGTAGCGTGTGGCAATTTGGGAAACTGTCTCGCCCCGCTTGACCTTATGCGTCCCGCTTGCATACTTCATCTTGGGCGCACTGCGCAGGGCGGTCGTAAATTTGTCCTTCTCATGGTGCGGAACCAGTATATTGAAGGTACCAGAGGGCGGCGTTGTTTCATTGAGCAGCGCGGGATTCAGCTGGGCCAGCGTGCCTTCGGGATAGCCCATCGCCTGATCCAGTTCACCGAGGGCGAAAACGCCGGAAACCGGTACGTGGGTCAGTATTTCAGGCTGCTGAGCGTTTACCGTGAAACCATAACGCTCCGGAGATCCGGCCACGATCACGGTGGCAATGAACTTGGGAAAATAGCGTTTCGTTTCCAACTGAATGCGATAGGATGCCGGTGGCGTTTCAATGAGACGCCAGAGGTTTTTGTCACCGCCGTTGGACGCGATAGCCCGGGCGAGGCCACCTTCACCCATGTTGTAGGCGGTGAGGGCCAAGGGCCAGCTACTATCGAATTCCCGATTTAAAATGGTCAGGTACTCGATGGCGGCATCGGTAGAGCGAACCCAGTCATAGCGCTCATCCACATGGGAATCTACCCGAAGATTAAAACGGCGGGCCGTTGGTCGCATGAATTGCCACATACCGCCTGCACCAGCACGAGACACGATCTTGGGCTGGAAGCCACTTTCGATAAGGGCCAGGTAGGCCATCTCTTCTGGAAGGCCCGCAGCACGCATGCGCTCGCGAATATAAGGCAGATACTTTTGGCTGCGGTCCAAAAAGATCTGGAAATTCTTGGGGTAGCCGTTTTGAATGCGGTCGATTTCTTCGAGGACCTGTTCCGGCAGGGGGAAAGGAATACTGAATTCCCCGAGATTACCGGCGGTGTACTCGCCGCTATCCAATGGGCTGTATTGCCGTGGCTGATACAGGGCCGCTTCCTGGTTTGTGCGGTTCAGGATGGTACCAAACTCATCCCGGAGCGCATAAAACAGCTTGGGATCGAGGTCGGCCTCTGTCAGTAACTCCAACATGAGCACATATTGGCGAAGGGCGGCTTCTTCATCGCCCGCTTCCTGGGCCGTGTTGGCCGCCTGAAAGGCCAAATCGGCATCACGGAGCAGATCGGTGACTGACCGAGGGCGCACCGCTTCCAGCGACGCACTGCCCACAGCAACCGGTGGAATCGGGTCAAACTGTTCTACGCCCCGAGCGGATTGTCCCGTTGTCGCGCAGCCGCTGACCCAGAGGGTCGCCAGGCAGAGCGCAAGAAGTGCATAGTTCTTCATTGATACGTTGATGCTCCTTGGTTTTCATTTGAGATACTACCGTGAACTGTCTGAGGAACTCTTTTGTCGTCAGAACGTGCTTTCCACGTCTGGTGACGTAACAACAATCCGTCTCCGGTGTATCGTTGAGGTGTAGATGGCTGGGATCACAGGGTGACACTGTCACGAGCCGCTTCCTCAGCACCATCTGCTTCATCGTCGTCCACTATCGAAAGGTATTAAGAACGAGATACCCACCGCCCCCCCGACCTAAGTAAGTCGGACCAACGGGGTGCGGTAATTTTTTTGCTAGTTTAGACCACATCTTGTGGCCTGTCAAGCTAGCTCCACGCCATATTGTATTGTTTTTAGCACTATCGGGCCGATTTTTGCCCAATTACGTGCGCATTCGCCCAAAAAAGATCAGTCCGCCCGCCATAAACAGGCTATTGGCGAACCACGCGGCCACCACCGGGGGCACCAGATTAATGTTTCCCAGTCCCGTGGCGATGGCGTATAGCGTAACATAGGCGAGCCCCAGAGCGATACTTACACCAAAGCTCAAAAATATGCCCCCGCGACGCATGCGAAGCGCAAAGGGGATGGCCAGCCAGACGATTATAAAACAAAGGGCGGGCCGAGAAAACTTTGTATGAAACGCCACGCGGGCCCGTCCCGTCGGTTGGCCCATGGCATCGGCACGTTGAATATCCTGGTAGAGTACGGAGACGGATTTGTTTTCCGGTGGATCGTCCAGGGCAAAGAGCATGGCTGGCGTCTCGCTGAAGGGCGCTGCTATCTGCGTGATACGGCGCTCGTCTTTTACGCTTTGGAGCGGGGCCGCTATCTGGGAATCACCCCCCGCAACGTTTTCACCAGGTATCCGACGAATAATAGCCCAACGCCCGTCTTCCAACATCCACTGCGCGGTATCCGGCTCCCAATAGATCCTCCGTGCACGAATTTCCTGCATGCCGGCCGGGCCGAAAGCGTGAATAAATACGTCTGTTCCGGTGAGGGCCTCGCGATTGAAGCGTAGGATATGACAGGTCCATTTATCGGGGCCCAGTCGTGTCCAACTATGGCCCTGACTTTCCGACGGTTTTGCCCGGCTGAAATACTCTTCGTCCAGGCGGTTGGCCAATTGGGCACTCCAGACCCCACCCGTATTCTCGAAAATGAATACGCCGATAGTCAGCATCAGGCCAATGAGGACAGGCGTGCGGGCAATACGTACCATACTGACCCCACCGGCCAGTAAGGCCGTGATCTCGGAATCTTGAGCCGCGCGGCCCAACACAAACAGGGTCGCGATGAGCAACGCAAGGCCCAGGGCCTGAAACTTAAGTAAGTAGATGGGCACATGACTCACGTAGTACTGAAACACCGCAAACCACGGCACATCGTATTTGTCGATGACCCGCTGGCGTGTTGTGATGAGATCGACCACCACGTAGAGCAACATCAACGCCAGGACAATCTTCAGCAGTGTCGCCAGAATACGCGTGCCAATATATCGATCGATGATGGTCATACGCGGTCAACCCGCCATATGAGGATGAGTCCCACCACGACCAGCACAAGATTGGGGAATTGGGTTATAAAAATAGCGCTCCCCAAGGTAGGTGGCACGATGTAGCGCATGGATGAACGCAAAATAAAATAGGCGGCCACGATGGCCAACCCACTGGCGAAAGTATAGGAGCGCCCCGAGCGCTTTGCCCGGGCACCTACCGGAGCCGCCACGATGCTGACAGCGAGGCACATCAGTGGGAAGGACAATCGATCGCCGATTTCACGCCGGATAGCTACCAAGGATTTCAGGGAGTTGAAATTGCCAGACTCCGCGTAGGCCACGCGGGTCTTTTTCTCTTCACGAAGCAACGTGGTGAGGGGCATTCCTTCCCGCTCTCCTTCGAAAGCGATGGAATCCAAAGTGGGCAGCGTCTTGGTAATTCGCTCAGTATAATTGGTCCAACCTGGCCCCACTATCTGGACATTCTCCATTTCAATGCGGGGAACGCCCTGCTCCGTGAATTGACGGGCCGTTTCCGCATAATAGGCCGTCACCTCGTCGCCATCGCGGGTCAACACAATAATATCGTGGAGGGAGCGATCCTTTTCCCGCCGCTCGATGTATACCCGCCAATCGCCGAATTCATGCATGACCCCGGTGGGAAACACGTCGAAAGTAATGCGGTGGGGCATATCACTCCCCAGAAGTGTCACAAGACGTTTGTACGCAAGGGGTTCCACTCGATCCATAACCACGAAACACGCCACACTGACCCCGGCACCAGCAACCACGACGGGCAGCACCATACGGCGCAAGGGAATGCCGGCCGCCTTGGCCGCCGTCAATTCGCTGAATTGAGCCATGCGCCCGAAGGTCAGCATGATGCCAAGAAGAAAGGTAATGGGAAAGACAAATTCTGCCAGGGTGGGCAGGGTATAGATCGAAATCAGGGAAATGTCCATCACCGTGATATGGGCGATGGGTAATTCCTTCATGAGAGTGCCCAACTCCTGGCCGATGCTTCCCAGCATCACGACAAAACTGATCACAATCGCTGCAATAGTTGCAGGAATCCAGATTTGCTTCAGGGTGTAACGGGTAAGGATGGTCACGTTCAGGGTCTTTCCGGGGGTCAAAGCGTAATTATAGCAAGCGGCGGGGGCCGTACCCAATTATATCGGATCCCTGTTGGGCCACTTCGGACTCAAGCTAGCCATGGGTTTGCCGATAAGGATTGTGCGACGGATTACTGATAACTCCCTACGTTGGAGGAGTGTAAATACCATGGGTACACCTGCCATAACTTCATTGACGGGCCTCTTATCTCCCGCCACCCGGTCCAATTTCGACCGTCCAGGGGGTGGTGCGGCCCGGGCGCTCCTCACGCAATCTCCTGACCCGCAACAGGATGCTGCCGCCCTTGTCCATCCCAATACGTCACTGGCCCAAACGGAAGCGTCTGAAGGTGCCGTGTACCGCTCCCTGGAAACGCGACAAGCCCTGTCTTTTCAACTATCCACCTTGAGCGCCTCCTTGGGCCAGGGTGGCAGCAGTCCGGGCGTGGAAGCCACGCAGTTAAGCTTTGATTTCTTCCAGGAATCGCGCTATGAAGAGTTGGCCCTCTTCACTCGGCGCACCGATGCCACGGCGGAGAAGCTCAACGGGAACCAGCAGGCCTCCTTTTACGGTGCGCGGCAAGAAATATCCACGCGTTTTTCCCTTTCTATTTCCATATCCGGTGCCGCATTGGATGGTTTCGCGAATACAGCAGATGGAGCCGCTCAGTCGAATGAATTGCTCGATACGCTGCTCAAAATTACCGACAAGCTGCTGGGGCAGACCGATGAACTGTTAAGCGACTTCTTCTCCCTGATTGGTGGGGGTGATGGCGAGTTTAATGCCGCACATCTGGACGAGGCCTTCAACGAGTTCATTTCCGGTGTCTATGACACCCTGGCGGGCGACCTGCTGCCCGCGCTGGGTCTTGGGGGAAGTAGTGGCGCGGGTGATGCCAAACAGGCATTGCAGGCCGCTGGAATTCAACTCGAATTCTCCTTTTCGTTCAGCGCGAGCGTTACCACGACCCAGGGCGTCGTCCAACAAGGTGACCCTATTGTCCTCGACCTCGACAGTGATGGCATCGAGCTGAGCAGCTACCAGCGGGGTGCCCAATTTGATCTCACCGGCAGTGGCCGTGCCCAACAGGTGGCCTTTGTTCAGGGCGGCGATGCCTTCCTCGCCCTGGATCGGAATGGGGATGGCCTCATCAACAGTGGTCTGGAACTCTTCGGGGAACAGCATGGTGCCCGCAATGGCTTTGAAGAATTACGCACCTTTGATGACAACGGCGACGGCGTGATTAATCGCGATGACGCCATCTTCGAATCCCTCCGCGTCTTCCTGGACAACGGCAACGGCATCACCGAAGCGGGTGAATTGCTCCGCCTGACCGATGTGGGCATTGAGGAGATCGATCTGGGCTATCGCGACGTCGACGAGCGGGCGGCCGGTGGCAACCGCATCACCCAGATTGCCTCGTTTCTCCGCAGCGATGGAAGTCGTGGCAAGGCGGCCGACGCACTCTTGAATTACATCGCATAGCACACGTCTGCAGCACAGCGTGTAACAATACGACCCGATCGACTATGACGTCGATCGGGTCGGTCTATTATGGTTCATGGGCAATTAGTGGGGATGATTTATTCGACATTTCGAGTGCCGGAGGTAAAAGAATGACTCGATGGGTTCTTGCGAATCATATCGTTACGCAACTTTTTGCAGATAAAACGACAAACCATGGACGTGCCGCGCGATCTGGTACTCCAGTTCGTGCGAAGGGACTGTGGGACCTCGTTGGGATCTATGTAGTTGTGGGAAGTCTTCAAGAGTTCATTGGAAAAAGAGCATTGTGCTTGGCCTTGGCCTTGATGTAGAGACGTAGTCGTATCTCCCAATCCGCGCACGAATCCTCCTACGGCGCATCTTCGACCGGAAATACCGGATCGCGCGGCACGATTGATGTGTTGAGTTTGTGTTGGTGGAGTGAGTCGTTGTTGGCACCCATTAATTGCCCATGAACCATTTTTATTTAAGGGGCTGTCTGGGTTGGTGTAAACCGCCTATTGAAAGCGCAGGGAATACAAATCGGCATCAAACATAACGAAACGCAATTGCACCGGTGTCCCCACGAGGGCATTCAACTCGGCCTTGCCCTTCCACGTCATCGGGCGGGCTATGTCGTCGCCGAAGATTTCGTCGCTGTCGTCGAGGGTATATCCGGGAATCGGCACCCCAGAGGCGTCCAGAATTTCGCAGCGGAGGTAACCCGCCGCCGAGGTTGCGTAATTGAGGGACAGCACCGTGTCGGCAGGCCCCTCGCCTCCGGGCAGGTAGAACGTCGTCTCCCCGCCGAATCCATTGGCAACAGCGCCTCCGTCGACGGTTTCAAAATCTACCCGAAGATCCTCGGTCGTACCCGTTACCGTATCCACGCCTTCCGTATACAAGGTTGCAACCGCTTCGGGCGATAAGGCGCGGCGCAATATGAGTATATTGTCCACCACACCCAGGAAGGGCTCGTTGGCCAGGGTCGTGGGCGGATAATCCTCCCCGAGGAGGACATCGCCGTGGGCGAAATCGAGTGCACCCCGGCCCGGTGTTCCACCGCTTCCTACGAGTGCACCATCGAGATACAATTTCACCACGCCGTCGTCCCACGTGGCCACAAGAAGGTGGGCCTTCCCGTCGTCGCCCGTATTGCTCCAGTCATAGAGTTTGTCTTTGTCGGCCTCGATGAGTTCCCCTTCCCCGCCAAAGCGAATACCCATGCCTTCGCCGCTGGAATCAAAGTCAAACCACATCTCACCCTGGGTTGTTCCCACGGCCCCACCGTTGTAGGCAGAAAAAAGGCGACGGTGGCCCTTGGGCACATCGCGAACCAGGGCGGCAAAGGTCGCCTGTTTGCCTAGTGTCTGGGTGCCCGGCAGGGCAATGGTGCTGGCCTGGTCAAATTGGAGGGAGCGGGCTCCGTCGATGGCGTCTTCCGTTATGCGAACGGTCTTCGGATGCTCGACCGCTATGGAGGCTTCCGGATCGTCGGCAAATATCAGGGGTTTGGTCGTAAATTCACCAACCGTTCCCCCCGCATGAACGGAGACAAATCCATCTTGTCGTATGGAGTAGCGTCGCAGGTTACAGGGGCCCACGTAGTAACCCTCGGTGGAATAGAGGGATATCTCATCGGGCGTATCGGGCAGACTGCTCGGCGTGGTCAACATCCCCCACGCGGTCATGTTATTTCGATTGACCCAGCGACTGTCCTGCGCACCGGGACGTATAAAGGCCTCCCGCCAGCGCTTCCAGTTTTCTCCATCACGGCTGGTCATGAACACGCCGTCGGAGACCCCCGGAATGGGATGGACGTTGGTACTCCGGGCCGGCACGAAACGCTTGGGGAATGCCATGAAGATATGGGGAGCCCGGGGGTAGGCCACCGTGGCGTTGGTGTAGAGGTGATCGTCGGGCGTGTCGCCATAGTCCAGCCACTGGGGATCGGTCCAGGTGCTGAAGTCCTCGGAGGTGCTGGTCATGATGGCACGCACCCCGTCCTTGAAGCCCCGGTGAAAATCTACATAGTGTCCACGAACATTGTCGTAGAAGGCGAGGTTCTGGGAGTCAAAGGCACCCTTCGTGATGACCGGCGTCTCACTTACCAGTGTCCAGTGGATGGCGTCGGGTGAGGTAAAGGCCACCAGCCCGCCCTTCTCTCCGCTGGCGAGGGCCTTATAACGCTCCTCGGGCTTACAATCGGGGTTGGTGTCTTTGAAGGGCGAGAAATTATGTACGCCGACACCCTCCCAGATGATGTTGTTCGCTTTGGAACCCTCCCATTCGACTATGCCCAGCTCCGGGCGCGTCCAGGTGAGTCCATCTGTACTTTCCGCGTAGCAAACGTATTGCGTTGAATAACTACCATCCTCTACATTGTAGTTCGAGCCTCGGAAGTACATACGACTACGGTCGTCATCCTGAAACACCGTCACGTAGCAACTGATGTTGCCTTCCCAGGGCGCGTCAAAGGCAATGGCCACTTCGCGGGCCGTGGGATGATGGAGCCGCTGCTCCAATCCATCCAGCGATTCAATGAGATAATCGTCCACCATGGGTTCGAGCCGCGAACCGATATCCACCGGGGCGGCATATGCCAATCCAGCGAATGCCCATACCAGCACACTGCATGTGCCCACCCGTTTCCCAATGCGCCAAAAACGCTCCATGCTCTTTACGTCCTTTTCGGTTAGCTGTCCAGTTGTTATAACCAATGATGGTAGCGGCCATGGGATTCCATGTCAAGGTTCGGGCCATGCCAGGCGTCTTGTGACACCGTCGTAGAAAGGACGATGCCCGCTGGTGCGACCAACAGCGACACGACTGAGCTTTGGGATGCCGTCCGCTTCCGGAACCCCTTCCCTTTCCCGATGACCACGGGACCGACATTGGTTGTGGAGGATGGGCGCTTTATCGGCAAGCGAACGACCCAATGGGTTAATCCCGGCAATGAAAGCCTGGCCTACGTCACAAAGACACTAAGTGTTCCGGGGCGGACCGAAGAAGTTGAAGTCGCCGAGCGGGAAGCCGTTACCCGTGGCCGTCAGAACTTTTTCCGCAGCACCCTGGACGGCACCCTGACGATTCTAAATTTGCGCAAGGAAGCGGTCAACATGGTCATCCGCAAAGAGCTCGCTGGCGACATCGTCCGCGTTGATGGCAATCCCGGCCAGGTCGTCGGTGCGGCCGGTCCGGGACAATTGAATCCCAGCACCGAGCTAACCTGGCGCATCACGGTGGCCGCCGACGAAACGAAGTCTATTTCCTATCGATATACGTTCCTCTCAAACTGAGTGACGACCGAACCCAATCACCCACCAGGGAGCGCAAGCCCCCTCCTTTCGTGAAACCGAAGTCGAAGGAACGCAATGATAGGCCAACCGTATCATTGCGTCCCTCCGCAGTGGCAGCCACTCCCTACAGGTCGATATTTCGAAGGCGAAGGGCGTTGCCGACCACAGACACAGAGCTGAGACTCATGGCGGCGGCGGCGATCATGGGACTGAGCAGCAATCCGAATACCGGATAGAGGATACCGGCTGCCAGGGGTATACCCAAGGCGTTGTAGGCAAAGGCAAAAAACAGGTTCTGGCGAATATTGCGCATGGTTGCCCGGCTCAGGTGACGTGCCCGGACGATGCCCGACAAATCGCCTTTCACCAGGGTAATACCAGCGCTTTCCATGGCGACATCCGTGCCCGAGCCCATGGCAATGCCCACTTCGGCCTGGGCCAATGCCGGTGCATCGTTGGTGCCGTCGCCTGCCATGGCTACGGTCGCGCCTCCCGCCTGAAGGTCCTTGATGTGCTGCAGTTTTTCTTCGGGCATGACGCCGGCATGCACTTCGTCAATCCCTAACTCCCGGGCGACGGCGTTGGCGGTGGTCTCGCTGTCCCCCGTAAGCATCACGATGCGAAGGCCATCGGCCCGAAGGGCTTTCAAGGCGTCGGGCGTGCTTTCCTTTATGGGGTCAGCGATGCCCAACACGCCCACGGGCTTGCCATCGACCGCAAGCAACACGGCTGTCTGGGCCTTCTCGCGCAGCGCCTCGGCACGGTCAACGAGGCTCGCGGTGTCCACACCATGGTCGGCGAGGAGCGCTCCGTTTCCCAGGAGTACTTTCTTACCGTCGATGATACCTGTGACACCTTTGCCGGTGACGGCTTCGAAGTCTTGTGCGTCGGCTAACGACAGATCCCGCTCCTTGGCCTCGGCAAGGATGGCCGCCGCAAGGGGGTGTTCACTGCCCCGTTCGAGGGCACCTGCAAATCTCACTACGTCGTCCTCACTGTGACCGGATTCGACCTCAACGGTTACCACGCGGGGGCGGCCTTCCGTGAGGGTACCGGTCTTGTCAACGACCAACACATCGACCCGCTCCATGGCTTCGAGAGATTCCGCACTCCGGAGGAGGACACCGGCCTGGGCGCCCCGACCGGTACCCACCATAATGGATATGGGCGTCGCGAGCCCGAGGGCGCAGGGGCAGGCGATGATGAGCACGGCGATGCTGTTGACCAGGGCATAGGCGATGGCCGGTGAGGGCCCGAGCAACATCCACACCACAAAGGTGATCACGGAGATGACCAAGACGGCCGGAACAAAATATCCTGCCACGGTGTCGGCCACCTGCTGAATGGGCGCGCGACTCCGTTGGGCCTGTTTGACCATGTCGACAATTCGGGCGAGGGTGGTATCTTTGCCCACCCGCTCTGCGTGCATGATGAAGCTGCCGTTGCCATTGACAGTACCGCCCGTTACGGAGTCGTCGGCGCTTTTCTTCACCGCCATCGCTTCGCCCGTGATCATGGACTCGTCCACACTGCTTTCGCCTTCGTCGATGACACCATCCACGGGAATGCGTTCTCCGGGTCGCACCCGAAGCCGATCCCCTTCCACCACTTCATCCAGCGGGACATCTTCCTCTTCACCGTCTTCTCGAATCCGCCGGGCAGAACGGGGAGCAAGCTCCAGCAAGGCGCGGATGGCCCCGGCCGTCTGACTCCGGGCTTTCAACTCCAAGACCTGCCCGACGAGAACCAGGGTAATGATAACGGCGGCCGATTCAAAGTAGAGCGCCACGTGGCCCAGGTCATCCTGGAAACTGGACGGGAATAATCCTGGCGCGATAGCGGCCACCAGGCTATAGACATAGGCCACGCCGGTGCCCAGCGCAATAAGGGTAAACATGTTGGGACTGCGGTTCAACACGGACTGCCAACCCCGCTGAAAAAACACACCACCACACCAGAGGACGACGGGCGTGGCCAATACCAGCTCTACCCACCGCCACCAAGGTGGAGCAAATACGTCTTCGAGCCCCGGTACCATCGCCCCCATAGCGATGATAAATATGGGAACCGTTAGCACCACCCCCACCCACAGGCGGCGCTTCATCCCATCCAGCTCGGTCGTGTCTTCTTCACCACCGTCCCCATCGGCGGGCTCCAGGGCCATGCCACATTTTGGACAGGATCCGGGGCCTTGCTGGGTCACTTCGGGGTGCATGGGACAGGTATAGGTGCGGGCGCTGTCTGCCGGATCGGATTCCGATTCCTGGGGCTTCAAATAGTCATCGGGGGCCTTTTTGAATTTTTCCAGGCAACCGGCACTACAGAAATAGTAGGTCGTCTCGTCGTGTACATGGGTGTGCTTGGCCGTATCGGGGGATACGTCCATACCGCAAACCGGATCTTTGTCAACGGCTTTCCCAGCCACTTCTTTTTCAGCGTGGGCGTGTTTCATAAAAACCTCGCTTTCGGTTGAGGTGGAACAAAAGTTCTGGCGCGATCGACATTGGTCTATCGCTTGCCTGTGCCTGCGTAACGAATAAAAACATCCATCAGCTCGGCAATTTTATTTTCGCGTTCGGCATCGCTACCCGTCTCGAAGGTGTCGGCAACACAGGTTGCCATATGATCTGCCAGGACCACCTTGCTGGCCTGGGCAAGTGCTGCCTGGGCGGCGGAGAGTTGCAGGAGGATGTCAACACAATACTTGCCCTCCTCCACCATACGTCGCACACCCGCCACCTGGCCTTCAATGCGTTTGAGTCGATGGGCGACTTTCTTCTGTTTTTCGCTGTTCAACATAGCTGACTCTCCTGAATGTCTAGCTCAATTATATACCCCTAGGGGGTATCTGTCAAGTCGATTTATACGATGTCCATGGATTCAAAAATCAGGGTACTCGCGGCGACGGAATCCGCCGATGGCCATAAAAACAGAAAAAGCCCACACCATCGAGCGACGATGTGGGCAAAAGACGGCAACCCGTCATCAGCTGGTCTATGACGGATAACTTCCTGCGTGTATCAATCAATACGCTGCGAACTTCATTGGCGGCAGTCCGTCAAGCCACCCTATCCCGGGTTCCGGGCAGGAAGGCGGCGAACATGCCAATCAGGGGCAAATAGGCGCAGACCTGAAAGACGTATTCTATACTGGTCAAATCGGCCAGCTTTCCCAGTGCCGCCGACGCGATACCACTGACGCCGAAGGCGAAACCAAAAAACAGCCCCGCGACCAGCCCCACCCGGCCCGGCACCAGCTCCTGCGCGAATACCAGGATGGCCGAGAAGGCAGATGCGAGTATGAGTCCGGCAAAAATACTGAGAATCACGGTACCCACGAGTCCGGTATGGGGCAAGGCGAGTGAGAATGGGGCCACGCCCAGAATCGATGCCCAGATTACGGCCTTCCGTCCGAAACGGTCCCCCAGGGGACCGCCCGCGATGGTACCGGCCGCCACGGCAAAGAGAAACAGAAAGAGGTAGATCTGAGATTCCTGCACGGATACGTCGAATTTCTTTATAAGATAAAAGGTGTAATAGTTGGTCAAGCTGATGAGGTAGAAATATTTGGAAATAATGAGGACGATAAGCACCAAGAGGGCGAATCGAACCCGAACCGCTGAAAGACTGTACTTTTTCACCACGGGTGCCGATGAGGCGGGCGCACGACGCCGTTCGCTCAGGTGGGCGCTATACCACCGGCCCACGGCGGTGAGTAAAACAATTCCCACGCAGGCGACGATGGAAAACCACGCAATCGCATGTTGTCCACGGGGCACGATGATCCAGGCGGCCAGAAGTGGGCCGAGGGAGCTACCAAAATTACCGCCGACCTGAAAGAGGCTCTGGGCAAAGCCGTGGCGCTTACCGGCGGCCAGGTGGGCCAGCCGCGACGCTTCGGGGTGAAAAATCGATGAACCCGCGCCTATGAGGGCCGCCGAAACCAGAATCATATGAAAATCCCCTGCGGATGCGAGCAAGAGCAAGCCACAGAGCGTAATGCACATGCCGACGGGAAGGGAATAGGGTTTGGGGTGGCGATCGGTATAGAGACCAACCAGAGGCTGCAAGAGGGACGAGGAAACCTGAAACGCCACGGTAATCAAGCCGATTTCCGTAAAGGTCAGGGAGTAATTCGTCTTGAGCACGGGATAAATCGCAGGAATCAGGGCCTGAATCGTGTCGTTGAGCATGTGGGAAAGGCTGAGTCCCACCAACACGCTCATGGTCGTTTTAACTGCACCGGGGGGCACGGGTTGGGCAGCTTCTATTTCCTGCAAGACGGCATCTTCGGCAATTTCGTTCACGGGGTACTCCAGGTTAAGATCGCGGGATGGTACTACATGAGTGTCACCCCACGCACGATAGAAAAGACAGCACCCGGCACCCATCAACCTGCCGGCTATCTGTTGCTATCCCTGCCTATGCGCATTGCCCTTCCCACCCGAATGGTCCCACGCTACCTACCATAAACATCGACCCGATTTTCTAAAGAGAAAATCGGGCCGACGGCTGGGTTCGTCAGAGATGTTTTTTACTTGTGGAGTAAGACGCCGATACCCCGTTGTCGTTCGTTGGCACTCACCACATCGGGAAGATCGTCTCCATTGAGATCCACCACATCGATGTCGACGGGCGCCTGACCGATACCGTAGCTATCGACTCTGGCAAACGTACCATCGCCAAGGCCGATATGTACTTCTATCGTATTCGCCTGCTCATTCGCCACGAGGGCATCCAGCACGCCATCCCCGCTTATGTCAGACAGGGAGACGGCACCCGGATTGAGGCGGACGTCCTGAGGCACGAATGCCGCCAGGGTGCCATCACCATTCCCCAAGGCAACCACCAGGTCGGAGTTGCTGATCTCGACCACAACGACATCGGGTGCCCCATCGGCATTGAGGTCGCCTACGGCCAGGCCCGTGGGATTGCTCAGACCGGCTCTCATGGCAGGCGTGGCGAAAGTTCCGTCACCACTGCCCAAGGCCACCGTAATCCCCGTAAACTGCGCGATGACCACATCCAATTGCTCGTCGCTATTCATGTCGACCAGGGAAACCGCGTAGGGGCTCGCACCCCCTGCAAAAGCTAGGGGTGTTTCGAAGGTACCGTCTCCCTTGCCCAGCAGTATGGCGAACTCCTCCGACTGGCCAAAAACCTGAATCCGTGCGAGGTCCAGGTTTCCATCGCCATCGACATCGCCCAAGGCGAAATTGGAAAGTCCGTCACCAACCGTGATGGTAGTCACCGATTGGAAAGCACCGGAGCCATCACTCAACAAGATGTCCGTCATACCATCGCAACAGCGGGATACCACAACATCACTATTTCCGTCACCATTGAGATCACCGGTCACCATGGCATTTGGCGTGCTCATTAACGGTGTCTCCACACTTTCCGCGAAGGTACCATCGCCATTGCCGGCGAGTACGGACACGGAATAAACAGGCGAGCTGGTATTGTCATTATTCAGGACAACCGCGTCGATGTTGTCGTCACTATTCACGTGGGTCAACTCAACAAGCAGTGGCGCGGTTCCGGCACCGAATCGCAGGTCATCAAACACGCCATCGGCCGCAGCGAGATAGACGGACACATCGTCGCTCTGCCGATTTACCTGGGCCACGTCCAGACTGCCATCGTCATTCAGATCTGCGGCGAGCACCCGCCGGGGAAACTGTCCCCCATCCAACTGACTCCCGAGGGCGAAGGTGCCGTCACCGTTTCCGACCAAAATCTGCACGCCGAATTGTTGACCAGAAAAGGAGACGAGAAGATCCAGATCACCATCCTCATCGAGATCGACGGACTCAATGCCACCGACCAAGAGTACGGGCACCTCCGATGTCATCATAAACGTGCCATCCCCGTTGCCCTGGAAAATGGTAAGGAGATGACCAGAGAGGGCGGCACGGTTCACCGCTATATCCACGTTCCCATCGTCATCAAAATCGCCGGTGGCGAGAGAAACCGTATCGATGCCGGTCTCAAAAGAACGCTGGGGCTCAAAGGTTCCATCGCCAACACCCAGCAAGATGGAAACGGAGGCGGAGAACTGACCATCGTTTGCTGAGGCCAGATCAGGCACCTCGTCGCCGTTGAAATCTGCCACGCGCAGAAACACGGGAAAATCATTTACCGCGTACACCACTTGGTCATCGAAGGTGCCATCGCCATTCCCCAAAAGGACGGATATGGTGTCTTCGCTGCCGTTCGCCGTGGCGAGATCGAGGTTTCCGTCCCCGTCCAGATCGGCGCTAATGATATCCTTTGGTGCCAGCCCCGTATCGAACTGGGTGGGCGCGACAAAGGTGCCGTTACCATTCCCCAGCACCACCGAAAGGCTACGGACAAAAGCATTTGCCGTGGCGACATCCATAGCACCGTCTTTGTTAAAATCGCCCGTAGCCAATGCTTCGGGGTTGATTCCTATGCCAAAGTTGGGATCGGTGCCAATCAGCGTGTCCGTCCGCCCGTGAAAACTTCCATCCCCGCGTCCGAGGGCCAGCCCGATACTATCGTGCACGGGACTGACCACGACGACATCTGGAATGGAGTCGCCGTTAAAATCGGCAATGCCCAAATCCGTGGGTGTCGTCTGGGTCAAGATGCGCTGTCGGGGGTAGAACACCTGGGCCGGCTCATTGACTTCGATGGTACCGACGTTCGTGATACCTTCTATGACCGGTACGGCCGGAGCCGACGCGCCCATGAGACTTTCCGTTTCACTGCTGAAGTTTGCAAACGCTGTAATCGACATAAAATCAAGAAGGGTCACCTCGAATGAAAAGGCGCCCAAGCTATCGGTCGTGCCTTCACCCCCTTGCTCCGTATTCACCGTGGCCCCCACGACGGGGCTGCCGTTACTGCGCTCCACGCGCCCCACGATCGTCGTTGCTGCATCCGAGGGAACGAAGAGGATATCCCCCCCAGTGGTCGTACCTCCGCTGACCACGCTGAGCACCCCGGAGTTGAAGCTATCGCCGTTGACGTTAATCATCAGGGTAAGCCCTGTCGTTGCGCCGGGCAATATCACGGAGAAGCTAAAGAATCCGTCAAGATCGCTAAACAAATCGCCGCCGAAGGCCGTACTGACCTGGGCACCCGAAACAGGGTCTCCATTGAAGTCGAGAATCCGGCCCTCCACGGTTGTCATGATTAAATCGTCTGACACCGTGACCCGTCGTGTTGTGGTCGCACTGCTGTTGCTGGCCGTCACATAGGCCACCCCGGTGCCCACGCCCGCAATCAACCCATCGGCACTCACGGTAATAATAGTCGTATTACTGACGCGGTAGGTGGTACCATCGCCCGCCTCCGTAAGATCAATGGGGGCACCGTTGAAAAAGCGTCCGGTGAGGGTCAGCTGACTTGTTGCACCCATCGGTATCGCCAGGAAATCGGCATTCAGCTCCAGGGTCTGTGGAAATGGGGGCACCGTATCGCTAAACGTCAGGTCGTCAAACTCTATGTTGAAGTCGACACCCGCCACGATCTGAAAGGGCGGACCCACCACGTATCGGGTGCCACTTTCAGTTTCCTTGAAACCCAGCACCCGCAAGATATCATCACCAACGAAGTCTGGTGGGGTCCCCGGACCGCCCGCGCCAAACTCATCGGGAATGGTGATGTTTCCAAAACTCACCAGGCCGAACTCGTCGGCAACCGCAACTTGATTGCTTAGCCTAACCGTGAATCCGGCCAGTTCTGTGGCTACGAGTTCCTCGTCAAGTGCCCCTTGCAACTCTACCATGGACTCGGCAATAGCTCCTTGCAGCTCGGGATCGTTTATTCGGGCGAGCACCCCATCATTTCCCGCCACCAGTTCGTCAAGCATGGCGGGCAGCGCATCGAACATTTCATCCAGCTCTGCCAAGGTTTCTTCGCTGTATAGCGCCCCCCCTTTGTTGGGTATCTTTCCAAATTCCAGCCCATCGACGATAGTCTGCATGAAGAAACAGGCCGTTGTAATCAACAGCTTTCTTGGCGAGGCATCGCTGGCCAGGTCGAGGAAGGGATTAATCATGTTGTTGATGGCCTCCAGGCCCTTCAGCACCCGCTGGCCGGTGGAGCCGACGAAACACTTATTTTCCTGGGCGGCGGCGAGGGCCCGTGCGATACCATCGGACAGGAGCTTGGCGCGACCGGCAAGTTTGAAGGGATCGATGGTCAGAAAAATATCGGCGCAATTGTTGGCCACTGTTTTCAATGCCTTGGCGCACTTCAACGCTGCTTCGGCTTTGACGGCATCGTTTGCACCGTCATCGTGAAATGTTCGATAGGCTTTAATACAATCGGGCCCGTTAAATGCGATATCTGAAAAACAACTCAACACCTGGGTAAATTTATTCAGGTCTTTGCCCACCGCGATAATAAACCGTACCGATTCCTTCAACAGAGCGTTGAGGTTGGCCTCACATGCGCTCGCTCCACCCGTGGCAGAATAGGGTGGACAGTTGCCGCCCCATCCCGCGACACTGATGCCCGAGCCGCGATCGGTCACTATCTCAGAACCATCGGACGAAACCGCACCGGTGCCTACGACTTCGAAGGCACCGGTATCGTGATTAAAGCTCAGGAAGAAACTCGCCGCGCCCGCAGGCAAGCCAGCCATGTTGGGGTAAACAATCTCTACCGGCGGATCGAAGGTCGCTCCCGAAGGCTGGAGGGTCCAGGCGAATGGTGACGACACCCCATTGGGCAAGGGCATGGGAATATCGTCGGTGTGCACCTGGTTCAAGGCCAGCAGGGCAGGATCGGATGGAGAGGGCACGCTACCGTCGGCACGACGCATGGATCCGGCACGGACAATCATGCGGAGCCCTTCAATACCCGCCACGATCAACTCCACGTCGGCTGTGCCGTCATAGGTGCGGGCGTTGGCCGGATCCAGCATGGGCAGCAGCACGGGGGTGGGCAGTGTATTGGCGGCCTTTTCCACGACCGTCACCGCCACCGCAAGATCAGGGAAGGAGCCCGCCTCCAGACTCTCCCCGTTCAGTTGGGTAGCCACCAGCCCCCCTACGTGGAGATGGCCCTGGCCCGCAGGAATATCGGAGAACGTAAAACGTCCCTCGCCATCCGACACCACACTGGGTAAAGACTGACCGTTGATCTCCAGTTCGCAGGGCGCGCCACCGATGGGTAGACTGCTGTTATCCAGAACGACACCCGAAAGGGATGTAGTCACACCTTCGGTAGACGCAACGGCAAGGGCTTCGAAGTAAACGGGCGCCCCTGCATTTTCCAGGCATTCGGCCACCACCGTATTCGGGCCACCCTCTTCACCAAGGACCCAGGATACTTCAGCAATACCCCGGGCATCCGTTGCGACCGTTGCGACGATCTCTCCGTTCACTTCCCCCCCGCCCACCATCGCCATGAAATCGACCATTACGCCGGGAACACCGTTGTCCCCATCACTCACCCGCACACGAAGTTTTTCTGGCGTCATCCCCTTGACCGCGGCGCGCTGGTTGTTTCCCGTCACCAGATTGAGCTGGCTGGCCATACCCGCTTCGGCCGAGGCGCAGAAGGTGAGCTGACGGCCGGAGATCGCGTCGCGAACGACAACGCGGTTGTTCCCACAACCGGCGTCCACACCCAGCCGTAAGTAGGCACGGGCCACCCCGCCTTCGTCCGTGGTGGTTTCCAACGTAAGCCGAGGAGTCATAAAGTCGGCTGTTCCATCGAGACGTCCATCACTTCGGACTACCTCGAAGGCCAAAGCCCGCCCCACTATCGGCACACCGTTCTCGTCGGTCAGGGAGACGGCAAGCGGTTCCGGCAGGGCCATCCGGGCGATTCCCTTTTGGCCATTGCCCGAAACTATCTGAAGACGATCGCCTGCCGGTGCCACCCGGGTCACCGTAATCGTATCGGTCATGGCGTTACCTGCCCCATCCATGGCGGACACCTCAAGGAGGTTGTCGCCCAGACTCAGCGGCACGTTGGCCACCTCGAAGGTACCCGTATTGCCCACGGCCATGGCAATCTGGCCAGCGATGCCACCCAAACTCACCTGGAGCCCGGTAAAACCGCTCAACAGGTCGCCCACCCGCCCTGTCACCGTCACCAGTTCTTCCGTCAGTTGCTCACCCGACGCAGGGTAGTCAATGAAGACCGTGGGCGGCTGCATGTCTTGCAGTATCTCCACGGGTACCGGTGGACTAGCCAACCCATTGAGCGATGCCGTGACAAAAAGTCGTGAGATTCGATTGGCCCCAATCAGTACCGTGGCCCCAAAGGCACCTTCTTCGTCAGCGATAGCGGCTACATTTTCCACGCCCCCGGTTATCAAGAGGCTGGCACCGGGAGATGTCTCCCCCGCAAGCATCACACTGGAGCCCGTCACCGGACCGGCCGGCGCGACCACCGTGGGCATGGCTGGTGGCACCGCCACGATCTCTATGAAGTCACTTTGGGTCGACGTATTGCTCCCCACCGAGGTGGTGACCGTCAACGCAACCGTATACCTACCCGGCTCACCGAAATCGTGGACTGGATTCTGTCGGGTACTCTCCAGGCCATCGCCAAAATTCCACGCCCAGGCACTAATGGCTGCGGTACCGGCTACAGAGGTATCGGCGAAAGAAATCAGTGACGGCGCGGGCCCCGACGTCGCGTCCGCCGTGAAGGAAGCCTTCGGCCCGACGTCCGTCGAAGGATCGGGATCAGGAACGGGATCGGGATCAGGAACGGGCTCGAGACAGCCATTCAGTAGGACCACAAAGAAAAAAAACCATAGAACGCGCGGCAATCGTTGGATAGACATATCGCTTGTCTCCCTGAAGACGGTTTCGCGATACGTCAACGCTTCCACACCCTGAGAATCGCGATGATCAGTGAATCTTTCTGCACCAAGACTCTGTCTGCACCGCCGAGACTGCCCTACTTCAGCGACACGCTACATAAGGCAGTCTACTTGGAATCGGGCGATTTGGCAATCTACGGGAGATCTTTTTCGCTGTCGGATTTTAAGCGCATGCGCATTTCATGATATCCCCTACGCAAAGCTCGAATATGTTGGCATCAGACTTTCGTCGTCCTCGATGACGCCAAACGATGGTGACGGACGCACCACCGATTAACCGTCGGTTTCGGGCGATTCGCCACCGGAATTCGGGTGAATGGAGAGGGTATCGCTCCATTCGCCCAACCCCAGCTTATACATGGCGTGAATTGGATTGACCGAGAGCTTCGCCCCAACGAGACGAGCGAGTAACCGACTTTTTCTCGGGGGGCCCACGTTAACCGCGTTGACGGCGGCCTCATATTTGGCAGACGATTCCACGCCCTGAATGTCCCGGAGCAGGACATCAATCTGTTTCGGGATGGGTATGTCTGTGAGCTCGAATAGTTCACCGGCCTCGAGCACAACATACGGTGCCTTTTGCCGGAATGCCTCCATACAATCCCGCGTTTCCTGGACCAGCCAATGGGTACGGGCTTCGTCAATTCTCACCAGGAAACGTTCCAGTGCCGCCGTGCCCGCCTCAAGGTCTGCCACAATAGCGATATCTTTTTTCAGGCGCCAGATGGAAGACGGACAGGGGCGGGGATTCCCGCTCAACAGGAGTTTGAATGCAACGGGAATATCCCACTTGTACTCCGATATCCCGAAAAATCGGATGGGCTCCTTCCCTGTGCGCGTTGGCACTCGGTCGCTGGCGTACAGGAAACTACGGTTGGCCAAAACTGATTTTCCCTCGTTGTACCGGCGCTACGCTAGCGCGCAAACGCAATTAATCCAGGAAGGTATTTTCTTCCAACAGTTTTCCACAGCGGGTCCCTTTACTTCCACATGCTTTTCAATGCCACTACGGTTGCGTCGGTCAACGCCTGGCCCCCTTCGGAACCCACCTCATTGCTCTGCACAATCGCGCTGTAGCCGCCGCCCGCTTCGGCGTAAGGCGTGGGGACGTAGGTGCCGGGACCGCAGAGTTGGATGAGAAAGGTCTGGAGAGCCGGACTCTTCGCTTTCATCTGGAGGCCGTATTGGAGGAAGAGCTCGAAATCGTTGGTGGCGAAGGCAATATCGCCCAAACGGAGGGTGTGAAGCTTCTGGTCGTAGGGGCGGATGTCGCCGGCCTGTTGGCGTTCGTAGCGGTCAACGACGCTCTGGTGCCACTTCACGCGGCGGAAGAATTTCGCCTCTTTCTTGGACCAGTTTTCTGCTTCTTCCTTCGCGTTTTCCATTTCTTCCTTCGTGACCATACGCTCGGGCAGGTCGACGTGGGTAACCTGGTGGACGAATGGAATGTCGGTAAACTGCTCATTCTTTGCGACGTCGTAGGTCTCTTCCCAGGCCTGAACGACACGGCGGGCAATCTCGCCGATCTCATCGAGACCACGGAGGGCGTTCATGCGCGCTTCGGCTTCCTTGCGGATCTGCAGGTGGGGCGTGTGGTCTCCCGCCGTGCTGATCCAGCCTACTACCACGAGATCCTTACCGTATTTTTCCTTGAGCGATTCACGGATGGGGTGCCAGAAGTCGGCATTCACCTTGCTGCCACTACCGGCGCGCTGGGCGGGGCAGCCCAGACTCAGGGCCGTCGCGATGAGGGCATCATTTTCGTCCCAGAAGTAGAGCATTTCAATGCCCGGGTCATCGGGCCCTTCGAATCCACGAAAGCCGTCAACGGTCTTGCTGCCATGCATGACCGCCGTACCATCCGCATAAATCATTCTGCGGTTGTGGCCCACGACCGCGTTTCCGAAACCCCAGCCTGCTTTGGCAGGGCGCCGACCTTTCCAGGCCTTTTCGACCGCATCGGCAACCTGCTTCGTGAAGAAATCGCGATAGGCGGCGGGGGTCATAACGCCCTCGGGGATGTTGTAGTTTCCATCGACGAGTACGGGACCCGTGTGGGAATGGGTGGCACTGAGGATAAGCTTATCGATATCAAAATCGGGGATTCGCGGTGCCAGTTCCGCCGCGACCTGCTCCGCAATGCCCCCACGAATGGCGACGAGTCCACAGGCCACGAAAATGGCCTGGTCTTTCACCACGTCGCCCTCCCGGGATTCGATGGCCAGGATGTTGGCCTGCACCGGCGTTTCCACCTCCGTGGAGACGCGGGTGTGCATCTGGCCGGAAAGGGCCACGGGGCCATCGGGGGTAATGGAAGTAGACGCCGCGCCCACGTGGAGGGTGGCGGCATGGGTTACGTGGGGCGACAGGATCGCTATGATGAAAAAAATTACGAGGAACAACGTTTTACTCACGGGGTATCGTCTCCGACCTGGCTTACTTCAATGAGATAGTTTGATTGGCGTTCGGATTCACAGAAGACTGGGTTATTTCTCTTCCCACAGCGCCTTCACCGCCTTCACCGTCTCGTCCACCAACTTCTGGCCGCCTTCGTGGCCCACTTCGTTGCTCGGGGCGATGGCGCTGTAGCCGCCACCTTCTGCCGCGTGGGGGGTGGGCACGTAACTGCCCGGCCCGGCAAGCTGGATGACGAAGGTCTGGAGCGCGGGGCTCTTGGCCTTCATCTGGATGCCAAACTGGGTGTAGAGTTCAAAGGGGTTGGCCGTGATGGCCACGTCGCCGAGGCGCAGGGTGTGGAGATCCATCATGAAGGGCTCCACCGTTCCCGCCTGTTGGGCTTCGTAACGCTTGAGCACAGCGCCTCGCCACTCTACACCACGAAAGTTTCCGGGCGTCTGTTTGAGGCGTTCGATTTCAACCTTATTTTCTTCATACTCGGCTTCGGTCACCATCCGTCGCGGCAGCTCGATAGGCACAATCTGGTGCACCAGGGGCAGGTCGTCCCGCTTGTCCTGCTGGGCCCCTTCGTAGGCCTCCTCCCAGGCCACAATTATGCGGCGCGCGATCTCGTCGAGTCGCTCCAGGCCGCGAAATCCCCGCATGCGGTCTTCGGCAGCTTTGCGATAGCGAATGTGGGGTGATTGGTCTCCCGCCGCACCGGTCCAGCCGAGTACCACGAGGTCCTTACCATATTTCGCCTTGAGCCCTTCGCGGACTGGATGCCAGAAGTCGGCGTTGATGGCGCTGCGGCCTTCTACTTCCTGGGAGGGACACACCACGTTCACGGCCGTCGCGATAAGGGCGTCGTCTTCGCCCCAGAAGTAAAGCACTTCGATGGCGTGGTCTTCGGGCCCTTCGATGCCGCGAAAGCTATCGATGCTGATGTCGCCATACATCTGGGCATGGCCATCGTCAAAGTAGGAGCGGCGGTTATAGGCAACCACGGCGTGGGCCATGCCCCAACCGGCTTTGGCAACCTTCCGGGACGTCCACGCGGCTTCGGCCGCATCGGCAACACGTACAACCAGAAACTTCTTGTAGTCTCTCGGCTGTATCACATCCTCATCGGTAATCTCATAGATGCCGTCGCGCACGACAGGCCCGGTGTGGGTGTGGGTGGCACTGAGGATGAGTTTGCTGACGTCAAAGTCCGGGATGCGCTGGGTCAGGATTTCCTGCACGCCCTGGTAGATGTCGTCCCCTACTGCCACCAGACCACAGGCGACGAAAAGAGCTTGCTCGACTACGGCATCGCCATCGCGGGATTCCATAGCCAGGGCGTTGGCCTGCACTTCCGTCTCGACCGTGCGGGCAATGCGCGTGCGCATCTGACCATCCAGGGCCACGGGCTGGTCGGGCGTAATACTCCGGGAGGAGGCTCCTATGTGGAGTGTGGTCGCGTCGACGCAGGTTGGCACGAGTAAAGAAACGATGCTTACAATCGCAAACCCGAAGGTAAAAGGTAGACCCCTTGTCATGGTATTGCATACTCCCGCTTTTTGGTTGCAGAAAAAATTACGATAGCACGGCCACTACCCAGTGCGCGAATGGACGAAGGAGAGGAAAGCGCTGCAATGCGCGACCTTTCCCCGCCTCGTTCGATAGGAGTATGGGCGATGGTGCAGCTTCTTTGGTGAATTCACTGGCAACCCGGCTATACTTAGGGTTGCCGTTCCCCAATTAATCGATAACCCCGTCGGGATACCATGAACCCTATTCGCTACTATTTTCGTCAGATTGGCCGATTGCTCTTCCTGCTGGCCTGTGTACTGCCCATTACCGCCTGTGAGCACACGGGTCTGATGAAGACACCCAATCTCTATATCGCCACCAACGACGACCCCTTCACGAAGATCCGTCCCGAACAACAGAAAGTTACGGTGGACCTCCTCTATGCGACGGATCGGGGCGAGGAAGTGGAACCGGAAGAGCCCCACGGACAGGGCATCCAATATGGGCACAGTCGCTCGGACAGTCTCGCCTTTGGTCGCGCCACCGTTGCCCTGGGTGAGCAGGTCACCTGGGAAGAACTCCACGAGGCCAGCCTGACCCGTCGTCGGAACCGTCTCTTTGTTCCCCAATTGACGGAGACCACCGAGCTGGGACGCTTTTCACCGGCCCAGAAAACCTGGCTCCTGAATCCCGACGGTATGCTCCCCAATGACGAGGTGGTCGCTGCCGATAGCCCGGTCGCAGCGCGGCTCACCACCGAGGTAGAAAACGCCCTCGCGGTGAGTGACCGCAAGGAAGCCTATGTATTTATTCACGGCTACAACAATCAGTTCTACCACGCCACCCTCACCATGGCCCAGCTCTGGCATTTCATGGGCCGGCCGGGCGTGCCTATCGTCTATTCCTGGCCCGCAGGGCGGGGGGGCATCCGGGGCTACACCTTTGATACGGAGTCCTCTCAGTTTACCGTTTTTCATCTCAAACAATTTCTTCAGGCCCTGGCGGCAACACCGGGTCTCGAAAAAATACATATCCTTGCCCACAGTCGGGGCACCGACGTCGCCACGGCAGCCATCCGAGAACTCATGATTGCCTATCGTGCCGCAGGAGAGGACACACGGACCGCCCTCAAACTCGGCAACCTTGTGCTCGCCGCACCGGATATCGATGTGGACGTGGTAGAACAGACCCTCGTCGCCGACGGCATGATAGCGGTGCCCGAGCGTTTCACCATCTACCTCTCGCCCAAAGACCGGGCCCTGTTGATCTCTTCCTGGCTCATGGACAGCGTCAAACGTCTGGGTAACCTGGGGGTCGATAACTTGAGCGCTGAGGAGCGCAATCTGCTGACGACGCTGCCCCTGTTGACCTTTATCAACGCGGACGTGAAGAGCGACATCACCGGCCATGCTTACTTCTGGACCAACCCGGCGGCCAGCACCGATCTCATCCTTCTCTTACGAGATAACCTCGACCCCGGCGTAAAAAATGGGCGCCCTCTCATACGCCGTTCAGACAACTATTGGGTTCTCCGGGACAATTATCTCCTGCGGACGCCGGAGTTGATACCCGAGGCCGATGCGCCCATAGCCCCCTTGTCGCCTGCGGCGGGTGCTCCACCGGCGGGTTGAGGCCACGAACGCCCCGCCCCCCCCACTCGGAACACACGAAATAGTACTTGCCCCCCATGCATCCTACTGCTACACTGCCTTTGTTTGTACTCAAGCATCGGCAGGGGACGTTTCGTAGAGGCACAAATGCATAGGGGCAATCGTGGCCAATGATAGTCGTAAACTGCGCACGTTGTGGCGCTTCGCTGGAGATACCGGAAGCCTACGCAGGGCAACCGGGGCGGTGTACCCATTGTGGAGCGGCCGTTTTGGTACCACCGATGCCGGTGGGAACGCAAGGCCCGCCGAAAGCTGCGGCGTCGAAAGCAACGACCAACCGTTTCGGCAGTTTCGTAGCTATCGGGTGCCTTACCTCTATCCTTGTTCCCTTTGTACTCCTGATTTATCTTGGGTTTTTCTTTGACCCCCGTGACACGACCGAAAACCCGCCAACACCTCCATTGCATAGCGCGTGGACGCCCTCCGCAACACTGGCGGCGGACACCCAAGCGCCGCCACCGCCACCCGTAGTTTCCACAGACGCGGAAGAACACATCACGGTATACATTGTGGAAGCCTTCGACGGCGACACCCTGGCCGCCCTGGATTCCGAAGGCAACGAAGCGGGTGTACGCCTCTATGGCATTGACTGCCCCGAAATGGGCCAGACCTTTGGGCCAAACGCGACAGCATATACGGAAAAACTCTGTGTGAACCGCTATGTCGCCCTTCGCCTCATGGGCACCGACCAGGCGGGGCGCCATGTGGCTGTCGTCACCCTGCCCGACGGCACCAATCTAAACGAACATCTGGTCGAGGTCGGCATGGCCCATTGGTATCAGGAATATGCGGGCAACGACAAGCGTCTGGCCCACTTTCAAGCCCAGGCGAAGGAACGTCATCTGGGCCTCTGGAGTATGCCCGAACCCGTGCCCCCTTGGGAGTTTCAGAAAGCAGGTACCAAACCGTCCGCCCGTGCTACAGGCCGGCCCACTACGCCGCCAACACGAACGGGAACACCTGCCACCGCTCCGCCAGAAAATCCGCCGGTACGTGGCACCCAGACACTTGACCGACCTTCCCAGCGCGAAACCGTGATCGAAATGGTCTACGTCACCAGTTCAGGCAAAAAATATCACCGCGCTACCTGTCACCATTTGGATACAAGTCGTCGTCCCCTTACCCTCCAACAAGCGAGAGGTACCTACGGCCCGTGCCAAACGTGCAACGCACCGAAGTGACTAAATAGGTGAAGACAGACCTCGTGCCTCTTTGCTGAATAAGATGGACCCCGAGGTGCCACCCGATCCGGTATTCCCGGTCGAAGATCCGCCGCAGGAGGGTTCGGGTGCCTTGAGCCTCGTTTACGGGGTGACTAATGGACAACTGGGCGGTGGCCTTGTTTCCTTGTGGGAATTTTGGCAAACAAGGCTACGGTGACATTCAATTTTTTCCGACATAGACGTGGGTCAAGGCACCCGAACCCGCTCTCCCTACGTCTACGCCGTATGAAGAGCGGGATCGGGTGGCACCATCGGGTGGATATCGATAAATCAGGGGCCAATCTTGTGGAC
>CAXBPH010000034.1:0-37522 GCA_963977445.1 uncultured bacterium | reverse complement strand
TGGTACGACTACGCCGTACGAAGAGCGTGATCGGGTGGCACTATCGCGTTCGCTTCGTTGATTCAGGAGCCCATCAAGCCTATATTGTGTGCGCCGGTTTTAATGTGATTGCCCTGCGATTAAATACACCGGTGACGCAACAGGCCGTTCCCACATGCTATACTTCCCGTCTCAACCAAACCCCATAAAGGAACGTGTTTTGTCCAAACAAACTGAATTAATCACCGTCCTGGATGTGGATACGCGGGAGGAAGCCCTCCGTATTATCAGCGCCAGCGAGGGTTGTGACTGGTATAAGATTGGTTCGCAGCTTTTCACCCGCTGTGGGCCGGAAATCGTCCGGGAAGTCCTGGGTATGGGCCGGAAGGTCATGCTGGACCTCAAATTTCATGATATCCCCAACACGGTGGCCCACAGTGCCAGCGCGGCGGCGGCGTTGAAGGTGGGGCTTTTCACGCTCCATGCCTCCGGCGGGCGCAACATGATCGCGGCGGCCCGAAAGGCGGTGGAGGGGACGGATACCCGTATATTGGCGGTTACGATTCTTACGAGTTTTTCGGATGGGGAGCTCAAGAGCGACATCGGACTGAACGAAACAGCGGCGGAGGCGGTGCCCCGGTTGGCGAAAATAGCGATTGAAGCCGGTGCCCACGGTATTGTGTGCTCGCCCCAGGAAATCGGGTTGGTCCGGGAAGCCGTGGGGCCTGAGCCCATCGTGGTGACCCCGGGAATCCGCCCGGCCTGGTCGAGCAAAGACGATCAGGCACGTATAATGACGCCGGCCGATGCGGCGAAGGCGGGTGCCTCCATGATTGTGGTAGGGCGCCCTATATTGAATCATGAAAACCCTGCGGAAGCGGTGCGTTTAATTAAGGAGGAATTGGGACAATGACGGAAGCGGAAGTACTAGCGACCTTTAAAGAGGTGGGGGCCCTGTTGGAGGGGCACTTTATCTATGCGAGTGGCCGCCACGGTAATCAATTCCTGCAGGCGGCTCGGGTCTTGCAGTATCCGGAGCATACAGGGGCCTTGTGTGCGGCCATGGCGGACCAGTTTCGTGACGATAATATCGAGTTGGTCGTGGGGCCAGCGACGGGCGGAATCATTCTGGCCTACGAGACGGCGCGGAGTTTGGGCGTTCGCGGTGTATTTGCAGAAAAAGAACCTGACGGTGGGATGGCGGTGAAGCGTGGCTTTGCGGTAAAACCGGGTACACGGGTCCTGGTGGTGGAAGATATTGTCACCACGGGCGGCTCCGTATTGAAGACCATCAGCCACCTGGAAGCGCGTGGGGCAGTGATTGTGGGTGTTTCTGTCCTTATAGACCGTAGTGGAGGGAAGGCAGACTTCAACTATCCCTACCGTCCGGTGGCTCGCCTGAATATGGAAAGCTGGGCACCGGAAGACGTGCCCGAGTCATTGTCATCGATACCCGTCATGGAACCCGACGATCTGGTGATTTAGTCCAATTCCTACCATAATGTGACAAATGCTAACGCGCAGCGCCTGGTTCGCTGCGCGTTTTTTCGTGTCTGCTCGGCGTGCCAATGCGTAAACTGCGATTAAGCCGATGGCAGATTTGATGTGTCCAAAATGGTGGAAAGCGCGCTGGGTACAGGAATGTACCTTCCTGCTGCGGGCAGGGGGTAAAACCACCATTTTGTAGTTTTCGGTCTCAGGCGATAATTGGCGATTTTCAGTATTTACACGCAAAAAAACGAAGAAACACCAATAAAAACGTAGTTTTTGTGTGGATTTCAAAAGTTGGCACGGCGTTTGCGTATAGAGTTGCATGAGCCTACTTCGACAGACAGGAAAGAAAATGCGGCGATCAGGCGCATTGGAAACTCCGGCCTGTCGGACGAAAGCCTCCCATGTAGCGGGTCAGGTTGGGGAGCCCCCGACCTTCTTAGCCTGGCCCGCTTACATAAAATTGGATCCCCTCGGTTTGACAGGCGCTTCAAGACGCTATGTTGTCCGGTGTCTTGAGCGCCTGTCTGACCGGCTAAATATACTCAACTATGCAAGTCAATCTGGCTATGCAGTCCCATCAGGAAGGGTATCATGAAATACGGTTTTCTTATAGACATGGATGGGGTTATCTATCGAAGCAGCAACGTGATTGCCGGTGCCGATACCTTCATCAACCGTCTGGTAGCGGAAAACATACCGTTTCGATTCTTGACCAATAACAGTCAGCGTACCCGCCGCGACATGCAGGCCAAACTGCAGCGCATGGGTTTCGATATATCAGAAGAACACATTTATACCTGCGCCATGGCCACGGCCCGTTACCTGGCCAATCAAAAGCCCAAAGGTACGGCCTTTGTCATTGGCGAAGGTGGCTTGCTCAACGCACTTCACCGCAATGGATACGCCATCGTAGACCACGACCCCGATTTTGTGGTGGTGGGCGAGGGGCGTACCATGAATTTCGAAGTGGTAGAGGCCGCCGTGAACATGATTAAATCTGGTGCCCGATTGGTGGCGACGAATATGGACCCGAATTGCCCAACCGCGACGGGCACACGACCTGGTTGCGGAGCAATAGTAGCCATGCTTGAGTCGGCTACCGGGGTGAAGGCATTCAGTGTTGGTAAACCCAGTCCGGTGATGATGCGCGCAGCGCGTATTGAACTTGGATTGCGAACGGCTCAGACCGTCATGATAGGAGATACCATGGAAACGGATATTCTAGGAGGTGTACAGATGGGTTACAAGACTGTTCTCGTACTGTCCGGTGGGACAGAGAAATCAGCGTTGGCGCGTTACGCGTACCAGCCTGACATGGTCGTCGATTCCATTGCCAACCTGGATACCAACGAACTCTTTCTCGAACGCGCCGCAGCGCTTGCTCAACCTCAGCAAGCCGCAGTGTAAATTATAGACTTCAGGACGAACTTCAGCGGCGTCCGGGTTATTCTAAACTGAAGACCATTACACTGCCTTACAAGTGGGATTGCTCTCTCCGCCCGCTTGTTCACTCACGCTTCGGTTTAGTATATCATGCAAGCATTGCAACGATGCGATATGATTGACCCAAAACACAGCTCAACCCCACCTGCACCTGCCCGGGCGCCGCTGCCCTCTCCAAGACATACTATCGCCTGCGTAAAAATATCGCATTCTTCCGAAATGAGCACGAAAAAATCCCACCCCATGTGCTAAATACTTGACAATACTGTGATTTCATGCTACTGTCATCGCGACACTATATATAGCTGATCGTGACGGCGGAATCGCAACAGATGGTAGAAAATACAGGGAGCGCCACCCTTATTGGGCGAAAACTTGGAAACTATGCCGTAGAAACCCTTCTCGGAAGAGGGGCTGCCGGTATTGTCTATCTTGCCCACGATACAGCACTCGGCCGACCGGTCGCCTTAAAAGTTCTGCTCGGCGCGCTCGCGCGAAATCCCGAACACGTCACCCATTTTCTCCAGGAAGCAAAAGCCGTCGCTCCGCTGCAACACCCCAACATTGTGGGGGTCTATGAAGCGGGCATTAGGGACGGTACGCCCTACATTGCCATGGAATACATCGAGGGCGAAGCCCTCGATAAGTTTCTTCGGCGCAGTGGTGTCCTGGATTGGCGACATGCCTTCTACATCGTCGCGCAGGTGCTGGAAGCACTGCACTGTGCCCACAAACATGGCGTGGTTCATCGGGACGTTAAGCCGGCCAATATTCTAATAGATCCGCGGGGCTGCGTCCGCCTGACCGACTTCGGGATAGCCCGCATGCAGCAGGATGCCATACAACGTGGACAGGGATACCGGATTTTTGGAACACCGGAGTACATGTCGCCCGAGCAATGTGGCAGTCCCGTTCCCATTGGCCCACCGAGTGATTTGTTTTCCGTCGGGGTTATGCTGTTTCAAATGATCAGTGGCCGTGTTCCCTTTACCGGGGAGAGTACGGCGGCCCTCGTGCAACGGATTGTAAATGATACCGCGCCGCGCCTGAGCAAGCTGCGGGAAGACGTTCCCGATGACGTGGCCCGACTGGTTGCGGGGCTGCTTGAAAAGTCGCCGACGTGCCGACCTGCCAGCGCGTTAACCGTGTTGGAAGAAGTGCGACGCATACAGCACCAGGATGGCGATGTGTCGGTCGTCGGAGAGGCGCTCAGCGCCTTCATTCGGGATATGGCGGCACCACTTGAAATAAAAGTAGATACGCCCATGCCGGGGGTGCGTCGACCACTGCGTGTTACAGCACCCCGGTTGCGTCCCGACAAAAAACGTTTTGCACCGGTCAGCACGCTTACACAAGTGCTTCTGGTGTTGCTGCTACTTGCCGGTGGGTTGGGTGTGGTTTACTGGCACCTGGTGGAGGGGCCACAGCCAAGCCGATCGGCGGTTCAGATGGACAGGAGTCTGGTATCGGTCGATCAGGACGGAAAGCTATGGGCACAGATGCCGGCTGATCACTGGCTGATTGATGGTATCTATTGGGTGGGTGACCGAGATGTTGCCCTGGTCGCGGTAACGGGGCGCCCGGGGACGGTCTACCACGGCAGTAGGGGAGTGCTCGCCGTCTCCCCATCGGAACAACGCATGACCAGCGTCGGTGCGCCCGTGGGGCCTATGCTCGATAACGATTCTGGGCGCAGCAAGGTGACTGCCCTTCGGCCCGGGGCCATGCCACCGAGTCCATCACAATCCCCCTTGGCCAACGCGATAGTCGTGCCCTTTCTAAGCTACGCAGGCAGTGATCGCACCCGTGGGGGCGTGATTCAGGCCCTGGCACAACGTTGGGACGCCTCGGAGCCCGGCGGCAGATTGTTGTTTTCTCTGGACGAGAAATCCGTTGCTCCGGCGGACACGACCGCCTCTTGGCAAGGTCAGACGTCAGCGGTATCAATGGCTGCCCATCCCGACGGAAAAACTATCTGCCTTCTGCTTTTCGACAATGCTTCCCGCGCCTATTATCTTGTCGAGCGAGAGGTTCAGTGGCGCGACCCGGCCCGCCTGGGTCGCCGTTTGGTGAATACCACCGACCCGATTGCGGGGGCGTCGATCCGGTATAGCGACGATGGTCGCTGGTTGGCCTATGAACGCATCCGGGACGAAAATGAAAGTACACTCTGGGTGGTTGATACGTGGAACCCTTCGATGAATGGTGTGCCCATTGCTACCGGAGAGCTACGGGGATTTTCGTTCAGTCCGGACGGTTCCCATATCGCCATTACCCGCCACCGCAATGAAGAGAATCGGATTACCCTTTTTGAAACCGAAACAGGGAATATTGTGGGTGAAGGGGGCGTGGGGCAGTGTGACTTGTCTTCCTGGCACCCGACGTTGCCCATGCTTGTCGTGCAGGCCCGTGACGAAGATACGGACGTGGATCAGTTGTGGTCTGTTTCGACTGGGGCACCCTATAGCCACAAACGACTGACCGAATTGCCTGAAGGTACAAACGGGGTACCTGCTATTTCTCGAAGTGGTCGCTGGATTGCAACGGTTGCTTCAACCTATCGCGGTGCCGCAGCCTTATTCATTCCCTACAGCGCAGAGAACTCGACCATGCCTGGGGAGGCCTGAAATGAATCCAGCGGACAGCAGTGCCGAACACAACTACATGCTGGGCGGCTATGAGATCGTTTCAACCGCCGGTGCGGGAGGGATGGGCGTCGTCTACAAGGCGATTGATCCCGCGCTGGGCCGTCCCGTTGCCATCAAAGTGTTGAAAGAGGAATTTCAGGCCCATCCTGCCGTCGTGGCCCGCTTTCGTCGTGAAGCGGAAGCCATCGCGACCCTGAGCCATCCCAATATTGTACGCATCTACGCCGTTGGAAGCGAGTCCTCGGTGCCATTTATCGCCATGGAATATGTGGAGGGTGCACCCCTCAGCGACATTCTGTCCAATTGCGGATCGCTGCCCTGGGAGGAGGCGTTGGACATCGGAATTCAGGTGGCCGATGCCCTCGTTTGCGCCCACGAGTGTCAGGTCATCCATCGCGATATAAAGCCGGCCAATATTCTGCTCTGCGATGATGGCTCGGTGAAAGTTACCGATTTCGGGATCGCCAAGGTCCTGAATGCCTCCACCCAACTTACGGTTGACGGCGCCCGTATCGGCACGCCCCAATACATGTGTCCGGAGCGCTGCAAGAATCTTCCCACCACACCCAGCAGCGATATTTATTCACTGGGGGTTATGTTGTTTCAGTGCATTACCGGGCGATTGCCCTTTGAGGCTTCTGGAGCGGCCGATCTTATTACGAAAATTTCCTACGAGATTCCAAAACGTATTCGCGCCTTTAAGCCGGACGTTCCCGAATCGGTAGATCGGTTGATTGCCTACATGCTCGAAAAAGAAGCGAGCAATCGACCGGAGACCAGCCGCGTACTTCGTGACATCATTGACCGTGTTCGGCGTGGTGACCGGGTTGCTGAGGTATTGCCCGCCATGGAGCTGGCACTCGAAACGATTCGGGCGGAAACCCCTGCGCCTGATATGCCATCAGAATCTACCGTCGACAGCCGTCCTGATTTCTCTGCGCGATTGCGTCATCGGTGGTTCGCTTTGTCTCGTGCATCTCGAATCGCCGTTGCCGTATTCTTCGCCGTCGTTGTGCCGGTGTCGTTGGCGATTGGCCTTTGGGTGAGCCTGGTCCCTGCGGTCGATGTGAGCACCCGGTTTCATGCCTTTGGTGATGTGGAGCGCTGGACGCAGCGTCAATCACTGGCTACCTTTCAGCGGGAGACCGATACGGTCGTTTCCGGGCATATTGCATTGAGCGGATTTCAGATTCGTTCGCTTAATTGGATCGATGGAGCCGATGGTGCGGTAGCGTGGCTGGAAGGCATCCCCAATGGTTCACGGGCGGGTGAGACAGCCCTGCTGACGATCAATCCGTACCTCCACACCGTGAACGTATCGTTAACACCCCTGCCGCCCGTAGACGGTGATGTGGCCATGACCTTGCTTGGTGCGGGTTCCTATGGCGTTTCCCGTCCGGGAGTATTCCTGGCGAGTGGGGAGGGCACGTCTTTTCTTGGGACCTTGCCCGGTGGTCTGCCCGAAGTATTGCTCCCATGGAAAGCCAATCGGGTTGCAATTGCGGATAGGGAAGGTACGGCCGCCCTTGCTCGAATGGAAAAAGACGGTGGCAGTGATATCGTCTTTCTCGCCGGTGATACGTCCGCGCTTCGCAATAAGTCGATCTATCTGCGCGGTGAAATCGTTGTAATGGCTTCTCATCAGGATAGCGCGCAATTGGCCGTGCTTCATCGGGAGGGTAACTGGTCGGGCATCACGCTGATTGCGACCAGATTCGCGGACCAGGAAGGGAGTCTGATTCGGGAAGGCGAGGTGTTGCTGCACCGGAACCCCTTTAGTCCTTCAGGCGGTCAACTGGTGCTGACAGACGAAATGAAAGACGGAATGGGACGGGTCGTCGTCCAGTCAGCATACGAACCGGAGTCCAGCACGATCATAGGAGCGGGGATGGATGCCGCCTGGCGGCCAGGTTCGGACGAACTCATTCTGATTGCTCCCGATCACGCGGGGAGAAGCCAGTTGTGGCGGTACAGTGCGACAAATAGTTTTTCGGCCCAGCAATTGACCCACCTGGACTCGGGCGTGGGATCGCAGCTTAGCCTGTCCGAAGACGGACGTTATGCCCTCATCGAAATTCCAGAATCCACGTCCTTCGTTGCCGTTGACCTGATGGTGTCATCGCTTTCGGGGCAGTAGCTCATTCGCTTGTGGTCGCTTCGGGGGCGAGACCATGCCCCCACTGAATAATTGTACCGCCTCTGCCGTTGTCTGCCGCCTTTGCCTCCTGCAGCGCCTGCTCCAGCCGGGGCAATACGATTTCAATATTGTCGCCATCTTCGGGTAAGAAAATAGTGCTTGCGGAAAAGGTAAGCTCGTAACCCGCAACAGCGCTCGCGATGGTTCGCAATTGTTCCTGTATGCGCCGGACCAGAATCAGGGCACCCTCACTCGGGGTCTCGGGAAGAAAGAGTATAAATTGCCCGCCCTGATAGCGGCCGGCAATATCCATGGTCCGGATGCTGGTTAGAATAACACCGGAGAGGCAGGTGAGCAGCAGGTCGCCCATGGCCATGCCACTCTCCGCGTTTACGTCGGAAAATGCGTCGATATCGATGAGCACCAATGTAGCGGTGCGGCGATATCGGGAAACGCGTCGTAGCTCCTCGGTTAGTTCCTTCTCCAGCGATGGACGATTCAACAGTCGCGTCAGTGGATCAATGCGAACCATTTCTTCATAGGAGCGACGTCGTTCAATGACCGCCTGGACATGGGCCACGAGGATGACCGGATCAAAGGGTTTTACGAGGCAGCCGTCGACACCACTTCTCAATGCGCGCACGTGGCTTTCGACCTGTGAGCTGTCGATGAGGAACAGAAAGGGCACATCGCGCGTTGCTGGGTTAAGCATGCATTTTTCGCGGAGGCGCGCGCCATCCACATCCGCCAGACCATGTTCAGACACCACGATATCTACCGCGCCATCTTTAATGCGTTTCAGCGCTTCCCAGCCATCACTTGCAGTCCGGACTCGGAAATTTGCACGGCTCAAATAGTCCCGCATCAAGTGCATGGCATTTGGGTCGCTTTCAACTAGTAATACGTTGCGCTGACGCATGGTCGTTAATATGGACATGCGAGAAACATCTCCCTCATGGGCCTTGGCCAGGTTCTAAACCTCAACCTGGACCCGATTCGTTAACGCTGCTCTTCGGTCGGGGCACAACGACCCCGACGAGCAATGCGGACTAGACGTCGGAATTGGTCTCGCTCGCCTCGACTGTCTCTGCAGGTTTCTTTGTGGCGAATATAAGTATGATCGTTCCCACGGAACCCGCAATAATGCTGGCAAGCAAGGTGCCTACTTTAGCGCCTGCCAGGTGATCGGCCATGTGACCGGCCGCCTCAATGGACCCATGTCCCGCATCGTGGCCCACGGGGAAGGCGAGTCCACCAATGAATAACGACATAGTAAAACCGATACCAGCAAGCCAGGTTACCCCATAAATCTGACGCCAATTTACCCCGGCCGGCAATTCGGCGAGTCCCGCCTTTACCGTGAGCCAGCTTGCACCGAAGATACCAATTTGCTTGCCCAGAATAAGGCCAAGGATAACACCCCAGGTTACCTTCTGATTGAAGACTTCACCGATTTGGGAAAAATCAAGATGGACCCCCGAATTGGCAAAGGCGAATACGGGCATGATGATAAAGGCACAAATGGGGTGGAGTTTGTGTTCGATGCGCTGGAGAGGTGCTTCAACATGGATACACTCTGCTTCAATAGCGCGCACGACCCGCTGTTGACGTGAATTGACCAGCAATGGATTTACATGGTCTTCCGCTTCGTGGAAGCGCTGAAGGAGCTTGTTGATTCGTTTGATAAACAGGGGGGTCTCATACCGAGCATCTGCGGGAATGGTAAAGGCAAACAATACCCCGGCGATAGTGGCGTGCACACCGGATAGGAAGAACTCCACCCAGATGACACCGGCCATCAATATGAAGACCAAGGCGTTGCGAACCCCCATGCGTGCAAAAACGAAAGACAAGATGATCATGGTAAGTCCGACCAGGAGCGGGCGGGCGGTAATGCCATCGGTGTAGAACAGGGCGATGACCGTAACGGAGCCCAGATCGTCCACGATTGCCAAAGCAATCAAGAAGATTGCCAGGCCCGAGGGGATGCGTTTGGAGAGCAAACCGAGGACGCCTGCGGAGAAGGCAATATCGGTTGCCATGGGTATGCCCCAGCCCCCGGCAGTTTCCGTGCCGTAGTTAACTATGCTGTAGACGACCGCCGGACAAACCATACCGCCAATGGCGGCAGCAATGGGGAGGAGCGCTTTTCGAAAGGAAGCCAGCTCACCGACGAGCAATTCCCGTTTTATTTCCAGTCCCACAATGAAGAAAAAGATGGCCATGAGACCGTCGTTGATCAAATGATGCAGGGATTTGGAAATGACTTCACCGTGAATATAGATGCCCAGGTCCACGTGCCATAAATCAGCATACCACTCGAAGAGCGGTATGCCCTTGATCATGATTGAGCTGTTCGCCATAAAGAATGCCGCCACGGCCCCCACAAGCAGGAAGATGGCTGCCATGGCATCGTGGTGCAGAATGCGCTGGAGCGTCGACACTTGTTCTAACGGTGGAGGGGTGGCGGATTTCTTTTTCTCGCTCATGATCGTCCTAATCCTGATTCGGTTGGAGAGACTATCATTTATAACGTTGGGTCACGGAACAAAATATCGTGACTCGCGAAGACAGTCTTTCACGGATTCTGTGTAACATTCTTATTTTTCAGTAAAAGTGTGGTGTGTGTCAACTAATTAACTCGGGTAATCGATCTTTTTTGGAGCATAATGACCACCCCGATGCGGTATGTTGGTCCCATTTGGGCATCTAAAGTAGGGGGATTCTATGAAAAAAAGTGGACCATTGCACTCGCAAGAAGGCATTGTATATACTTCTCTTTCGCTTAAATTTGCGGGGTTTGGGAAGAAAATGACGGGGCGCGACCGGGATTACCCACTCAATGGCATCATGGCGCGTCACGACTAGCACAATGGAGAAAGCGATGAGCACAGCCCATCTTTCATTACAAGACAAGAACTTCGAATTCCCTACGTTTTCAGGTTCAGAAGATGAGGTGGCAATCGATTGTACGCACCTTCGTAAAACCACCGGCGCCATTACCTACGATCCGGGCTACGGCAATACAGGTTCATGCAAGAGTGCAATTACCTATATTGACGGGGACAAAGGCATCCTCCGCTACCGTGGCTACCCCATCGAAGATCTCGTAGGCAACCTGCGTTTTTCACAAGTGGCCTATCTGCTGATTCACGGGGAATTGCCCAACGATACGCAGTTTGACTCCTGGCGCGCCGAGTTGACGGCCAATAGTCTCGTTCATGAGAGCATGCTGAAGTTCTTTGACCATTTTCCGGTTACTGCCCATCCCATGAATATTCTGGCCTCCATGGTTTCGTCCATGTCTTCGTTTTATCCCCACGATGGGGAAGATGAAGAGCATTTGAACGTAAACATTATGCGGCTGCTCGGTCAGGTAAAGACTTTGGCTGCTTTTTCCTATAAGAAGTCGGTGGGCCAGGCGGTAGTCTATCCAAAGACAGAACTCAGCTATTCTGGGAATTTCTTGCGGATGATGTTTGGTCTTCCAACCGAAGACTACGAAGTTTCTCCTGTTTTGGAGCGCGCCCTTGACGCCCTCCTCATACTTCATGCTGATCACGAGCAGAACTGCAGCACCTCTACGGTCCGTATGGTAGGTAGCAGTCGCGCCAATCTCTACGCGTCGATCTCCGCCGGTGTTAATGCCCTTTGGGGCCCCCTCCATGGTGGGGCCAACCAGGCCGTTCTGGAAATGCTGGAAATGATTCAGGCCGATGGTGGCGACTACAAAAAATATGTAGAAAAAGCCAAAGACCGGAACGATCCTTTCCGCCTTATGGGATTTGGTCACCGGGTCTATAAAAACTTTGACCCCCGCGCCAAATTGCTCTGTAAGGCGGCCGATGATGTCCTGAAAGAGCTCGGGATTTCCGATCCCCTTCTCGAAATTGCCAAGAATCTTGAAGAGATCGCCCTCAATGATGAGTTCTTTGTAGAGCGTAAACTCTATCCGAACGTGGATTTCTATAGTGGCATCATTTACCGCGCGATGGGCATACCCACGGAAATGTTTACCGTGCTCTTCTCCATCGGTCGTATGCCGGGGTGGATCGCCCACTGGCTCGAAATGCGCAACGATCCCGATGGTCGCATTCACCGTCCGCGCCAGATTTATACCGGCCCCACGGAACGTCGCCTGATTCTGTAGTGTAGCGATTCCCCAAGCCTCTGTCGTCCTCGTGACGGCGGGGGCTTTTTCTATTCGGGCTGCTCCCGGGAGAGCCTTGATATTGATGCATTGGTATCAATAAGGCGTATTTATTGGCGATTGGGTTGACATGGCAGCAGGATGTCGTTATAATCTCGCCACTATGAATCGGCAAACATACATACGATTGACGAAGCAGGTGAATAACCTCGCTCTGGTGGCGATGTTGGGTTTTTTCTCCACATTGCTTGGCACCGGGTTGGTTCTCTGTGTTTGTCATGATGGCCACATCACGATTGAGGCGCAGTGCAACCCGTCTCTCTGCTGCCCGGAAGACGGGGCAGATTTTGCGTCGTCGGGGCCTGCCGTGTATACCGGAATTGCCGCGGCCCATCCCTGCGTGGATTTGGGCGTCGACCGGGAATATTTTCGCGCAGGCCGCTCTCGATCCGACGAGGGGGTTCTGTCTGCCCAGCGGGATGTGAATGGAGCGCTTCCGCTGCTTCGCTCGATTCCGGTTGCTACGAATGTCCCGGTACGTCCTCTTCTCGGGACCATGCCGCTGACCGATCTCCATGTTACCCGTACGGTCGTTCTGACCATCTGATACGCCCTGCACGTATCCATCCTATCCCGACAGCACAAATTGATACACCCAAGGTGTATTTCGTTTAGCCTGTCATCCGACTACGATGTGTAATTGCAGGAGAATTCCCTATGCTTCCCATGAGAAGTATTGTATCCACCGCACTGCTATTGGCCGTGCTTGGCGGGTCCGTCGCATACGGTGCCGCCCCGGAAATCATACTGGAAGACGTATCCGCCGAATCACCACCTCCGCAACCGGTCGCCGTGGAATCCTTGTCGTTGGACGAGGCCATCACACGCGCGCTGGAAACGAGTCCCTACCTGGAGACCTTTAGCTGGGAATTGCGTGCCGCTGATGGTCGCATTCAGCAGGCAGGATTGCGCCCCAATCCCGAAATGTCCTTCGAGATTGAAAGAATTACATTGGGGGATGGTCCGTCGGAGCGTACCCGTTCCGAGGGCATTTCGGGGCAGCTTCCCTTCGCGGGCACGCTGCCAGCCATAACCTGGAACCGCGATAGTTCCAATAGCAATCGCGGCCTATTTGAAGAGTCTGAGTTCACTCTCACCATCTCTCAGGTCATCGAGCGTGGTCAAAAGCGGGCCAGGCGAATCGCCCTGGCAGAATCCGAAAAGTCTCTGGTGCAATGGGACTATGAAACAGCCCGGGCCAATGTAATTGCTGGGGTGGCCGGCTCCTTCGTGGACGTGCTTGCTGCCCAGGAGCGTGTGGCGCTACACGACGAATTGCTCGTGCTCGCCGAAGACGTGGTGCGGACGATAAATGCCCGGATCGAGGCAGGAAAAGTGTCGCCGCTGGATGGGAACAAGGCGGACATCGCCTTGGCCACCACACAGATCGAGCGCGATCTGGCCCAGTCCGAACGGGCAGCCGCCTGCACCGCTCTTGCCGCCTGGTGGGGCGGGGACGCTTCGGATTTTCGGCGCGCCGTGGGGCAGCTTGATGACGTTGCACCCCTACCGGAATTACGCCAGCTTATCGGCGAGTTGAAACAGAATCCCGATACGGCACGGTGGACTGCCGAGATACTCCAGCGGGAAGCCGTGTTGGCTGTTGCCCAGAGCCAGCGCCGGGTCGATCCGACGCTCATGTTTGGCCTGCGTACGTCGGGGGTCAGCGATTCAGGAAGTTCCGGCTATGGAATCGGTACCGACGGATCTTTTTCCGTGGGCCGGAGCCGTGGAAGTTTCGACAACTCCCGAGACAACACCCTCATTCTGGGTATATCGGTGCCCTTACCACTTTTCAATCGTAACCAGGGAAAGATTGCGGAGGCCGAGGCACTCCTCTCCAAAGGCATGACGGAAGAACGACGTACTCGACTGGATGCCCAGGCGTCCCTGACAGCGGTTTGGGAGAATAGTGCCGGCATTTACGAGGCCCTGTCACGAACCGACCGGGAAGTTTTGCCCAAAGCCGCGGAAACCTTTGAAAAAACCAAGCGCGGATACCGGGAAGGAAAATTTTCTTATCTCGATGTACTCGACGCGCAACGGACGCTCTTTGAGTCCCGCTATACCTATCTCAACCGTCTCGCTGACTTTCACCGGTCACGGGTGAACATCCAACGCCTGACCGGCCGTAGTCTGAATTACCGGGATGTCCCGGAAAAAACTGAAATGACCTTGGACGTTATTGAATCACAAGAGGTAGCTCCCCATGAGTAACAATAAATTGGTAGCCGTATTGATGACGGCGTTAGTTGCCTTGGCCATCGTTCCGATGGCATCTAAACTGAAGTTTTTGCCCACGGGATTGGATACCCCGCCCGTACTCGCTGCGGAGGAACTCGACGATCATGGCCATGAACCCGGCGAACACAAGGAGGAAGAGGAAGGCCACAGCGAAGAGGGCGAACACGATGACCACGAAGAAAAAGGTAACGTGCACCTTTCCCCCGAACGCCTCGAGTCCCTGGATATAACGGTAAGTCCCATACACCGCGGTTCCGTAAAGAGCACCCTTTCATTTCCCGCCGAGACCATGTTGGACCCCGACGAAGAGGCCCATCTGGTGCCCCGCGTGGGCGGTATCGTCCGGGAGGTGTTTGCACGTCTCGGTGATCAGGTGTCGGAAGGCGATTTGCTGGCCGTTCTCGATAGTCGGGAACTTGGTCGAGCAAAATCCGAACTGCTGTCGAGTCTCGCGATTCGGGATTTGGCCCAATCGACCTACGCACGGGAAAAGTCTCTCTGGGAAGAAAAAATATCGGCCGAGCAGGACTTTCAGGTAGCCCGACAGGCATTGCGGTCGGCGCAAATCGCTGTGGAGTCGGCTGAACAGGCTCTTTTCGCACTTGGCCTGACGCCTGCATACGTAAAAAGTCTTCCCCGTGAAGGGGGGACTTCACTTACCCGATACGAGGTGCGTGCGCCCTTTGGGGGCACGATTATTGAGCGTCACATCTCGCTGGGAGAAGCGATCAACGAAAATACGTCCATTTTTCATATCGCCAATCTCAAAACCATGTGGACCATGGGACGCATTACGGAGCGCGATCTCCGACGTATCGCCGTGGGTCAGGAGGCGATAGTGCAGCTGGAAGGTTATCCAGGCGAAGAATTCTCCGGTGTCATAGATTACATCGGTAGCGTTCTGGACCCGAGTAGCCGTACCGTCGAGGCCCGTGTTGTTCTTTCCAACGACGATAAACGAATACGTGCAGGCATGTTTGGCCGTCTCATGATTTTTCTGAATAGTCACGAGCACGATGAAACCTTGTTGGTTCCCAATGGAGCGCTGCAACGGACCGAGACGGGGGCGATAGTCTACCGTGCGGAAGGCGAAGGAGAGTTTGAGCCGGTTGCGGTGGAGGTGCTCCATGCGTCTGATGCGTTTACCGAAGTCCAGGGTCCGCTGAAGGAGAACGATCGTGTTGCCGTAGGCGACATCTTCGTTCTTAAATCCGAAGCCGGAAAAGCAGCCATGGGCGGCGGTCACAGCCACTAAGGAGTCAACATGAATCGTATAATCGATATCTCGCTGAATAATCGCGTGATTATTCTGGTGCTCTGGTTCCTTGCGGCAGCGGTAGGCGTAAACTCGCTTCTCAAGCTGCCCATTGACGCCGTGCCCGATGTAACCAACGTACAAGTTCAAGTATTAACCAACTCGGCAGGTCTCGCGCCGGAAGAAGTAGAGCGTTTCATAACCTTTCCGGTAGAAACCGCGATGAGCGGTGTGCCCGCCGTTGAAGAGATTCGCTCGGTTTCCAAATTCGGACTCTCCGTCGTTACCGTTGTCTTTGATGAGGGGACGGATATCTATTGGGCCCGCCAGATGGTGGGTGAGCGCCTGGTCGATGCACGGGGTTCAATTCCGGAGCAATATGGCACACCCGAGATGGGACCCATATCGAGTGGACTGGGCGAAATCTATCAGTTCGAAGTGCGGGGCGAGGGGTATACCCCGATGGAGCTGCGAACTATCCTGGACTGGAATGTGAACTATCAGTTGCGCAGTGTGCCCGGGATTGTAGAAGTGAACAGCTTCGGTGGGGAATTGAAGACCTACCAGGTTACCCTGACGCCGGACCGTCTTCTGGCCTATAACGTTACCACGGGCGATGTGCTTCATGCCCTCGAAGTCAATAACCGGAATGTCGGTGGAGGCTATATCGCGCACCAGGGTGAACAATATCTCGTCCGCGGCGAAGGGTTGCTTGCCACCATCGAGGATATAGAGCATGTCGTCGTCTCCTATGACGAAGATACGGCCACGCCCATCTATGTGCGAGACATTGGTAAGGTGGAATTCGCACCCATGATTCGACAGGGTGCGGTGACCCGTGATGGGCGCGGTGAGGCGGTGATCGGCATCGTCATGATGCTCATGGGTGAAAACGCGCGGGTGGTATCCACCAACGTACATGAGCGAATCACGGAGATTCAGAAGTCTCTGCCCGAGGGTGTGACGATCGAGACCTTCTACGATCGTACCGAGCTGGTTAATCGCACCGTGAAGACCGTTGCGAAGAACCTGGTCGAAGGTGGAATCCTGGTCGTTGTTGTACTGTTGCTCCTTTTGGGCAATGTGCGCGGCGGCATTATTGTTGCACTGGCCATTCCGCTTTCCATGTTGGTGAGCTTTACCGCCATGCGCTTTGCCGGATTGAGTGGGAATCTCATGAGCCTGGGCGCCATCGACTTCGGGCTTATCGTGGATGGCTCCGTGGTTATGATTGAGAACGTGGTGCGCTACCTGCATACCCACCGCGACGACACCCGGTCCCACTTGGAGAAAATACGGTCCGCCTGTCACGAAGTGGCACGGCCTGTGGCCTTCGCGGTGGGCATTATCATCATCGTTTACGTGCCTATCCTCGCCCTGACCGGCGTGGAAGGTAAGATGTTTCGGCCCATGGCATTGACCGTAGTGTTTGCGTTGGCCGGCTCGCTGGTCTGCGCGTTGACACTTATGCCGGTGCTGGCGTCTATATTCCTCAAAAACGTGCGGGAAAAGGATCCGCTTCTCTTCCGTCTGGCTCAATGGCTTTATCTGCCGTGTTTGCGCACGGTGGTAAAACGACCCGTATTGGTTTTCGTGACGGCCTGTGTACTCTTTGTTTCGAGTCTCGGCCTGATTCGTGGAATGGGCGGGGAGTTTATTCCTCATCTCGACGAAGGCTCCATCGCGCTACAGGTTTGGCGCCTACCCAGTGTGTCCCTTGAAAAATCGAATGAAATCAGTACGGCCACGGAAAAAGTTCTTATGGAAGACTTTCCCGAAGTGGATACGGTAATTTCACGGACTGGTCGTGCGGAAATTGCCACCGATCCTATGGGGGTGGAAATTAGCGATACTTTTATCATGCTGAACCCGCCGGAGACCTGGCGATTTGAGAACAAAGAAAAACTGATCGAGGCCATTGATGCGGCGTTGACGGAGAAAGTTCCCGCGGCCATATTCAGCTACTCACAGCCCATCGCGCTACGGGTGGAAGAATTGATTTCGGGCGTTCGAAGCAATGTGGCCATAAAAATCTATGGTGACGATCTGGCGCTCATGAAATCGAAAGCCGATGAGGCGGCCCGAATTATTCGGGAAATTCCTGGTGCGGCCGATGTTAAAGCGGAGCAAGTCATCGGTCTACCCACCATGCGTATTCGGGTCGACCGGGCCGCAATCGCGCGCTATGGCATGAGCAGCGAAGAGGTGCTGGATGTGATCCAGGCCATCGGCGGTACGGAAGTCGGAACCATCGTGGAGGGGGACAAGCGTTTTGCCCTTCAGGTTCGTTTTAGTCCGTCGGTACGGGATGACCTCACGGCGGTTCGTGATCTTAGAATCCCGGCGACCATGGGTGGACAAGACAGACTCATACCCCTGTCTCAGGTGGCATCGATTACCATCGAAGAAGGTCCCGCCCAGATAAGTCGGGAAAACATCAGTCGTCGAATTACGGTAGAGTCCAATGTTCGCGGTCGGGATCTGGCTAGTTTTGTTGCAGATGCCCAGCGCGCTCTGGAAGAAGAGCTTGACCTGCCACCGGGTTGGCATATGGAATGGGGGGGGCAATTTGAGAACCTTCAGGCGGCCTCGGAGCGTCTCGCGCTGCTGGTGCCCCTGGCGCTCTTCCTGATTTTCATATTGCTCTACAGCACCTTCAGCTCACTGCGTCTTGCCTTTCTCATCTATCTGAATGTGCCCATGGCCCTTTCGGGGGGCATAGTCGCGCTGGTATTGCGGGGTTACCCCTTTTCGATCTCCGCAGGCGTGGGATTCATTGCCCTCTTTGGTGTTGCCGTGCTCAATGGCGTTGTCCTGGTTTCCTACATGCGCGAAAAGCAGGCTTCCGGATTGGAAGCGCTTGAGGCGGCTATCGAGGGTGCACAGGTGCGATTGCGCCCGGTCTTGATGACCGCGCTTGTGGCTGCCTTGGGTTTTATTCCCATGGCACTGGCGCAGGGTGCGGGGGCCGAAGTGCAGCGACCACTGGCGACCGTGGTAATCGGCGGGCTGGTGACATCCACGATGTTGACGCTGCTAGTGGTGCCTGCGGTGTTCAGGTGGTTTGCCGGTACCGTCGAATCGTCGGAGAGCGCGGCCGACGGGGTCTTGTAACGTAGCGTCAAGAAACGCGCCGGCCGCAGGCGTTCCATTTTCTGCGGCCGGTGCTTCTTTTTACATTGGCCAACTTCCCAGCCGTTGAATACGCAGCGGGTGACAGCCTTTGTTTGTTTGTTTTTATGACGTGCCTTTTTTCAACCTATCCATTTGGCTGAATGGTGCGAGAGTTTTTTGACCACGAAGGCCACGAAGAGCACGAAGTAAAAAAAGAAGAAATAGAAAATCTTTTAACCGGAGACCACCCCATAACGTAAGTAACATATTTTGTTTTCTTATTCCGATGCTTTCGAATATGTGTCGCATTCCATCGGCTACTATCGCAACGTTTTGTTGGAAAGAAACTTCATAACATATTGTCGCCGTATATTTTTCGGAGCTGTCATCCTCGCGAACGCGGGGATCCAGTAACGCGAACACAGACAGGGATGATACCCGCTGGATTCCCGCGTGCGCGGGAATGACGTGCCGCCAACAGTTGCATGGTCAGACAAGTTTTCATCGTGCAGTTGGACTCAGTCAACAGCCCCCTTCGCGGGAAAGACGACCCATCTTTTGGGTTGCGGCCAACGGCTGCTCTTCGTGTCCTTCGTGGTAAAAAAAGGATTTTATTCTAGCCTGTAGGGTCCATTGTTTCTTACTCTAAATTTCCATATATCTGCTTTCAATAATGAGAACCCAACATCATTGCGGCCTGTATTTACGGTACTATTGTGTGGGGTTCGCTGGAGTTTTAGTCTGGTGTAGGTGCATACTGTTGTAAACCCGAACTAAGGAGCACACCATGGAAAATCTCACCCTTAAAATACGCGGCATGGACTGTGCCGAAGAAATTGCCATTATAAAAAGTTCGTTGCGCACTCTGGTTGCTGAGGATGCCCTTTCCTTTGATTTGATGAATGGAAAGCTCCTCGTTGCCGATGGTGCCGATGTAGAAGGCGACATTATTGAAGCGATCAATAAGACCGGCATGCAAGCCATTCCCTGGGCGGATCACGTGGCCCGCCGGGCGGAGGGGGAGTCGTTCTGGGAGCGGAACGGTCGCAGTCTTTGTGCGGGGGTGAGTGCCGTTGCTATTGGGTGTGGCTTCACGTGGCACTGGGCAAACGGTGGGATCCACAGCGCCCTGACGGGTGGGGAAACGGAATCTGGCTATCCCCTTCTATCCATGATTGCCTATGTGATTGCTATTCTATTTGGCGGTTGGTTTATTTTTCCGAAGGCGCTGTATGCAGCAAAAGCCTTGCGTCCCGACATGAACCTGCTCATGGTGACCGCCGTAATCGGTGCTGGATGTATCGGTGAATGGTTTGAGGCAGCAGCTGTTTCCTGTTTGTTTTCTATTTCACTACTCCTTGAGTCCTGGAGTGTAGGGCGAGCACGAAAGGCTATCAGCGCCTTGATGGATCTTACACCGGCCACCGCGCGCTATCGGTGTCCCCACGATGGCGACATTGAAGAGAAACCCGTGGGGGACGTGCCCGCAGGGGTGACGGTACTGGTGCGGCCCGGTGAAAAGTTACCCTTCGATGGCGAGGTTAGCGAAGGAAGCAGTAGCATCAACCAAGCCCCCATTACCGGTGAGTCCTTGCCGGTTTCGGTTGGTCCGGGCGATCGGGTCTTCGCGGGTACCATCAACGAAGAGGGCGCTTTCGAGTTCAAGGCCACCTCCACGGCCGACGACAGCACCGTGGCACGAATTATCCAGCTGGTCGAAGGCGCTCAGCAACGTCGGGCACAATCGGAACAGTGGGTAGAGCAGTTTGCCCGCTATTATACCCCTGCCATGATGGTTCTGGCGTTGTTAATTGCGTTAGTGCCGCCGATGTTGTTTGGTGCTTCGTGGTATGTCTGGTTTTATCAGGCCCTTGTCATTCTGGTTATCGCCTGTCCCTGTGCGCTGGTCATTTCGACGCCCGTGAGTATCGTGGCCGGGCTCAGCACGGCCGCCCGGGCGGGTATATTAATCAAAGGCGGAGTGTTTCTTGAAGTGCCTGCGCGGCTGAAGGCTATTGCCCTGGATAAGACAGGGACGTTGACACAGGGAAAGCCCGAGGTGCAGCGTATCGAAGCCTTTAGTGGACATACGGCGACGGAGCTCCTGGAGCGGGCCGCGGCATTGGAACATGGCAGTGAACACCCCCTCGCCAGGGCCCTTCTCACCCGAGCTCGGGCGGAAGGGGTTGAGGTTAAACCGGCCACGGACTTTCGGGCGCTGAAGGGCCGAGGGGCGGAGGGGCGCTTTGAAGGGCGTGACTTCTGGATCGGCAGCCATCGCCTCATGCATGAAAAAGGGGCCGAGACCCCAGAAATTCACGATATGGCCCTGTCCATGGAAGACGCGGGTCATTCCGTTGTGGCGATTGGAAACGATAGTCACGTCTGCGGACTCATCAGCGTGGGGGACAGCATCCGGCCGGAATCGGAAGCGATTGTCGCTGCCCTGCATGCGGTTGGAGTGACAGAGGTCGTCATGCTCACGGGGGACAACGAGGGTACGGCGAAAGCCATCGCTGCGGGGTGTGGATTGGACCGTTATTTTGCGGAGTTGCTGCCGGAAGACAAGGTCAACGCCATGAAAGAACTTGTAGCCACCCATGGCGAGGTGGCCATGGTGGGCGATGGCATCAACGACGCTCCCGCCATGGCCGAAGCGCGCCTGGGCATCGCAATGGGCGTGATGGGAAGTGATGTGGCCATCGAAACGGCGGATATCGCCCTCATGTCCGATGACCTGTCCCGATTGCCGTGGCTCATACGTCACTCACGCCGAACGCTGACAATTATCAAACAGAATATCGCCTTTGCCCTCGGGCTCAAGCTGATCTTCATCCTGTTGGCATTGGACGGTGCGGCGACCCTCTGGATGGCCATTGCCGCGGATATGGGTGCCTCATTGCTGGTTATTTTCAACGGTCTCCGTCTCTTGCGGGACCGTGATTTGAGTTAGCGTTCCGGGATGTTTTCGGCACTAGTGACTTCATTGCGGATCGTCGTTGAATACACAGGGGGGCGGCTACTGGAACTCGGTAGCGGTCTTTCATGTGAATTATGAAGCTGCAAGACTCAATTCCGGAGACTACTTTTATGACAACCCCACGTTTATTTCATGTTGGACTGATGATTGCTCTGATCGCCGTTAGTGGTGTGGCGGTTGCCGCCGGGTCGGGTTCCAAAAAAGTAAAAGGTGTAGCACCCTCTGCGGAAAAAGCAGTGCCCCTTGCCGTTGGTCAGTCCCTTCCTGATGTTAAGGTGACGACGGAAGAAGGCAAGTCGGTCAAGCTTTCGAAAGCCCTCGAAGGTAAACCTGCCGCCATCGTATTCTATCGAGGACATTGGTGTCCTTACTGCATGAAGCACCTGGCGGGACTCAAGGAAATTGCCGGAGAACTTGATGCCTTGGGCGTAAATCTTGTCGCTATTACACCAGATAAGAGCGAGTATATCGCAGAGGCCAAAGCGAAGGCGGATCTGAGTATCGATATTTACTCTGACGGCAAACTGGACGCGGCCAAGGCCATGGGCGTCGCCTACCAGATGGATCCGGATATGGCAGAACGCTACAAGAAGCATCTGGTGGAAAGCACCGGCCACGACACGGGACAGTTGCCCCTACCCTCCGTTTTTCTGACCGATGCCGCTGGAAAAATAACCTGGGTGTTCTCCAATCCAGATTTCAAAGTACGTCTGTCCAACGAAGAGTTCCTCGCTGCCGTGAAGAAGGCCCAGGGCTAATCTACATCACCTGGTGACAGGGGTGCGGACGTCTGCGAATGTCGTTCCGCCCAATGTATTCCAAGAAAAAACGTGGTCGAGGAAGTCCATATTGACTTCCTCGGCCACGTCTGTTTTTTGGCGCCGGTGTTATTGTTGCGCGACTTCTTGTTGGGCTGTCAGGTCCGTCTTCTGGCTATCTCTAAATCGTAATATAGATTTTCTTTACGTAGAGGAAGCGAACCAGGAGTAGGGACAGGGCGAGGGATGTTGACGCGAGTAGCAGCGCACCGACGTTCGGACCGAACATGGTGGCTATTTCGCCACCGACGAATCGGTTGGCGAGGTCCTCGAAGCTGATGACGTTGACGGCGAGGTAGATGAAAATGGGGTTTACGCCAATCCAGACGAAGGGTGGTGCCCACCAACGTATTTTCCAGACATCCAGAATGAGGTAGAAAGCTCCCAGAAGCACAAAGCTGAAGCCGCCGGATATGAGGACGTAGGACGAGGTCCAGATGTTCTTAATGATGGGAAACTGGATACCCCATAGATAACCGGCCACCACCATGGCCGCGCCGCCACCGATGAACCAGGTGAGCTTCTTGCGGTCATCAAAAGCTTTGTTGAGCAGGATTAGGGAGGCAAACACGCCGAGGAGGCCGTTGCCGATGGTGGGAAAGGTGCTGAGGATGCCCTGGGCCTCGTAGGTGCCGAAACGTTTGCGCAGGGGCAGGTAGTGTGCGTCGAACCAGTTGGTCCAGTTTTCCCCCGGTGCAACGCTGACGTGACCCACGCCGGGTACGGGCACGAAAGAGAGCAGCGCCCAATAACCGAGCAGCAAGGTCGCGAAGGCTACCAGCAGGCCCCGTAATTGGAAATGGATGAAAAGCATCCCCGTGAAGAGATACGCCAGGGCCAGGCGCTGCAGTACGCCGCCGAGCCGGATATTTTCGAAGCCCTCGTTCATGCCGCCATAGTAGAGCAGCCCCACCACGAAGAGGATGGCCGTACGGCGGAGAAGACGCCTGTAGGCCGCTACCTTGCCGTCTCGCGCGATGAGCCCCTGCAGGGAAAAAACGACCGACATGCCGATGATAAATACGAAGAGGGGGAAAATCAGGTCGTAGAAGACGAAGCCTTCCCATACTACGTGTTCCAATTGTCCGTGAAAGAAGGTCTCTATGGGTCCGCCGAACATGCTGGAGAGTGCGCGAAAAAAGGCAGCGCCGCCGACAATCCAGAACATATCGAAGCCGCGAAGTACATCGACGGAAAGTATTCGCTCCTTTTGTGGGGCGACGGCGTTTAGCGGGGCGGTTGCAGTCTCGGTGGTGGTCATCGGGCACTTTCTATAGCTGTGGTCAGGCTCGGCCTCGTCGATATTATGGGGTGCACCAGGCGGTTACGTTAGTTTAGCGGTTGGGTCGTCTTGTTGGGCCGCGAGCATCGATGCTGCGCCACAGGGACATGCCACCGTGGTATAGGCGGACTTCCGTTTCCTTCATTGCCCATTGCACTTGCCGAGACAGGCGGGAAGCCTACCCCACATTGGCACCCGACGGATGTTTGGGGCTACGCTTGTGCCTGCCATCTCCAATGCGATGTTTGGCTCCATGCGGAGGCAGTTCCAGCTCAGGCAAACAAGCCCAACTCCGGTACGCCGAGTCCGTCTTTCGTTACATAAAAGGGACGGCCTTCGGTGGTGTAGCCGTGGTCGGCGGGAATGCCGAGGGCGTGATACATGGTGGCGTGGAGGCCTTCAATGTGGATGGGCTTGTCCACGGTCTTGCACGGACGTTCGTCGGAGGTCTCGCCGTATTTCACGCCCTTATTGATGCCACCACCGAAGAGCAGGAGACTGCCGGCATCGGTAAAGTGACGGTGCATTCCGTAGTGTTTCAGCTCGGTGAGTTCTTGGGGGAGGGGCACCTGATCCTTCACCAGTTTACCGGGTTTGCCTTCCATGACCATATCGCGGCTGAATTCGCTTGCCAGCACAACCAACGTGTTGTCCAGGAGACCACGCTCATCCAGATCGAGGATGAGGCGGGCGATGGGCGCGTCTATCATGGTCTTAAGTTCCTTCATACGGGTGTGCCCATTTTCGTGGGTATCCCAGCGCTTGAAGGGTTCGTATTCCGTTGTCACTTCGATAAAGCGGGTGCCGGCTTCGCAGAGGCGTCGGGCCAGCAGGCAGCCCAAGCCGAATTTGCCCGTGTTGTATTCGTCGTAGACAGCCTGAGGCTCCTCGGACAAGTCAAAGGCTTTCGCGGCAGGCGAAGTCAGGAGGCGGTGGGCATTGTCCATGGAGCGGAGCAGGGATTCCTGCTGATAGCCGCTGCCGTATTCACCGATGGGACTGGCCTCTACCAGGCGTTTGAAGAGCTTGTTGCGATCCTGGAATCGGCCCATATCCATGCCTCCGGGCGGGCGCACACTGGCGACCGCATCGGCGGGGTTGGCAATCATGAAGGGACCAAATTCGCTTCCCAGAAACCCGGCGGTGTGGAAGGCCTTCAGTTCCTCGGCCTCGCCCACGTTAAAGGTTTGTCCAATGTCGATGAAGGCGGGCAAATCAGGGTTGATGGGGCCGAGGGTCTTGGCGACCCAGGCGCCGATATGGGGGGCAGCCACCGTGACGGGTGGGGCATAGCCCGTGTGCCAGTGGTATTGATGGCGGGAGTGGAGGATAAAGCCCAGGTCGCCGGCCGTGTAGGTGTTGCAGACGGTGCCTCGGTCCATAATTTGGCCGATTTTTTCCAGACCCTCCGAAAACTTCACGCCGTCAATCACCGTTTCCACAGCGGGGAAGGTACTCAGCACCGTGCTGGGGTCCATGCCCACTTCAAAGGGGGTGTAGTGTTTCGGGTCAAAGGTATCGGTGTGGGCCATGCCGCCCGCCATCCATAATACGATGACCCGGTCCGCCGTGGGGGCAATATCAAAAACCGCCTTGTTGGCCTGGGCCAGCCGGGGTGTGCCCGCCGCCAGCGCAGAAAGAGTCGCCGCACTGGCCGTTTTTAAGAAGTCGCGTCGTTGCATTGTCATAATAGGAAGCCTCCAATCGAAGGATTAGTAAATCAGTTGAAATTCAGGGAGCATGGTCAACGCCCACAACAGGTCTTCGAGGCCATCTCGGCGTAAGTCGCTGCCGACCACGCTGTAGGCAACTTTTATTTCTTCGACCGAGGGCGGACGCTGAAGTCCCTGTTGGTACATTCGGATGATAAGGCCTTCCGGTGTGCCGCCCCACTGTTGGGAGAGGGCTTCCGCACTGAGTCGAATCTGGTCGAACATAGTAGTTCCGTTGCTGAACTCCAGGGCCTGCAAGGTGGTGCCGACGGTCTCCCGACGGGTAGTCACCTGTTCCCGTGCGGTTCGTCCGAGTGCCTTCGAAAGGGGGTCGGACGGTACCCGCCACGCCCGGACCATTTCCTTCCGTCCCGCTACCGTATTGGCATCGGCAGGTGCGGCCTCATTTTTGCCACCTGCCGCCGCTTGGGCGAGGGCCTCCTGACGGGCAATTTCCTCAGGAGTTTTGTCCTTCGGCAAGATAAACTTTGGATTGGCCTGCCAGACACCGGTCATGGTCGACAGGGCATCGTAGAACTGTTCCGCAGACAAGTGACGCACGGTGGGGCCACGGAATACATAGATTGCATCGGCGATTTCGTCTTGGGGAACGGCGCGCCATTGGTAGGCTTCCGACGTTGCAATGGTTCGTATTAAATGGCGAATGTCGTAGCCACTGTTGACGAAGTCAAGGGCCAGTGCATCCAGGAGGGCCGGGTGCCATGGCTCGAGGTCGATGGAGTCGAGTGGCTCCACCAGGCCCCGTCCCAACAGGAGGGCCCATACGCGGTTGACGATGGTGCGGGCGAAGGGGCCGTTGTCCCGTGTGGTTACGAGCTTCGCAATTTGGGCCATGCGCTGTTCCCGGGGAAGGGTACCATCGACTTCGCCCAGTTCCGGCCAGAGAAAGCCATAACCTGCCTGCTTGCCCAGGGCCGTTTCACAACGCACCAGTTCCATGGGTTCATCGCTGAAACAGTTGGCCAGGGCGAAGGTCTGGTCGAGGCTCCAATTGTCCACGAAGCTATCGTGACACGACGCGCACTTCAGATTGATGCCGAGGAATACCTGGCCCACGTTGCGTGCCGCCTGCATGGCCGATTGCTGAACAAGGGCGTTGTCACCGCGCCATACGATGCCTTTGATGAAACCTTCCGACTGTTCGGTCGGCGGGGCAATCAGGTTGCGTACGAACTCATCGTAGGGTGCGTTGTTATAGAGGGCATCGAAGAGCCAATCGGTAATCTGCTTACGGCCCCCGTCAATATAGCCGGTTCCTTGAAAGTCATTCCGCAGCAAATCGTTCCAGAAGGTCATCCAGTGTTCGGCATAGGCCTGGTTGTCCGCCAGCAGGGCATCCACCAAGGCGGCTCGTTTTCCATCCGTCTGGTCAGCTTCAAAAGCGACCAGTGCCGCTGGACTGGGCAACAGCCCCGTGATGTCGAGGTAGGCCCGACGCGCGAAGGTGCCGTCGTCCGTCGTTACCGGCGTTTCAAGGTTGTTACGTTCCAGATAGGCGTGAATATGACCATCGATCAGATTGGGCGCGTTGTCTGGCGTGGCCACCTCTTGCAGTTGAAGGGGAGGTGCATAGGCGGGCTCCTGAGCTTCTACTTCTTCCCAGGGGAGTCCGGCATTGATCCAAGCGCGCAGGGTCGCCACTTCTTTTTCGTTTAAACGTCGCCCCTTGGGCGGCATGACCAGATCGTCATCGCTCGTGGTGATGAGCTCAATGAGCAGGCTTTCATCCGCCTTGCCCTCAATGACGACGGGGCCGCTCTCGCTTCCCTTCAGCAGGCCATCGCGGGTGCTCATGAGCAATCCACCTTTGCGTTTTTCACCGCTGTGGCAGGCGTAGCAGTGTTCCGCGAGAATCGGATGGACCTGATCGAGATAATCTACCGTGTCTGACGGCTCGTCGGCGTTCGAAAACAGCGTTAACGAGGAGAACAGGGCAATTATCAGGGCAAAATATTTCACAAAGACCTCTTTTCGGGCACGACAAAATGGTCGCTACCGTATCACAGCGCAACTCCCCTCTATAATGGCCCAATTGTTGCAACAGATCAAATTGCCGCGATCTTGGTTCGATTGACATTGGGGGGCTCTAAACGAAAGAATTATACCCAGAGCCCGCAACGTTGCGCCCCTGCCGTCGTCGGGCCTTTAATCCCAAAACCCGAGGTAGTTCCATGTATATTCGCACCTTCCTGATACTTGCCCTTTGTCTTCCCGCTATGGCCGAGAAGCCGCTCGTTTCCGAGATATTGGCCGCGCCGAAGAATGGTGGCATTTATGTTGTCTGCCATCGGGGTGCCCATGAAAACACCCCGGAAAATACCCTGGCGGCCTATCAGCGGGCCATCGATTTGGGTGCGGACTACGTCGAGATTGATACCCGTACGACCAAGGATGGCCAGATTGTGAGTGTCCACAACAGCACAGTCGATTCCTACACCAAGGATGCCAAAGGTAAGGTGGCGGATTTTACGCTGGCCGAGTTGAAGGCCATGGATATTGGAAGTCGGGTCGACGTGAAATGGAAAGATGAGCGGATTCCTACCTTCGAGGAAATTCTCACGCTGTGCAAGGGAAAGATTGGTATCTACCTCGACCTGAAGTCCGCCGACGTGGCTGTCCTTTTTCAGATGGTCAAAGACCATGGGATGGAAAAAGACGTCATCTGGTATTGCGACCCCGAGGAACACAAGTACGTCAAGGAACACGGCGGAATCTCCATGCCCGACCCCGGTCCAGAGAAGTTTCTCGCGGAGATGCTGGTGGAATACGAACCGGCCGTGGTGGCCTCCGTGTGGGAATATTTCAGCCCAACCTTCGTTAGCAAGTGCCACGAAGCGGGCGCGGTCGTCATTGTCGATGAGAGCGATCCGAGTTGCTGGGACGATGCGCTGGCGTGGGGGACCGACGGTATCCAGACGGACCACCCCGAAGACTTTATCAACTACCTGAAGAAGCGGGCGCAGTCCCATTGACGTATTCCCGCCGTATTCTAGATGCCATTGCCCTGGCCTACGATCTTCACAAGGACCAAATCCGAAAATGTGGTGAGGCCCCGTATATGACTCACCTGCTCACCGTGGCATCACTGGTAGGAGAATACGGCGGCAAGGAGGAGCAGTTCATCGCTGCCATGCTTCACGATGCCGTTGAAGATCAGGGCGGCAAAGTCGTCCTGGAGCAGATTCGTGACGCCTTTGGCGACACGGTCGCCGAGTTGGTCTGGGCGTGTACCGATGCCTGGGGGGAACCCAAGCCACCTTGGCGCGAAAGAAAAGAGGCCCACATTGCGCGCATCGAGACCGCGCCGATGGATGCCCGCCTGATTATTGCGGCCGACAAACTCCACAATTTGCAGTCGGTGCTGCGTACCTACGACCCACAGCACGACGGGGCCTATTGGCAGAATTTTCGAGGGGGACGGGAAGGTACCCTGTGGTATTACCATGCCATGGGCGAAGCCCTTCAGGTGGATTGGCAGCACCCCATCCTCGTCGAATTGGAGGAGGCACGGGAAGCCCTGTTTTTTCGTGTGGCCGAAGCGCCGACGGTAGTCGATAGTCCTTAGGCGTTTCTTCCGTCTTGGAGTCGAGCTATTCCTGCCCGCGCAGTTGGTTCAGTCGCTTTTGAATCTGGCCAATGCATTGTCGGGCTCGCGCCGAACCAGTGTGGTGCTCCCGCAGGTGCCTGTGACCTGCCTGAGCGATGGCGATGGCCTCCTCCCGGTGGGCGAGGTAGTAGCGCGCCTTGTCCCGAAGTTCTGAGACCGTTTCGAAGAGAATGGCCTGCTTTCCATCTTCGAAGGCATAGGGGATAGCCAATGGGGGACGTTCCGCCACTAGAAGGGTGCCATGAGCGGGAAGTTCCCAATACCGCACGGTGTCGAAGCCATTGCCGGGCAGGGAAATTCCCATGAGGTGGTCTTGTACCCGCTTCGCATATTCGGTTGGTGTGTAGGGCGTGCCCTCCTCGACCACCAGAGGCAGCTCCTTCTCCAGCCAACCCAATTGTAGTTTTCGCGCGCCGCCCATGAGCTTTCCGGCCCAGAAGATGCCTTCACGGTTATCCCACGATAACTTGGCGGGTATGCGGTCATCGGGAAAGGAGAATAGCAACGGCCAGGTAGGTTCGGGATAGGTGCATCCGGATAGCATTTCCCGCTTGAAGTATCCCGCAACGTGGGTCAATCCGTCGCGTTCCAGGAGGACGTCGTGCATGTCGCCACACTCATCCCACATATCTACAATGAACACAGGTGTGTCACCAGCGGCCCGGAGTATCTGTTGCGTTTCCTCGCGGGGCAAGGTGCCGAGCGTGTCGGAGTACAGAATAGCGTCAAAGCCACCTTCGGCCGCTTGTTGGACGATTTTCTCCAGCGGAACCGGCTCATCGGTCCACTGAAAGGTACAGGGGTAGCCGGTGGCCAGCTTTTCGTCACCGCCGTGTAAGACGGACTTCCACGGATAGCCCAAAACGTTCTCCGCGCCAAGTACCCGCCGCAGGCCGTCGTGCAAGACGTCCGAGCCAAAGTCGGATTCCGGATGGCACAAAAACAGAAGCCGTAACGGCGTGGATTCGTTATACGTCGCCGTTACAACAGGAGGAAACTCGGGCCGGGTGTCGGGATAGGTGGCAAGCTGCTCCGCCGTTTTTTCGTCCGCGAGTATCGTCTGGACCGTCTCCAAGAGGCGTCGCCCGATGTCGGGTCGACCTGCGTTGCGCCAGAAATTGGCCATACAGGAATAGACAGGTTGGTGATGGGGGAGCCAGGTGCAGGCACGGCCATAGTGGTGGAGGGCCGCATTCAGGTGGCGTAGTCGAAGGTTCCCCTGGGTGAAGGTATCTTGTGCGAGGAGGGCAACCAGGTACTCCGTGGCGTGGTGCCCACGTTCCTCGTCGGTGAAGAACCAGTGGTCGGGGACGGCACCCAGAATCTCAAGGGCCCCCGTATAGTTCAGTGCACGCAATTCCCGTCGGGCGTGATCGACGGGGTCGTATCGCTCTCGGCAATACTGGAAGAGATAGGGGCCCTTTCCCGCTTCCGGGGAATGATCAAGTTGCTCCAGAATTTCAGAGCGAAGGTTTAGCTGCCAGCCCTGATAGAAACCAAGTCCAATGGTCATCAGTGCCGTCAATTGGTCCCCAAAGTCAACCGTCTCACAGTCGCCGAAGCAGAAAACACGGCCGTCCGGTCCAACTTTCAAGCGGAGGGGGCGCAGCGTATCCACAAGGGTATCCGCGCTCATGCCTGTGGTATCCAGACCGATTGCACCAACTCGGGCTGGCGTGTTTTTCGCACGGAAGTCGAAGAACGTCACGCCGGACGGGGTACCCGCAGATGGGGCGGCGGCGACCGGAAACTCCATGAGTACCGACTTAATATAGGATGGTAGGACCTGGCAAAATTGCTCTCGTGAAAGGTTCATTTTGACGGCCTGCTAATCCGGCTGGTCCGTAACCAATTGACCATCGCGTAATCCGTCAAACACCCGCTCTTCGTTGCCGCGATAGAGCAAGGCGTCGTCGACTTCGAGGGTCTCCGCTTCGCTCAAGGGAAGAAAGCGACCGCTGGCCTTGGCGAATACCGTGCCGGAAGCATTCAGTATTTCGGCTTCCGCCGTGACCATGCGTCGATGGGCGCGAATTACCTGGGCCGTTACCACCAGATCCGGGGCAACCGGTACCCGCTCGATATAGCGCACCGTCAGTTCTGCCGTAACGCACATTCGCCCAATGGCGCGGGCCGCGGCCCATCCCATGCATTCGTCCAGCGCGGCAGCAACGATGCCACCGTGGACGGTATTCTGGTAGCCACAGTGGTGTTCTTCCACCGTCATGTTCATCTTCACCAGGTCATTTTCAACATAAAAACGGGTCTTCAGTCCGGCGTGGTTGTCCTCGCCACAGACAAAACAACTCGTGGAGTTGGGTAAATAAACTTTTTCGTCTGAACCTTGTGTCACGATGTACTCCTGAGAGATTTACTGGGGGCAGTGGTCTAAAATACCGCAATTCGACCCTTCGCTCCTATTGTACGTGACGTGACGTATCGAAATGAACCCGATCACTACGTTCACCTCACGGATTGTGCGCCACGTTTCTTCACTTGACTCGTGGGGTAAAATCGTTCAAAATAGATTTAATGAGGGTGGGGTGGCGGCGTCTAACGTCGTGGGCATTCAGCTGAAAATACAATAATTGGGGTTTGTGCCGTGTTTTTCTCGAACATACACCAGGCGGCGGCGAAGGGCGATCTTTCCGCCATTAAAAAACTGATTGATAAGAACATCGACGTTGATGAGCGCGATGCCGAGGGGCAGACGCCGCTTGTGATCGCTGCTGCCCATGACCAGCCTGACGCGTTGGGCTATCTCATCTCTCGGGGTGCCCGTATCAATAAGACCGGACGTAAGGGGGATACCCCGCTCTACCGCGCCGTAAAGGCGGGGCACGCCTCTTGTGTGGATATATTAATTACCCTCGGGGCGGACGTCAACGCCGCGGCCAAACACAACAATACCCCCCTTATGGTGGCAGCCTCCATGGGATTTTGCGATATTGTGGAGCGACTCGCATCCGAAGGCGCGCTCTTGGAGGAAGAAGAAAACCATGGCCGGACCGCCTTTCTAATGGCGATTGACAAGGGGAACATGTCCACGATACAGGTGCTCTTGAAGTGGGGCGTGAATGTGAATCACCGTTCGCAGGGAGGCAAAACGGCCTTGATGATGGCCGTTAAGCAACATGATCCTGCGCTCGTAAAGCTATTGATAGAACGGGGTGCCTCGGTGGAAGCGCGGGACGAAAAAGGTCGTTCCGCTCTCCAGCTTGCGGTGAAGGAAGGGGGCTACGAAAGTTCCATGCTCTTGCTCCAGGCCGGGGCCGACGCCAAGCAGGAAACACCAGAACATATCCCCCTGGCAACCTTGGCCATGCGCGATAATTTTGCCCGGCTGGCAGCGACGTTACATGCCTTCGCTTTGGGGGAGGTGCCGACAGGGACCCCGACGAACATACTTGACCCTATACTTGCCAACGACATAGGGCAATTACAGCTTCGCCTGAATGACTATCCGCAGGACGTCCATCTGAAGACCAAGTCCCAGGGGTGGACGCCCCTGTTGCTGGCGATTAAAGAGGGCAACTATGCCATGGTCAAGTTGCTGCTTCAGTATGGAGCGGATCCAGATATTACCAACAACAACGGAAAGACACCATTACACGAGGCGGCGGGACGGGGCGATGTTTCCATCAGCAGACTGCTCCTGCGCCATGGCGCCAATCGAAAGTCCCTCTATAAGGGAATGACCCCGGCAGCATTGGCGGCTCAGCAAGGGTTTGCACCGCTGAATCATCTCTTTGAAGAGAAATCTCTGGCAGAAACGTCGTCCAATTTCTGAATGATGGAACGCCAGGAGTCTGATTCCTAGTCCGCGTCGTAAATCAACACCCGCTCCCAGACACTGCGAAAGCCTTCCAGAAATGCCAGATGGATGGGGTCGACCTGATAGGCGTCGTGGGCGTCCATGTCTTTCAGAAGGACCGTAAGGCTGATGTCGTAGCTCTTATCAATTACAGGCCGATCGGTCGCCGCGGGCGTTCCGATGTAGACCGCTTCAGCGCAGGATATCGTCGCAAGTGAATCCACACCCGCCTGAAAGGCAGCACGTTGTGTTTCGTCGAGATCGGAGGGCAACCAAAAAAAGACTGTATGTACAAGCATGATAGGGGAAATCCTGTCTTGGGGGGGGGGGCGATAAATATGTGGTGGCGTTGAAGGCCCGTGAAGCGCGATTGAGAAGAAGGAGAGAATCAGGTTGTTGCGGAACCTAATACGATGTCATCGCCTTCGACGGAGACGGGGTATCGCAACACACCGTCTTTCGGCGCATCAGGTCCTGATGCGAGGTCGAAGCGCCATCCATGCCAAGGGCAAGAGAGCACGGTCCCCGCGATCATGCTATCCTTAAGCGGTCCGCCTGCGTGGGGGCAGCGGTTGCTGCACGCGTAGAGGGTGCCGTCTATATTGAAGAGGGCAATTTCTTCACCATGTTCTTTTACGACAATTGACTTGCCGACCGGGATGTCCTCGGTTTTGGCAACGGTTACGCCGTTTTCCATAGTAAGTAAGTCTTTCAGAGGCTAAATTAGTTGCGTGAGTTATGCCGGAGGCCCCTTTTGGGCACTGCGGACCATTGGCCTCTTTTTACCTTCTGTGCCCCGTGTGTGTCAAGCGGCGATGGCAGAAAATCTCTTTGGGCCGACTTCACGAATGGGTAGATCGGTGGAATGGAGCGAAATGCGATACGGTACAACATGGATAGTGCTCCTTGGTCTCCTCGCAGGTACCTGTAGCACCTACGGTGAAGGCAAAGGACTCACGCGGGAGGAATTTGCGGTAACCGGGGTGCAGCTTCAGGACCTGTATTATCAAGAGCGTTCTCTCGATACGTTGACGAAGTCACCGTTTACGGTACTCTATTTCTTCAGCAATACATGCCCGATTGCCCGTCGATATACTCCCCGTATCGAAGAGTTTCACCAGCGGTACAGCGGCCGTGGGGTGCAGTTTGTTGGCATCAATGCAAGCACGGCAGACACGGTCTTAGACGTTGCACAGTACGCGTTGGACTATCACCTTTCCTTTAAGACGTTCAATGATTCCGACGGAAGTGCGGTCCGAGTATTTGGGGTGACCCGCACCCCTGAGGTAATCGTAATCGACGACGCGTCCATTGTGCGATATCAGGGGCGGGTAGACGACCAATACCGGCTCGGTGGCGTTCGGCCAACCGTTGGGCGTCATGACCTCAAACTGGCTTTGGAAGAGCTTCTGGGAGGGCTTCCCATCACCTTGCCCCGAACGCGGTCAGAAGGTTGCAGCATCACAGAACCCATACTGCCTGTAGCCGATGATGCACTGACCTACGCAGATCACGTGCGCCCGCTCCTTCAACGTCATTGCCAATCTTGCCACGAAGACGACGCACCAACGCCATTAGATACCTACTCGTCCGCCATCATAAAGCGAGAGAAAATTCGGGAGACGCTCATGTTTCACCAAATGCCACCCTCGTATATCTGGTGTGATGGGGAAGAGGTAGCGGGATTAAATGATACCCTTAGTCAGCGGCAACGACTTCAAATTATACGATGGACGTTGGGCGAATCACAGGCAGGCTCCGTCGCCCCGATTTCTGAGGTGACGCATCGTGCAGAAGGTGTGGAATCTGATTCTGTGCGGCTGGAGACTGCAGCACGAATCGGGCCTGAATCATCGGGTGATGTCAAAACTTTTCAACTGGCCATGCCCAACTCGCCCAGGCAGCAGGTTGTTCAGCTTACTTTGGATTCTGCCGGAGATTCTTCCCTCCAATTCGGCCTGCTGTACACGGAGGAAGGTGGGGGGCGTCGGTATCTGACCACACCGATGATTGCAAACATGACACAATGTGCGCCTTCGGGGACGGCCATAGGGATGCCAACGGGCCACGACGTATTCATTGAAGCCCACTATAAGGGGGGAGTGGCGGCGTCCAATAATACACCCTTTCTGGACGTGCAGTGGGCGGGCTCTGATGCCTTGGTACCCTTGTTGTTTGACGTTTTTGATATCAACGTGCCGGGGGTAATAATCCCAACCCTTCCTTCCGGGGCACGTCTGGTAGGCGTGGCCCCGTCATTTCCGACTCGTGTGGCGTTAGACGTGCGACGGCGGAGAGAAAATGACGTGGACAGTCAACGTTTGTTTTCCATCCCGGCCTTTGACCCGGCGTGGCCTCTTACCTGCATGATCGGCGATCCATCACAGATGGCGGGGAGTACCACGCAATTCGAAATACGCGTATGGCCCAGGACGGCCGATACCGTGCTCTGGGACCAGGGCTCTGGTCACCCCAAAGAAGAAGAGAATGGCTTAGTATTCATAGAATACGTTCTGGCCGCGCCAATGGGAAAATAGTAAAAAGTGATTGAATTCGGATGCCCGTTCGTTGATTAATTGAGGCCGAATTGCCGATACCAGTTCGTATACGACGAAATAAGGGGGATACGGGGGCAATGATACTGAGAATTCTAGAAAAACTCTGTTGACAACCGGGGGTATGTGGATTATTATAGGTTCCGGTAAGGTTTCAATCGTAATTGATTCATAAGTGTTCATTGCTGAAACTCTTGTCAATAATCCGAGTTGTTGGATATTGTCTCAAGAGTCAGGAATGGGGAGCCGTCAGGCTGTATTAGGATAATCATATTGCTTGTAATTGCGTGTGTGAACTTGGATGGTCAGGCATCGTCAATTACTCCAGGAATTACAAGACCGGTGCGACTGGTGCGCCGCGTTTGGAAACAACACGGAGGCTCGGCGTACGATGTCGGAATCTAATGGCAGTACCCTTCTGCAGGCGGCGATCGATAACGCCGGTGTAAGTATCATGATGTGCGACCGGGATTTGCGTATTACCTACGCCAATCAGTCGACCATGAATCTGTTGCAGGAGTATCAGGCAGAGTTTACTAAGGCGTATCCTGGTTTTGACCCTGATAAATTAATTGGCACATGCATTGACACATTTCATGCCAATCCGGCCCACCAACGCCAACTTCTCGGTAAACCGCAAAACCTTCCCCACAGGGCAGATATTGCAGTTGGTGAATTGTTGTTCTCACTGAATATCACGGCAATGATGGATGATCAGGGCGAATACGTCGGCAACTGTCTGGAATGGGCCAATGTAACCGAAACGCGGCGGCGGATAGCCGAGTTCGAGGGCCAAGTGGACGCCATCAATAAGGCACAGGCGGTCATTGAATTCGAGCTGGATGGAACAATTATCCATGCAAACGATCATTTTCTCGGGGCGATGGGCTACAAACTCGAAGAAGTCGTCGGCAAGCACCACAGCATTTTTGTGGAAGAGGGTTATAAGCGCAGTTCGGAGTATACAGCTTTCTGGGCAAAACTTAACGCGGGCGAATATCAGGCAGGCGAGTTCAAACGAATCGGTAAAGCGGGGAATGATGTGTGGATCCAAGCGTCCTACAACCCCATACTTGATTCGAATGGGAAAGCCTTCAAGGTAATCAAATTCGCCATAGATATTACGGAAGAGAAGAACGCCAAGTCGAAGGCGGAGAGTATGTTGTCCATGATTGAAGGGGCAACCGCCAACTTCATGGCCTGCGACACCGATCTTCGGGTGACCTATATCAACCCGGCGCTGCTGGAGATGTTCCGAAATCGTGAAGATGAAATTCGGAGAGCCCTGCCCAAGTTCGATTCCAGAAATATTATCGGTATGTGCATTGATGACTTTCATAAGAATCCGGCTCACCAGCGTCGACTACTGGCCGATCTCCGAAATCTGCCGGCCAAGGCGGAGATTAGGGTAGCGTCGCTGGAGTTTCAGGTAACCGCCACGGCACTCGTGGATTCGGACGGCGTTTTTCTGGGGAACGCTGCGGAATGGACCGATCTTAATGATCGCCTGGATTATAGCCGGGAAGTGCAGGGCCTGATTGATGCGGGCATCAATGGTGACTTGAAGAAACGAGGCAATACGGAAGTCCTTTCCGATGTGTTCCGTCCGATGATGGAAGGCATTAACGAAATTCTCGATGCGGTTGTTGCGCCGATTAATGAGGCGGGCGAAGTATTGACCCATGTAGGACGACAAGATTTGACCGCCCGTGTTATGGGCGACTACAAAGGCGATCATGCGGCCATCAAGAATAATTTGAATGGCGCGCTTCAGTCCCTGGAGCAGGCACTGGGCCGGGCTAAAGAAGCCTCATTGCAAGTAAATCAGGCCAGTGAGCAAATTGCAAACAGCAGTCAAACCCTTGCCGAAGGTGCCAGTGAGCAGGCGTCGTCTCTTGAAGAAGTATCGGCCAGCCTCGAAGAATTGACGGCCATGACCAATCAGAATGCCGACAACGCGTCGCAGGCGGATGTTCTGGCGAAAGAATCCCGTGGTATGGCCACCAAAGGTAATGAGGCCATGCAGAACATGGAATCAGCAATCAACAAGATCAAGGTTTCCTCCGATCAGACGGCCAAGATCATCAAGACGATTGATGAAATTGCCTTCCAGACCAACTTGCTTGCCTTGAACGCGGCCGTGGAAGCGGCCCGCGCTGGTGAGGCGGGTAAGGGCTTTGCGGTTGTTGCCGAGGAAGTTCGTAACCTC
>CAXBPH010000033.1:0-37860 GCA_963977445.1 uncultured bacterium | reverse complement strand
CATATGCTGTATCTCCTCATTCCAACGATACAGACGCCGGTGGGAGCAATACATTCAAAAAAACTTGGTCAACCGTGGCAATTGTATCAGGATGGAGCCTCAAGATAAAGTAATAATACTGTCAAATAGCTTGTAAGGTGTGGTATCTGTAAGACTTTCGGGTTATTATTGACATGGCAGTCGCAATGTTCTGAATTCTTCTGGTACACTCCTATAAAAAGTCAGTGGGCAAACGTAGTAACAAGCAACCCAATTTGGTTTGAACGACCAGGTTTGGAGACCCCATGCAACGTAAATCCAGCAAGACCGAATTCTTCGCTCTTTTGACCTTTCTCGCCGCACTGACCCTGCTGCTGACCAACGGTTTCGCCCCGCGTATCCATGCGCAGGGGAGCGAGGTCGACCTCTATCCCAAGATCGAGCCCCTGGGCGAAGTACTCTCAAAGATACTCGATGAGTACGTCGAAGAAGCCGATATGGATCGTGTCGTGGAAGGTGCCATTTTTGGCATGATGGGTGCCTTGGGTGGCCACAACAGCTATATCCCGGCAGCCGCGCTCACGGAAATGCGTGAAGATACCCGTGGCGAATTTGAAGGTATCGGCGTTTCCATTCGGGAAGAGGAGCGTCAGGTCATTGTCTACATGCCCATTGAAGGCGCTCCCGCAGCAGAGGCCGGTTTAAAAGCCGGTGACATTATTGTTGCCGTGGATGGGGTGACCACCGACTCCATGTGGGAAGAAGGTAAAGACAACCCCGCATTCAAAATTGTGAATGCCGTGGCTGATCGCATACGTGGGGAACGGGGCACGTCCGTTAACATCACGATTTCCCGTGTCCAGGGCGGTGCCCTCCAGAACGTCGATTTTTCCGTGAAGCGGGCCAAGGTCCCATTGGAAAGCATTCGCGAGGCACGCATACTTCCCGGCGGCATCGGTTATATCCGGGTCCGTGATTTCAAAGACAATACCGCCAAAGACATGCGAAAGCGTTTGAATGAGTTTAAGAACGAAGGCATGACCGCCTTTGTGTTGGACTTGCGCTGGAATCCCGGTGGTCTCCTGAGTGCAAGCCAGGAAGTCAGCGATCTTTTCTTGCCCAAGAAATCGCTCGTGACCTACACCAAGGGTCGTGCTCAGTTAAATGGGGCGGAGAATGCGGAAAACATGGAGCTCTACACGGAGAATACACCGGTATTGCCCCCAGAGTTTCCCATGATGATTCTTGTCAATGGCGATACGGCCAGTTCGGCCGAAATCGTGACGGGTGCCCTCCAATTTCATAAGCGTGCCCTCATCATCGGAGAAAAGACCTTCGGTAAGGGCAGTGTTCAGACAATTATCCCCTTGAAGCGGCCGGAAAATACGGCACTTCGATTGACGACAGCCCTCTACTACACGCCTGCTGACGTTACGATTGACCATCAGGGCATTTTGCCCGATGTGGCGGTCGAAATGGATCAAAGCGAAGTTAACGCGCTGATAAACCAGATGTTCCGCTCCTACGAAGAGGATTACACCAAGCGGAACCTGCAAAATCACGGTACCGCTTCCGGAGACTCCGTAACCGTGGCAGATTCCAGTGCGGTGGATGAGAAGGAAGCCCTGTTGACTCAGGTCGCAGAATACTACGGTGAAGACGTGGCGACCATTCTCCGTGATCGTATCAGTCTTAAAGATCGCGACGAGAAGACCGTGGAAGACCTGCCCCTGCTCCGTGCGGTAGAGATTATTAAGGAAGGTGGAAGCTGGGATTCCATTCTGCAGAAATATCACAGAGATGTTAAGGAGACCCAGATGGCGGCGAGTGCAGATACCAAGCAAGATGCGCCCGTTGCAGATACGGTAGAAGAAGAACAGGTGCCGTGAGAAGAAGACTTCCCGGGTAACTGACAATTCGAAATTCAAGGCGCTGTCGCCCAATGCGGCAGCGCTTCTTTACTTCAATATAACAAGCTGGGAGAAATTATGCGTACCGATGGTCGCGTTCAGGACGCGTTACGCCCCGTATCGTTCCAACGAAATTTCACACGCCATGCGGCAGGTTCTGTCCTCGTCGCCTTTGGGGATACGAAAGTTCTCTGCACTGCCAGTCTGGAAGCGCGCGTACCTCCGTGGCTTCGTGATAGTGGCAAAGGGTGGGTCACTGCCGAATACGCCATGCTGCCCGGGTCGACCCACGAGCGGATCCGTCGGGAATCGAATGGAAAAGGAAGAGCCCTCGAGATCAGCCGACTTATTGGTCGCTCGCTTCGTGCGGTTGTCGATCTGGAGCGCTTGGGAGAACAAATGATAACCCTGGATTGCGACGTATTACAGGCTGACGGGGGAACCCGTACCGCCGCCATTTCAGGGGCCTACGTTGCACTTCATGACGCCATCAGTCACTTGATTAAGACAGGCACCTTGACCGAGAGTCCCCTCACCGGGCCTTGTGCCGCCGTAAGTGTCGGTGTCGTGGGTGACGAAACGCTGCTGGATCTTTGTTACGAGGAAGATGTGGTCGCTGAAGTCGATATGAATATTGTAATGGACGGTGGGGGAAACTTCATCGAAATCCAGGGGTGCGCCGAAGGACAATCCTTCAGCCGTGCTCAAATGGACGAAATGCTGGCCCATGGGGAAGCTGGAATCCGGTCAATCATCAAGGCGCAGGCGGAGGCCTTGTCTCATGGCTGAAATCCTGCTGCTCGGTACGGGGAATCGCGATAAGGCTGCGGAACTGGCCACCCTGCTCGACGGCCTTCCCTGGGACGTACGGTGTCTGAAAGATTTTCCGGATGTTGAAGAGCCGGAAGAAGATGGCGATACCTTCGAGGCCAACGCCTGCAAAAAGGCCCTGTATTACGGAGCCCATTTTGATGTTGCCTGTGTCGCAGACGATTCCGGTCTCTGTGTGGATGCGTTGGATGGTGCTCCAGGCGTCTATTCCGCCCGCTATGCCGGTGAAGATTGCTCCTATGGCGACAACAATGAAAAGTTGCTCCAGGCATTGTCCGATACGCCCTGGCACGAACGGGGTGCCCATTTCGCCTGTTGTGCCGCCTTTGCGCCCCGGGGTGCCACCGCGTGTCAGGTAATGCACGGAACGGTAGCGGGTCACATCGCCGTGGAGCCGTCGGGTGCCCGGGGCTTCGGCTACGATCCGCTCTTTGTGCCATCCGGTGAAGAGCGAACTTTTGCCGAAATGACTCCGGGAGAAAAACACGCCATTAGCCACCGAGGCAGGGCGTTTACCGCACTTCGTGCGTTATTGGAATCGATACATGGAACGGATTGACGCCGCCCTTCCTTCCTCGCTGGATCGGGCCGTTCAGCTGCTGCGCCAGGGTGAGATAGTCGCGTATCCGACGGAGACCGTCTATGGCTTGGGGGTAGATCCCTTCAACGTAGACGCGCTAGAGCGGTTATTTGCCGCCAAGGGGCGCGCCCGAGAGAAGGCGATTCTCCTAATCGTAGATTCGCTGGATCAGTTGGATGGGGTGACAACCCACATCCCAACCCGTGCTAAAGCCATGATGGAATCCTTTTGGCCCGGCCCGTTGTCTATCTTGTTGCCCAAACACCCGAAGCTTCCGGAGGCCATTGCGCCGGGCTTGGACCGCATTTGCGTTCGGTGCCCCGGCTCGGCAATTGCCCGTCAGCTCTGCAGTGCCTTCGGTGGTCCTCTTACGTCCACCTCGGCCAACGCCAGTGGGGAGGAAGCCGTACTCGATCTGGCGGACCTCCACCTGCCTGGTGTCGCCCTGGGACTGGATGGGGGGCGTCTGCCCGCTTCTGCGCCGTCAACTATCGTGGACGGGGTATCGGGAGCAATCCTGCGCGAAGGTGCTATAGGACGCGATCAGCTGGCCGGCCACTGAAACCCGTCTTTTCAGACCCGAATATCCTCCCGCACTTGTTCCGTCAATAGCAAAATCCATACAATACCTTAAGTCGAAACAAAGACAACCATTGGAACCTCTCCCCATGAACATTGCCTTCGGATGTGACCACGCCGGCTACGAAGATCCAGAGCCTTATTATGCACCGGCTCTGGTGAGCTATCTCCAATCCCTGGGACACCAGGTAGCGCACGTGGGCACCTATGGGAAGGGCTCAGTCGACTACCCGGATTTTGCCGAAAAAGTGGCCCATGCTGTTCTCGATAAGTCTGCCGATTTGGGCGTATTGCTCTGTGGCACCGGTATGGGAATCAGTATCGCTGCCAATCGTCACAAAGGAATTCGGGCGGCGGCATGCGTCACCGAAGAGATGGTCCGTCTCGCGCGAAACCACAATAATGCCAATATTCTCTGCATTGGTCGACGCATTTCGACCCTCGAAGAGTGTAAGCACCTGATAGACATTTTTCTCAATACCGAGTTCAGTGGCGGTGAACGCCATGTCCGGCGTATTGACAAGATGGATCATCTTGGACAGGATAGTCCTACCCTCTCCTGAGCAATTCCCACATTACATTCTTATCCCGTCGCGTACCCACCATGGTGTGCGCACGCGTCACTATGGAGAATCATGCCATGAGCGCATTGACACCAAAAGAGATAGTAGAAGCCCTGGATCGGCATATCGTTGGCCAGACCGAAGCCAAGAAAAAAGTCGCAATCGCCCTGCGGAATCGGTGGCGCCGTCAACAGCTCCCCGAATCACTGCGGGATGAAATTGCGCCGAAAAATATCATCATGATTGGCCCCACGGGCGTGGGCAAAACCGAAGTGGCCCGCCGCCTCTCCAAACTCGCCGATGCGCCCTTTGTAAAAGTAGAGGCCTCTAAATTTACCGAAGTGGGCTATGTGGGACGCGATTGCGAATCCATGATTCGCGAGTTGACCGAAGTGGGCATTAAACTTGTCAAAGAGGAAATGCAGCGCGAAGTAGAAGGTGAAGCTACCGTACGGGCGGAGGAGAAACTCCTGGATCTCCTGCTTCCCAAGCAACCTTCTTCTGGACCACAAAAGATATTTCGGCCTGCCGATCCCGAAGGCGGCGATGAAGGTCCTGCGCGCAGTCATGAGCCCGCCCCCGAAGTCCGCACCCGCGAAATCCTCCTGGCCAAACTTCGCGCCGGCGATCTCGATGATCGTGAGGTGGAAGTTAAGGTGAAGGATACGGGCGGCAATTCGATGATGCAGGTGTTCGGCGCGTCGGGTATGGAAGAGATGGGCGTAAACCTTCAGGAAATGATGGGGCGCATGATGCCCCAGAAATCCAAAGTGCGCAAAGTTAAGGTTTCGGAAGCTCGGGAGATCCTTCTTCAGGAAGCTATCCAGGAACTCATCGATATGGACTCGGTCACCCCCCTCGCAATTCACCGTGTCGAGAATTCAGGCATCGTATTTCTCGACGAGATCGACAAGATTGCCGGACGAGGCAGTCATGGTCAGGGGCCGGATGTTTCGCGTGAAGGTGTCCAGCGGGACATTCTTCCTATCGTGGAAGGCAGCACTGTCATGACAAAGTATGGCCCCGTGCGGACCGATCACATTCTGTTTATCGCCGCGGGCGCTTTTCATGTTGCCAAGGTGTCCGATTTGATCCCCGAGTTACAGGGCCGTTTCCCCATTCGTGTGCAACTGGATAATCTCGGCGCAACGGACTTCAGCCGAATTTTGAGAGAGCCGGAGAATTCACTCATCAAGCAGTATGTGAGTATGATGAGTACCGAAGGGGTGACCCTCAAGTTCGAGGAAGATGCTATCGACGCGATTGCTGCCTTTTGTCAGCGCGTTAATGAAGAATCAGAGAATATTGGTGCCCGCCGGCTCCACACGTTGCTGGAGAACTTGCTCGAAGATGTCTCATTCGACGCGTCGGAGCGCTCCGGGGATTCCGTTACGGTAGATGTGGCTATGGTCAATGAACGCCTCTCCGATAAGGTGGAAAACCAGGATCTCTCGAAGTACATACTCTAAACCATGTTGTGATGGTGCTACCCTTCGGTTTCGTTGTCGGCGGGCTGCAAAGTTCGGAGCGAACGGCATACCTGTGATACCGAGGTGCTTAAATTGCGTTGAGGACTGATTATGTACACATTTGAGTCGTTGCGTGCCGCAGGAGTATCGGTCGCCGCCATGTCCGACAAGAGCGATGGTGATTGTCGTCACGGGTTTGATGAGTCATCCGGACGGGGCGCCTTCTTGGCGGGGTTGAATATGGACCCGCAGCGTCTGGCAACCCTGCACCAGGTTCATGGCACCCACGTGGCTATGGTAGATGGGGAGTGGCCTGCCTTCGACACGACGGTCCCTCGCCTCGAGGGTGACGGCCTAATCACGGCCCTCCAAGGCGTGACGATTGGGGTTACGGTGGCGGACTGTGTTCCTGTCTTGCTCTTTGACCCCAGGACCCGGGCGGTTGCGGCGCTACACGCCGGCAGAGAGGGTACGGCGATGGGAATAGTTGCGGCGGGCATCGAGCGCTTGGTTGCTGAATACGGCGTGAACCCGGTTGACCTTCGTGGAGCTATAGGTCCGTCAGCAGGTCCCTGTTGCTATGAGGTTTCCGAAGAGATTGCAGCGCGTTGTGCGGGGGAGGGGGTAGTGGTTCAGGGGCGCTATCTCGATCTTTGGTCCACGAATCTGCGTGCCCTTGAAGACGCCGGTGTAAAAAATGAGAATATTGAAATAAGCAGGCAATGCACCATATGTTCACCGGGTTTCTTCTCCTACCGTGGCGATAGCACGGTGCATCGAAATCTGGCCCTGATAAGGGCCTGAAACACGGGGAATGGCAGGAAAATCATCTAAAGACACGAAGCTATGATTCCTGGCAGCTTGTCACGGCAATCGCAATTTGCGCATTGCACCGTGCCGTGTGTTTATGGTAGAATCAGGCCGTCATAAAATATGACTTCGCCGAAAAGTGGGTCTCGACCCACTTTTTTTTATAACTTTCGAGGTAAAATGTGAGTAAAGAAGAACTCGTTCGACGATTTTGGTCGGTATTCGAGCCGGAAATCACCGAACAAGGGTATGAGCTTGTAGAGGTTGAGGTTGCGGGCCAGAGCGGTGTGCGTATTTTACGCATCTATATAGACAAAGAGGGTGGTGGAATCGTTCACCAGGACTGCGCAACTGTTTCCCAATTGCTTAATCCCTTATTGGATGCGGACGATTTCATATCCAGTAATTACATCCTGGAAGTTTCTTCACCAGGAATAGACAGACCCGTACGAAAGCCCGAAGATTTCGCGCGTTTTGCGGGAGAATCGATTACCATTATCACCCATTCCCCAATCGAGGGGTTGAAGAAATTTGTGGGTGTTTTGCGCGGCTTTGGCGACGGACTCATACAGGTCGATTGCGACGGCATTCTCTACGAAATCCACGTAGAGAATCTTCGTAGTGCCAATCTAAACCGTTAGAGACCGATCTAGGAGAGTGCTTTGGATCCAAATTTACGTATAATATTACAACAAATAGAAGCAGATAAGAGCATCGATAGAGAGACACTCATCGAAGCTATTCGTAGCGCTATAGAGAGTGCTGCGCGAAAAGAAGCGGACAATGCCAGTAATATTACGGTAGAAGTTGATCCCGAGACACTCGCGTTCAAGGTTTTTGAGATTCGCACGGTCATGGATACGGTCGAAGATACGTCCACCGAGATAACGCTCGAAGCGGCTGCCGAATTGAATTCGGCTGTGGTCGTGGGTAACCGCTTGAAGATTCAGACCCACCCCCAGGATTTCGGGCGGATTGCGGCTCAGACTGCCAAGCAGGTAATCATACAAAAGATTAAAGACGCTGAACGCGATAATATATTCGACGAATTTAAGCAGCGTGAAGGCGAGTTAATTACAGGCAGCGTAAAGCGTATCAGTCATGGTAATATTATAGTTTCGATTGGTAAGGCTGAAGCACTGATTCCCTACCGCGAGCAGTCTCCCAGGGAGACATATCGTCCCGGCGACCGTATTCGGGCCATTCTGGTTGAGGTTGAAAAATCTCCCAAAGGTGCGCAGGTTATACTTTCGCGCTCGTCACCCGAGCTGGTCCGAAGTCTTTTTGAGCTTGAAGTGCCCGAGTTGTACGACGAGACTATAGAGATTAAGGCCATTGCCCGTGAAGCGGGTAGCCGAACCAAAGTGGCCGTAAAGTCCAACGACGTAAACGTAGATCCCGTTGGCGCCTGTGTCGGAATGAAGGGTGCCCGGGTCCGCTCGGTGGTGGAGGAGTTGTCGGGTGAGAAGATAGATATCGTGCGCTGGAGCGAGCAGGCGACCGAGTTGTGTGCCAATGCACTCAATCCTGCGGACATACTGCAAATTCAGATGGACGAGGAACAAGGCAATATCCGGGTCATAGTTCCCCAGGATCAATTGTCCCTTGCCATTGGTAAGCGCGGACAGAATGCTCGCTTGGCGTCAAAGCTTATCGGGTGGAACATAGATATTCAAGGCGAAGTTGGACAAGAAGAAGATGAAGACGATGCCTTGTTTGAAGATACAGGTGAAAGCGCGGAAGCTCCTGCTGAAGACGGTGTGACAGACTCCGTTGAACGTGCGGAAGTTCCTGCTGAAGACGGTGTGACAGACTCCGTTGAAAGCGATGATGCCGTTGAAGGCGAAGACTCCGCTGAAAGCGATGATGCCGCAGGGGATGCTGTGCCGAAGTAGTCTTTGACACAATGTTTCTATGCAGTTTTCAAATCAGATGCTTCGTCATTACGCGTTGACGTCATCGCAATATGATAAAGATATTTTGGAGGAATTTAGACCATGCAGACAGTTGCCAGCTTGGCAAAACGTCTTGATATGAGTGCAGTTGAAGCAGTAGAAACACTGCGGCAACTGGGTTTCGATATTGAGGGCGTCGAGACCGATATTGACGATGACCAGTGCGATATGCTCATAGATGTTGATGAAGATCCATCTTCCCTGGATGGGTTCCTCCAAGAAAAAGAAAAGAAAGACGAAGCAAAGCGAAAGCGCCTGCAGAAGGCCGCCAAGAAAAAGGCGCCCAGCAAGAAAGCTGCTGCTGCGAAAGAATCGAACGATTCCGACGAAGCTCCGTCCAATACGGATGAGGCTGAGACGTTGGAAGTTGCCGTGATCGCAGTTGAAGAGCCCCCTTCAGTAGAAGCGCCGGGTGAAGTAGAATCAGAGGTTGCCCCTGTTGTTGAGGTGGCACCTGAAAAAGAAGTCGCCGCAGTCGAGCCAGACCCGGTGGTAGAAAAAGCTGCGGTCGTCGAAGCGCCTGCCGTGGAAGCTGCAGTCGTCGAAGCGCCTGCCGTGGAAGCTGCAGTCGTTGAAACGCCTGCCGTGGAAGCGCCTGCTGTTAAAGTGGCGGTTGTCGAGACGCCTGCTGCTGAAGAGAAGGCTGTAGAGTCCATCAAGACGCCCGATGCTGAACCTGTCGCTGTTGCGGCAGAGAGCACAGCGGCTCCTGTTGCTGAAATTCTCCCACCTGTGGATCCCAATATGGAAACTACAGAATCCGATAGAGGTCGTCGCACTTCCGAAACGCCGGCCCATGAGACCAGCCTCGCCCGGGCTGAGATCCTGCAGGACAAGGAAGAAAAGGACCGTGCCAAGGCACCGGTACGCCCCTTGCCCACGCCCGATCCCGACGTGGTTGCTGCAGTTATTCGTAGAGATCGCGAGAAACGCCAGGGCCTGCGCCCAGGTGGCAATGCGCCCGCCCGAGGTGGTCCAGGTGGCGCCCGTGGTGGCCCCGCTGGCTCAGGTGCCGCACCGGCCCGTCCACGTACGGCCGCGAGTATTGAAGAAGAGAGCAAGCGCGAGCAACAGTTTCGTAATGCCCCACGCAAACCGGTCGCGGCCGGTGGCAAGGTCGTTCGCAAGAAGCCGAAACGGGCTGAACGTGCTCGGGTAATCGAGAGTCACCTTCGTCGTGATGCCGCCGCTGCGGTGCGCGAATTTCAGTCGGGTGCAGGTTCTATGGGCGCGAAGAAGCGTCGTAAGAAGAGCAAGACTGAAGTGGAGGCCATTGTTGAGGAGATAACAGGCGGTACTATCGAAGTGGACGATTCCATGACGGTTGAACAGCTTGCTGAAGCCATGTCCGTTTCCGTGACCGACCTTATTCTTGAGCTCATGGACGACAACATGATGGTCACCAAGAATCAGAGTCTTGATATCGACGTTATTCGTCGTGTCGCAGCGAAGCGAGACTTTGAAGTACAGTCCATTATTCCAGAAGAAGACGCCGTGTTGGCCGAAGAGCCCGACGATCCAGCGGATCTCGTGTTGCGCGCCCCGGTTGTTACCATCATGGGTCACGTTGACCATGGTAAGACGTCGCTACTTGACGTGGTCCGCAAGGCCAATGTTGCCGACGGCGAAGCGGGTGGTATTACCCAGCATATCGCCGCCTACGATGTAGAGCTTTCGGGCGGACGAATCGTGTTCCTCGATACGCCCGGTCACGAAGCGTTCACTCAGATGCGCTCACGGGGTGCCAAAGTCACTGACGTCGTGGTACTTGTGGTTGCCGCCGATGACGGTGTCAAGCCTCAGACCATTGAGGCCATTGATCACGCCAAAGCCGCCGAAGTGCGCATAGTAGTTGCTATCAACAAATGCGATAAGCCCGAAGCCCAACCCGATCGTGTTCGTGCCGAGCTCGCCAACTATGGCCTGCAGGACGAGCAGTGGGGTGGTGACACGGTTATAAAGAACGTGTCGGCTCACTCCGGTGAAGGCATCGATGAGTTGATGGAATTGCTTGCCCTCGAGTCCGAAATGCTCGAATTAAGAGCCAATCCAAACAAAAAAGGCCGCGGTACCATTGTGGAAGCAGAGCTTTCCAAGGGGCACGGCCCCGTTGCGTGGGTCTTGGTGCAGAACGGCACCTTGCGTGTTGGCGATGTATTCCTCTCCGGCGAAACGTATGGCCGGGTGCGGACCATGACCAACTCCAAAGGTCGTCAGGTCAAAGAGGCCGATCCATCGACACCGGTACTGGTTACCGGATTCAGTGCGGTGGCAGAAGCGGGCGATCAGTTCTACGTACTTGAAGAAGAACGCGTCGCTCGTACCATTGCCGATAAACGTAGCGCGTTGAAACGCCAGAAGCGTGGTGCCGGTGCCTCGAAACACATGACCCTGGAAGACTTCCACGCCTTAATGGAAGGTGTTGAACAGAAGACCTTGAATGTAATTCTCAAGGCCGATACGCAGGGTTCTGCTGACGTCCTGGTCTCCAGTTTTGGCAAACTTGGTAATGAAGAAGTTTCCATCAACGTCGTACACTCTGGTGTAGGTGGCGTGAACGAATCCGACGTGCTATTGGCGGGTGCGAGTAACGCCGTCATTATTGGCTTCCACGTTACGGCTTCCACAAAAGTGAAAGCAATGGCGGAAGAAGAAGGCGTCGATATACGGACCTATCTGATTATCTACGAAGCCATCGACCAGGTTCACCTGGCCCTCGAAGGTATGTTGACACCCGATTCCAAGGAAGTGCTTATTGGCCATGCCGAGATTCGTCAGGTCTTCCGGTCTTCCAAGGTGGGTAACATCGCCGGTTCTATTCAGCAGGACGGTGAAACTGAACGTGGCGCGCTGGCCCGGTTGATTCGGGATGATGTGGTGGTCTACACCGGTAAGATTGCAACGGTGCGACGCGATAAGGATGAGGTCAAATCTGTTTCGACTGGTTTTGAATGTGGTCTGAAGCTGGAACGCTACGACGATATTCAGATTGGCGATATTATTGAGACCTACCGTATCGAAAGTGTAGCCAAAACCCTCTGATAGGCCAGGAGTTCTGTGACTATTGGTGTTCTTCACGTCAATTTCCTCATTGAAGGGGCCCGTTCGCTAAAGGATAGGCGGCGGGTCGTGAAGGACTTCAAGGACCAGATTCGCAGCCGTTTCAATTGCGCCATCGCAGAAACGGCCTATCAAGACCTGCGACAGCGGGCACGTTTGACCGCCGTTGTGGTCTCCAATGAATCGAAGCACGCCAACTCCCAACTCACTGGGATTGGCCGTTTCATAGAAACGCGCGTCGGCGCCAGTATCGTCGACTACCAGATTGAGATGTTATGAGTACAAAAGGACGTGGACAACGGGTAGGGGAACTCATCAGACAAGAGATCGCCGGCCTGCTTACAAAAGGGCTCAAAGACCCCCGTATCGGCTTCGTGTCGGTAATGGAAGTGGAGATGTCGAAAGATCTCCACTATGCGACGGTCAATGTGAGCCTCTATGGCTCGGAAAAAGAGCGTAAAGGCTCCCTGATCGCCCTGCAGAACTCCTCGGGGTGGATTCGCCGGGAAGTGGGGCGGGCGGTCCGACTTCGTTTTACCCCCGAAATACGTTTTCGCGCGGATCAAACCTTGGACAACGTCTATGCGTTGGAAAAGGTTTTTGAAGAGATTCGCGACGAACGCGAAGGAGAGCCCATGAATGCCATAGCACTTCCTGCGGTCCTGGACGAACTCAAGTCGTCCAATTCCTTTCTGATTACCAGTCACGTCAGCCCCGACGGCGATGCCGTAGGGAGCATGTTGGCGCTAAAGTATCTTCTCCAGACATTGGGTAAACGGGACATCACGTGTATGTTGGCGGATCCCGTGCCGGAAGTCTATGCCAGTTTGCCGGGTGCCTCGGAGATCAAAACTCCGAAAGCAGAAATTCCCGAGTACGAATTGGCCGTGATTGTCGATGTTTCCCGATTGGGTCGCATTGGCGATGTGGTCAAGCATATTCCAGACGGTAAAAAGATTCTCATCATCGACCACCACCTAGAAGAAGAGCCGGAAGGTACGTCCGGCTTTGTGGATGCCAGCTACGCCGCCACCGGTGAAATTATTGTCGAGCTGTTTACCGAATCCGGCAAAGCCATGTCTACGGAGGCCGCCCATTGTGCCTATGTGGCGCAGGTGACCGATACAGGTGGATATCGCTATTCAAATACGAACGCGCGGTCCCATCGAATTGCCGCTACCCTGCTCGAAACCCCGATAGAGCATGCCACGATTTGCAGTGAGATTTTTGAACGTAATTCACGGGCTAAAATGTCGCTGCTTATGCTGGTCCTGGATCGCATGATCTACCGTTGTGACGGCAAAGTCGCTACCTCCTACGTGACCCTTGAAGACGTAGAAGCGGCCGGCGGAAAAAAAGAAGATCTGAATGGTCTTGTTAATTTCCTCCGCAGCACGGAAGGCGTAGTTGCCGGCATTCTGTTTACGGGTGTCGATGAAGACACCACCAAGGCCAGCGTACGTTCCGACAAGACCTTTAACGCCGCAGAGTTTCTTCGGGAGTTCGGCGGTGGCGGTCACGCAGCTGCAGCGGGCGTCACCATGAGCGAGTCTCTGGAGTCCGCCATGGAGCAGGTCTTGGCCCGCTTAGACGATATGGTGGGATCCCTCGATTGATGAATGGCATTCTTCTGGTCGACAAACCCTCTGGAATGACCTCCCATGACGTTGTGGACAAAGTTCGCAAAATCGCTCAGATGCGACGTATCGGTCATACCGGAACCCTGGACCCGGCGGCGACGGGATTATTAATCCTGTGCCTGGGCTCGGCCACCCGTCTTTCGGAGCATTTTACCGCGTTGGGTAAAGTCTACGAAGGGACCATGCGTCTCGGTATTACGACGTCAAGCTACGATCTTGAAGGCGAAACCGTATCCGAGTCCCCCGTACCTGCGTTGGATCGCGATACCATTCAGGCGGAATGCGACAAATTTGTCGGTCCAATCGAACAGATTCCACCTATGGTGAGTGCCGTCCGAATTGGTGGCGAGCGTCTCTACAAAAAAGCCCGTAAAGGCGAAGTGGTTGATCGACCTGCACGCAGTGTCGTGGTCGATGCCTTCGATGTGCTCTCCTTCGAGTCTCCCGATGCGTTGGTTCGGGTCGCCTGTTCCAGTGGCACCTATGTACGCAGTCTCTGTCACGATGTGGGAGCGGTCGTCGGCTGTGGTGCCGTACTCGCTTCATTGCGACGTATCGCGGTGGGCAGGCATCACGTAGATAACAGTATTACGTTAGAGGGTCTTTCTGACCCCGATTCGGTTGCCGCACGTCTGTTACCCATGGGCGATGCCCTGGAGCTACCGATGGGGATTCTCGATCCGGAGGCCATGAAAATATTGTCCAATGGTGGTACCCTCCGTAGCAGTGATCTTCTGGAGGGTTGTCCGGTTATGTCGGGTTGGTTGCAGATCAAGAATACAGCAGGCGACCTCCTTGCTCTCGCTCAGGTAGAATCCACCCCCGGGGAAACACTTGTCTATCCCAAGCGGGTCTTTCATTCCGAATCGCAATAGCACCGGGATACCCAAACAAGGCAATGGATCAAGCATAATGCAGGTGTTCGAGGACATAACAACATGCGCGTGTTCCATTCCCGACCTTGTGCTTACCATTGGAAGTTTTGACGGCGTTCACCGGGGACATCAATACGTTCTTGATGAAGTGAACCGTATCGCTCGTGAACGGGGAGGTTCATCGGGCCTGATGAGTCTCTGGCCTCATCCCCGTGCCTTCTTCAACCCCGAAGATGCCCCCGCACAGCTGACCTCACCGACGGAAAAAGAGCAGCTCCTTTCCACGGCTGGACTTGATGCCTATTTCGTCTTGCCTTTTGACGCACGTATTGCCCGAATGGATCGCGAAGAATTTCTGCGGCATATCGTGCTTAAACATTGTGGTGCGCAGTGCCTGGTGGTAGGACACGACTTCACGTTTGGTGCAGGGGCTCGGGGAGATTTTTCCTATCTGTCCGAAGTGTCCATTGAATTGGGACTTGATGTGGTGCAGTTGCCGCCGTGCTCCGATTCCGGTGGCATGCGTATCAGCAGCACGGAGATTCGGAACGGAGTGCGACAGGGAGACATGGAGCGCGTACATGCGCTTCTGGGGCGTCCTTACCGGCTTACCGGCACCGTTGTCAGGGGACGAGGCCTTGGGCGCGGTCTCGGCTTTCCTACGGCCAATATCATGCCCCCAGAGAAACTGCTACCGAATTTCGGCATTTATGGCGCCCGGGTCTATTGGGGCGACAACCAGGCCCTCGGTGCGGTAAATATCGGAGTGGCACCAACCCTCGAGCACACGAGTCCAATGATCGAAGTTCATGTGTTGGATGTGGACACGGACCTCGTTGGGCAGGAGTTATCGATCGATCTTTTTCATCGCCTTCGCGGTGAAGCGAAATTTCCCGATTTATCAACATTGATCGCGGCCATCGGGGCTGATATCGTTGCAGTTCGAGACTTTTTCTCGGCGGTTGACGAGGCGGCTCAGCAACCGGATTGATGCGGCCTCGGCGGGCAAATCGGGATCGAGAGATTCTCCGGGAACTAAACTGCATTATCGGGGTTTAATCGTCTTAATGCGTTATCAGGTGTTGTTCGCTGTCAGGACCCCGACGTGGAGAGCGCGCACCCGGCACCATTAACGACACGCGGTTGGTGCGATTTTCTAACGGCCAGGAATCCTATGAAGTACCTTGGTAATAAAACTATGCTTTCATTTTCGGCTACGTGCATGGGTAGGCGCACATCTACGGGCCTATTGGCTGCTGTACTCTGCCTCACCCTTTCCGCGTGCACCACGACACATTACAAAGAACGTGCTGATCGCGAGGTCTATGAGATTCTCGAGGAAAAATCCCCCGAAGTCGTCGGGATGACCGAAGATTTCAGTATCGAATCACCCGAGAAAGTCGATGTCCTGGAAGGTCTGCCCCACAATGAGATGACGGAAGAGGCCCTGGGCGATACAGGGAACGGCGATGTGGGTGCGGCCGTACTGTCCCTTGAAAAGGCCTTGGCGCTGGCTGTTACGAATAGCCGAACCTATCAGAACCGGAAAGAAAACCTCTATCTTTCGGCGTTGTCCCTTACGTTGGACCGACATCGCTACACGCCCATTTTCTCTGGTGGCCTATCCGGTGACTACGGGCGCACTACAACCAATATTACGGAATCAACGGATTTAACCAAGGCCCTTGCGACAGGCGGAGCGATCATCAAAGATCTGGAAGCCCTGACCGGTACCTCGGCGGATGTTCTAAACGCCTATGCCGAACTCGTTGAGAAGGCAGGAGACGTTGCCGGACTTACGGGGACAGAGCGTGAGTTTGTAAGTGATCGCTCGGCGACGGGTCGGAGCTCCGTTGGTGTGAATTGGCTGACCGAAGGTGGTGGTCAGATCGCGTTGAATCTGACGTCGAATTTTTTGCGTTTCCTGGCGGGGGATACGGGTACCTTCAGTTCTTCCGTACTTTCGGGATCGCTGACCCAACCCTTGCTGCGTGGGGCCGGTTCCAAGGTGGCTGCAGAGCGTTTGACGCAAGCGGAGCGCGACGTGCTCTACAGTCTCCGGGACTTCAGTCGTTTTCGGAAGCAATTCGCCTTTGAGGTTTGCGCCTCCTATTACCGCATCCTGCAGGATCTTGATACGGTAAGAAACAATTGGAACAGCTACCAGAATTTTAAGCGGAATGCCGAGCGTGAAGGGGACTTCGCGGTAGAAGGTCGGAGTACCCTGGCGAGCGTGGGGCGTCAGGAGGCGGCGGTGTTGAATGCAGAGAATCGATGGATCAACTCCGTTCGGAGCTACCGAGAAGGGTTGGATGAATTCAAGATTCTGCTGGGTCTGTCTACGGCCAGCGACATCGTTCTCGATAGCCATGAATTGGATTCTCTCAGCCAGGCGGGCCTCAAGCACCCCACCATTCCGATGGAAGATGCCGTGGAGGTTGCCTTCAATGCGCGCCTCGATCTTTACACCGTACGAGATGAAGTGGAAGATGCCGCCCGTATCGTCGATGTGGCCGCAAACAGTCTACTTCCCGACGTGGATCTGGTCGCCGACGCTTCCGTGCGCTCCGTAGGCGACGATAACGCCCAGCGCCTTGATTTTCGGCGGACCAATTGGAGCGCGGGCCTTGATGTGGACCTGCCATTTGATAGGAAATCGGAGCGAAATAGTTATCGTCGGGCGTTGATTGCCTATGAGCGGGCGGAACGCGAATTAACGCTCGCGGAAGATGCTATTTCGTTGGATGTTCGTAAATCCTGGAGAAATCTGGAGGCGGCACGCCGCAATTACCTCATTTCTCAAAAGAGCGTGGATTTGAACCTTCGGCGTGTTGAAGAACAGGAACTGCTAGCCGAATTGGGTCGGGGTTCTGCCCTGGACCAGGTAGATGCGCAGAATAATTTAACCCAGTCCCAGAATGAGCTCACGGGTGCGTTAATCAGTCATACGCTGGCCCGACTTCAGTTCTGGTTGGATATGGGTATTCTCTATATTAAAGAAGATGGTCAGTGGGAGGAAATCTCTGATGACTACCGTCGTGAAAGCTGAGGAAAATATGGCAGACAAGAAAAAGATGAAGCGTCGATATCTCGTGGTGGCTGTTCTGGCCCTTGTCGGGTTTTCTGGCTATCTGATTTTCGGCGGGGACGGTGAGACCCAAATGAGCCGTGGCACCACCTTTGCCGCAATTCGGGGCGATCTGGAGATTACGGTGGTGGAGGGGGGCAGTGTCGAGGCAAAAGAATCGCAAGAGCTCAAGTCCGAGGTTCAGGGGCAGACAAAGATACTGACCATCGTCGAAGAGGGCTATACCGTAACCGCGGAAGATGTTGCGCAGGGTAAGGTTCTCGTGGAACTGGACTCGAAGGAGCTGCTGGACCGACAGACGGAGCAAGAGCTGCAATTCCAGAATTCACTCGCCAGCTTTACGGAAGCCCGGGAAGAATATGGAATCCAGATCAACCAGAACCTGAGTGACGTCAAGGCGGCAGAACTCGGTAGTAAATTTGCCCTTATGGATTTGAAAAAATTCCTCGGTGAAGGCGTGGCGTCGGAAGTGGCATCCAAGGTGGAAACAAGTTTCCTCGAAAGTCAGCTTGCTGAAGCGGCAGGCAGTGAGCGCGAGCCTGCACCCGAAGCGGTTGCCAGTGTTTCGCCCGCCGTGGCGCGGGATCCCGAGACCGGTAAAATACAATTGGAGAGTAACTCGCAATCCGACATGAATATCGATTTCTCCCAATATACACGCCCCGAGTCACTCGGCGATGGTGAAGCACGACAAATGCTGCTGAAGCTCCATGACGATGTAGATTTGGCCCAGGAGGATGTCGGGTTGGCGGAGTCCAAGCTGGATGGCACAAAGCGGCTCTTCGCGAAAGATTTCGTAACCAAGATTGAGTTAGACAACGATGAACTCGCCGTGAAACGTAAGACCATCAGTAAGGCATCGGCCGAAACGGATATTGATCTGTACGTAAAATATGAGTTTCCTAAACAGGCCGAGAAATTGCTCTCCGATTACGAAGAATCACTCCGCAAACTACAACGTGCCCGAAAATTGGCCGTGTCGAAACTGGCGCAGGCAGATGCCAAATTAAACTCTGCGGAAGCACGATTTGAGCTCCAGAGCCGGAATCGGGATGAGCTCAATGAACAGATTGAAAAGTGCATCATTCGTGCGACCAAGCCGGGGCTGGTGATATATGGTGAAGGTAATCGGAACTACTACCGAAATAACGACCGTATTGAAGAGGGTGCATCCATTCGTGAACGCCAGTCTATCATCACCATTCCCGACACGACCCAGATGACGGTTGAGGTGAAGATTCATGAATCCTTTGTGAAACGTATCGAGAAAGGGCAACGCGCGCGCGTTCGGGTGGATGCCTTTCCTGATTTACAGATAGAGGGTGAGGTCTTCAAAATTGGGGTGCTCCCAGACTCACAGAACCGCTGGATGAATCCCGATCTAAAAGTATACGCCACATCCATCCTCATCGAAGGACAGTATGACTGGCTGAAACCGGGCATGAGCGCGGAAGGTGAGATTATCATCGAGACGGTGAAAGATGTGGTGCTCGTGCCGCTTCAGGCGGTTTCCCAGGAAAATGGCCAAACGGCCGTGTACCTCGCGGACAAAGGCATGGAACGACGTGTTGTCGAGGTAGGGCCATTCAGCACCACCTTCATCGAGATTAAATCGGGTATCGACGTTGGAGACGTGGTAGCGCTTCGCGCACCGTCATCGGCCAATCGTGGTGATGAGGAAGAAAACAAATTGCCGGAAGCTGCCCCGGAAGCGCCCGAAGAATCGGCCAAAGCTAATAAAAACACCAAGGAGGAAAAGGCCGCCTGATGTCTGTCGCCCTTGCAAGTATAGCCCGTTTGGAAAAAGTTCGTAAGACCTACCAGATGGGTTCGGAGACCCTCGATGCCCTCGGCGGGATCGACCTGGATATTCTCGAAGGCGAATATGTCGCCATCATGGGACCTTCAGGCTGCGGCAAGTCGACCATGTTGAATATACTCGGTTGTCTCGACCGGCCTTCCTCGGGTCACTATATTCTGGGCGATATCGACGTGTCCAAGATGGAAGACGACAATCTCTCCGAAGTGCGGGGCGAAAAGCTCGGCTTTATTTTTCAGTCCTACAACCTCATTCAGCAGCTCACTGTAATTGAAAATATAGAGGTACCCCTCTACTACCAGGGTGTGGCCGCCGAAATCAGTCGTGAAATTGCCATTGAAATGGCATCCAAAGTAGGCCTGGGTCATCGGCTTGATCACAAACCCTTTGAGTTGTCTGGTGGACAGCAGCAGCGGGTGGGCATCGCCCGCGCCCTGGTCAATGACCCTATCGTGTTGCTGGCCGATGAGCCCACCGGTAATCTGGACTCCCGATCAGGCGCAGAGATTCTGGATCTGTTTGATGAACTTCACGAGCAGGGGAAGACCATTATCATGGTTACCCACGACGACGAAATCGGGCGCCATTCTCAACGGGTAATTCGCCTCCGTGACGGCCTGCTTGAATCGGATATTCGCAATGGATAGCCGATTACTGCAAGGTCGCAACGCCAACCCGCTTTCGCCCGCCCGACTCCGCCGTACCGTAATTCTGGGCTTCAAGAGCCTCTGGCTCCATCGACTCCGTTCGTTGCTTACCGTGTTGGGCATCGTTTTTGGTGTGTGTTCCGTTATTGCCATGCTGGCCGTTGGGGAAGGCGCAAGTTTTGAGGCCCAGGAGCAGATTCGCAGACTGGGTAGCAATAACATCATTCTACGGAGTGTGAAACCGCCGGAATCCCAGAGTAATTCAGCGGAGCAGACCTATGTCATCGAATATGGTCTGGTCTACGACGATCTGGAACGTATCCGAGGTACGATACCCGGTGTCACGGTTGTGGTGCCGAATCGAATTATGCGGAAACGTATCTGGAATGCGACCCAGCGGGCGGACGCCGACATCATCGGAACGGTCCCTTGGTTTCCAGAAATGAAAAAGCTGCAATTGGCGGAGGGGCGTTTTTTTTCGGAGCTGGAGAGTGACGAAAAAGAAAACGTTTGCGTGTTGAGCGCCTCAATCGCACCAGCGCTTTTTCCCCTGACGAACCCCATCGGTCGACGGATTCGGGTCGAAAGTGACTATTATAAAGTTATTGGCGTCATCGACGTAGAGTCCGGGCGTCCAGGTTCGTCTGATGAAGGCAGCAATCTCGATCGGGTGTATATTCCCCTCACCACGGCCCGCGCACGATTCGGAGAGGTCCTGCGCAAACAAAGCAGTGGCAGTTTCGAGAATGAAAAAGTTGAGTTGCACGAGGCTGTTATTCAGGTAGAAGATCAAGATGAGGTCGAGGAGATCGCCCTCATCATCGAAGATATCCTTTCACGTAATCATAAGAAACGGGATTTCGAACTCGAGGTTCCCTTGGAGCTGCTCCGCTCGGCGGAAGAAACTGCGCGGACCTTTAATATCCTTCTGGGCTCCATTGCGGCCATTTCACTGCTGGTTGGCGGCATTGGCATCATGAATATCATGTTGGCCAGTGTAACCGAACGTACCCGTGAAATCGGTATCCGTCGTGCACTGGGTGCCAAACACCGGGACATTATCACCCAGTTCCTGATTGAGACGGTTTTACTCTCTGCCACGGGCGGCGCCCTTGGGGTCGCGGTGGGTATTGTAATTCCCATTGCCATCGGCTCCTTTACGGAGATGAAGACGATTGTCACCCCTGAAGGCCCCATCCTGGCCTTTACCATTTCGGGGATCGTCGGGATAATCTTCGGAATCTATCCGGCAGTACGCGCCGCGACGATGGACCCCGTGGAAGCCCTGCGACACGAGTAATTGTGGGGCAATCAGGGAGCCCGTATCCCGAACCAACGATGGATAGCATTTGCGAGGGCCTGTAGCATCCCAGTCGCCTCCATAACCCCACCGACCAGAAGTAGGGTGCACCCCTAGGCCCAATTTGCTACCCTCAACCTGCTGCCAGGATCACCCCGAAAGGTTATACCCATGCCCCTCCGTCGTAAGCCCGTCGCCACCACCGTATCCGGACACAATGGCATTGCCCTGAACGTCTGGGACTATGGCGGACCGGGAGTACCCCTGATACTGGCACACTGCACGGGTACGCTCGGTCGCATCTGGGATCCGGTCGTGGAGGCCCTCGAGGACAAGTTTCGAGTACTGGCTCCCGACACCCGGGGCCAGGGTGATTCAGAGGCACCTGCGACTCGCGATCAGTATCGTTGGGACTATTCCGGCAAAGATCTATTGGCCGTCGTGAAGCACTTTAACCTGGGCACAGGGGTAGCCGCCGTGGGGCACTCGGCAGGTGGGGCCCACGTGGCCTACGCCGCGCAGATGAGCCCGGAGACCTTCGGGAAAGTAATGCTTATCGACGCAATCATTGCCGACCGGGCCTACTTTGAGGGGGAGAACCGCCTGGCGACCATGGTCGCTCATCGCAAAAATGAGTTTGCGTCTAAAGATGCCGCCCGGGAACGACTCGCCTCCAAGCCCCCCATGGCAAATTGGGTAGAACGGGCCATTGATGCCTATCTGGACCATGCCTTGGAAGTCGGGGAAGATGGCACGTGCCAGCTGAAATGCCCGGGAACCCGAGAGGCCTGGTATTACGAGTTGGGCGGGGCCAGTGACCTCTACGACACGTTGGATGCACTGGAACTGAACGCATGCCTCGTGACGGGTGAGGATAGTTATGCCCAGAATTGGGTCGCAGAGCAGGAAAAGCGACTACAGCAGGTTTGTGTGGAAACCGTAGCGGGCGCAGGCCATTTCATACCCCAGGAGAAACCGGCCGAAACCGCAGCACTCATCACGCAGTGGTTTCGGGACTAATCCGTTTACTCCGCCTTCGCTGGTAAACGATCGCGTGTGAAGGTCCGAACGAGTTCGCCCACATTGTACACACCTCGATCAATCATCTTCTCCGGTCCGCCAGGGGCTACCCACGCACTGGCCGGATCGGCACCGTAGCCACCCTGCTCGATAGCCCGGCGTGTGGGGAAGTACATGTCGTGACCATTGCAGTATCCGACAAAGATGGTCTTCGGCCCGGTGGACCGGTGTTTCAGTTGGACCGATAGATCGCTGAAGAATTCACCTGAGCCGCCCACGATGGCCAGTTCCCCATTGATCAGGACCGTAGTGAGCTTGGGGTGCATGACGCCGCCACCATATTTTCCGTGATAACTGTTGAAGAGAGATTCGCCGAATCCTTCCCGCATTCCCGCAGCGACCTCGGGATTGTCGAGGTCCAGCCGTAGTCCAAAGGAGAACGTGTTTTCCACGCCACGAAGATCCGGGTGTGCTGGTGACGCGGTGACGAGACCCTCGTTGAGGGCAAGTACTTCTGACGCGAGCAGCTGCCCCGGTTCAACCATTTGGTCCACCTTGCCCCACAGACTATCGTCCACATCGCATTGCATGTCTCCGGCGGCACCCTGCAAAAACATACAAGGCGCTCCCGTCGCTTCGGTGACAGCACCCATCATGACACCGGGGAAATCGGCACTGAATTGGTTGTTGCCGTGGGGGTGATTGGTGGGGTGGGCGGCCATGTTTACGGCAAGAGCGATGGGGTTTCCGGCAGCATTATCCACCCGTAAGACGAATAACTCAGGGTCCCGGGGAATGGGTACTTCCTGGGTGTGTCGATTTCGATTTACCTTGGTCTCACCCGAAACCCAGCCAATCGTGGCGGGCTCCAGTTTGCTGGCGGCGTCTTCAATAAGGGCCACAAGTTTGGTTTCCAGCTCCTCGTAATAGGCGAAGGCGTTGTTCAATCCTTCGTCGTTTTCATCCGCTACCGGGACGAGTTCCAATGCCGGACCATGGTGGGTATGGGATGCTATCAGCAGGACGTGCTCAATAGAGGTGCTGTGGCGCACTTTGATTTCGATACGGCGCACCATGGGTTCGAAAGGGGCCCGCCCCAGGTCCAGGCCAACGATCGCGATACGTGATTCACCTGCTTCCAGCACCAGGGCCTTGGCAAAAAGAGGATCGTGGGTGCCGGTAGACAAGTTTTCGGGACGATGCTCTTTGCCGTAGCCCCATAGAGGCACCGAGAGGGTCGGCGTAATATCAACGGCCGCAAAACCGGCCTGAAAATCCTGTGGATCTGCCGCCGTAGTGTTTGCCGCGAAGAAGAGGAGGGAGAGGGCAAAGATACAATGTCTGGGAGAAACGTTAGGTAGAATCATGATTCTTTCCAGTCTTTTAAGATGATTTCGAGGGCATAGAGGTTGTCGGGCGGGTCGACAATACGCATGGCATCTTTTTCTGTCGTAATAATAGGGTCGGAAGACGTCAGGGCCGCTCGAGAGATTTGCCTATGATCGGGAAAGGTGTAGACGTCGGCAATATCCAAATCGAGGGCGGTGAGGGTCTTCAGAAAGGCTTCGGGATTACCGATGGCCGCAACCGCTCGTATAGACAGACCCGGCGCAGGTGAAAGGGTTTCACCCGTCCGTAAATTCCAGAGTCGGCCCGCAGCATGCATCGTCTCCCGCACCGGAAGATGGGGGACGTACTCCTTCAGGCGGCGACGTAACCCCGGGAGGTCCTCGGCCTGATCACATCGCGTGATGATTAGTTCCGTTGCCCGGTTGAGTGCTTCCAGGGGCTCTCGCAATATACCCCGTGGCAGTAGATGGCCGCTTCCAAAAGGATTAGACGCGTCGATGAGACAGATATTTTCATCTCGTGCGAGTTGCACATGTTGGTAAGCGTCATCCAGGATTATACGGTCGCATGAATACGTCTCGACAGCGAGACGGGCACCATCAACACGGCGGGCCGCCTTGATGACCAGGCATTCCGGGGCTCGATGTCGAATCAGAGCAGGTTCATCGCCCACGAGACGTGCGACGTCGTGCAGGTTCATCGTTGGCTCGACGACATAGGGCTCGACCACCCGCGCACTTCCATAGCCTCGGGTAATCACGGCGACGCGGTGTCCGGCTGCAATCTCATCCTGTACACGGGCAATGACGGCAGGCGTCTTGCCTGTTCCACCCGTGGTGATATTGCCGAAACTCACCACGTGGGCCTCTACCGCGCTGACCGGTTGTCGAAGTCGATGTGCCATGCCCAGGCGGGTTAGTGGCGTCGCTGCACGGAGGAGAAGGTCCCAGTGGCGGGGGAGAGGCAGACCTTGGCGCACTTTTTCGGCTATAGCATGGAAGGGAGGCATGGAATTCCGGTGACGGGTTTCGGGGCTACGACAACGTCCTTGAATGTACGTTACCGTGCTACAGGGGCGCAAGTCTGCCGCTACTCAACGTCGGGCGAAGCGCTTGCCGCTGAATTGCTGAACGAGCCCCTTGAGCTCCAGCATAGTAAGTGCGCTGAGCGCTTCCGATACGGATACCCGACCTGCTGCGGCGATTTCATCCACAAAGGAGCCCTCACTGTGTAGTACATCGAGAACAACCTCTTCCGTCGCGGAAAGGTTGGGACGGGGCCGCGCAGGTTGAGTGTTCGATGATGGGACCTCTTGTTTGCCCCCTGATTCAGTCTGTAGTTTTTCTGACTGACGATGGGCGGCGCCAATGTTGAGTTCTACGATGATATCTTCGGCACTTTCGACCAGTTTGGCACCTTCGCGGAGCAAGGCGTGGGGGCCGCGGCTGTTGTAGGAACCGGCTTCACCCGGCACGGCATAGACTTCCCGGCCCTGTTCTGCGGCGTTGCGCGCTGTGATAAGCGAGCCACTGCCTACGGGCGCTTCCACGACAACCGTGCCCATGGACAATCCGCTGATGATGCGATTGCGATAGGGGAAATGGCCTTTGGAAGGTTTGACACCCATCTCGAAACACGAGTACACGGCCCCTTGTCCAATGATCCGATGCATTAATTCCGCATTACGTGGGGGATATACCACATCTACGCCGCAGCCAAGGACGGCAATGGTGTGACCGCCGGCTTCGAGGGCTCCTTCGTGTGCCGCCGTATCTATACCTTCCGCCATGCCGCTGACGACGGTTATGCCCCGCAACGCGAGATCATAGGCCAGACTTCGGGCCATTCGGACACCATAGGTTGATGGCTTCCGGGTTCCAACAAGGGCGACGCAGGGTGCATCGGGCGCTGCCACATGACCGCGGGCAAAGAGAACCAGGGGCGGGTCATAAATCTCCGCCAGCGACAGGGGATAGGCCGTATCATCCATCGTGATAATACGGGCACCATATTCCTCCTGCAGGGCTATCTGGCGATCGACATCGACCATATGCTGGTAGGTGCGGATTCGCTCGGCGAGTTTGGGGCCCACCACGTCGCGAAGGGCGCTTTCCGAAGCGCTGAGTACGTCCTGTGGGGATCCAAAACGGGAGAGAAGGCGTACGAATAGGGTGGTTCCGACCCCCGGAATCATTTTCAGGGTCAGCCACTGCCGCTGTGGTGCTGAAATTGACATGACACCACTATGCGAAATTCAGATGGGAAAGTTCAAGGGTAAAAAATATCGTACGTCATACGGGAATTTCGCAGTGAAATTGCCCGATTTGGTGGGTAGAAGCCGCATTGAAGACAGTTATATCCATGCCTTCCCATTTATCAGGTAAAATTCGGGAATAAAGCCCCCGGGTCTCATGTTTACTATGGTGACGCCGCATGGAGTCATTCCCCCTGACACCCCGGCGTTATCAGTCAGCAATGACTGGTTCCCACCATCGGCGAGTGCAACATGGTAGTTCCCCCGCTACCTGCACTCGCCTCTTTTTTATACCCGCAGGCGGGTATAATAGGTCTGAAAAGGGACCACACTTAATAGGTTTTAGCAGTATAGGGTATGGTGGAGTATTAGCGTCCATTTCAAGCGAACCTATTGACAACCCAGTAGTTATCGCATATAATGCGCGCAATGGATGGCCCGCTACCTGATGCCTTCAGGTCAGCGATCTCTCAGATTCCCCCATTTCTTACGTTCGTGGTGCGTTCTGACGTACCAGCGGGGCCAGAGATACCACGCATTGAACGCATTTCCAATCCGGCCCTAAAAGCGTAAACGGGCCAATAGTATTTAATAGGAGACAATAATGATCGCAAAATTTTCCACGGGACTTTGGGTCTTTTCGAGCAACCCGGACCGCTATTGCGTCGAAGGGTATCGCGATGTCCCCAAAGTGACCGAGGCAGTTGCACTTGCGGCAAAGATTAAGCTCTTGAAAGCAGTAGAGGTCAGCCAGACCGATATTTCCTCTGAATTGCCCGTCAAAGACATGAAACGGCTTCTGAAGGACAATGGCCTGGCCTGTTCCGGTGTAAACACCAATCTTTGCCATTCCCGTAAGTTTTCACTGGCAGGTTTTGGGCACCAGCACCAGAAGACCCGGAATGCCGCTATCGATGAAGGCCGTAAGGCTGCTGATCTGGCCCGTGCCCTCGGTGCGACAGAAATCACCCTGCGCCTGAACACGGATGGTTTCGATTATCCCTTCCAGGTGGACTATACGGCCCACTGGAATACGGTCATTTCCTCCATCAAGACCATCGCAAAGTATGCTTCGCCCGACGTAAACGTCGCCATTGCGTATAAGCCCCGCGAACCTCGGAAGCACCTTACGGTTGCCACCGTTGGCAAAGCCCTTTCCATGTGTCAGGAAATTGCCATGAAGAACGTGGGTGTAGCCATGAACTTCTCCCACGCCATGATGTCTGGGGAAAATCCCGCAGAGTCCGTGGCCTTCCTCACCCGGTCAAGCAAACTCTTTCAGATGTACTTCAGCGACGGTTATCGCCTTTGGGACGATGCCATGATTCCCGGAAGTCTCAATCTCTGGGAGTCGATGGAGACCTTGTTCTACCTGAAAACGGCGAAGTATAAGGGCTACCTTACGATCGATATGCTGCCCCAGCGCATCGAACCGACCCACGCCCTGCAAATTGCTATTGGCAATCTCCATGTGCTCTTCAAGAAGCTCGAAAAGCTCGATACCACCGAGCTTCGTAAGGCCCAGAAGACGCTGGACGCGACCGAATCACAGCGGATTATTCGCCGCGTGATGTTCCAGTAGACCCGATTTCTAATCCAGTATGCATAACGACCCTGTCTAGACATATAGGCAGGGTCGTTTCTTGTTGTACCGTATCGCTATGGCATAGTAGGATAATGGGCACAGGATGACGGACCTTTTTTCAATTATCCATAGGAGTACAGTCTTCTGCTAAGCGGTAACACATCCGGGCTCAAGGCCTACCAGACCAAACAGCTCGAGAAACTATCCAAGCGTAAAGTATCACCCGATTCACTTATATCGACCGAGTTGGCCCGTGCTATCACGGAGCTCTCGTGTGAATTAAACCGTCAGATAGGTTTGCTTATTGATCGTCGGGGACGGGTCTCCGCAGCGGTGGTGGGGGATGCACGTTCAATCTTTCTCCCCGATATCAATCGGCGTGGACGCAATCGACTTTGTGGCCTGCGTCTCATCCATACCCACCTCAACGAAGAACCCCTCAATGACGATGACCTTACGGACTTGGCCTTGCTGCGTCTGGATTGCGTTGTCGCCATCGGCGTGGGGGCCAACGGGCTCCCGGGAAAAGTACACCGGGCCCATCTGATGCCGGCCAATGCGGGGGATGAACCCTGGACCATTCTCAAGCCAACGACGGTTCACGAGTTACCCGAAGACTTTCTCTCGTTCATCGGCGCACTGGAAGACGAATTTGCCCGGCTCAGCTGGGGACGGGAGAGTGGCGACAATCTGGATCGGGCCGTGGTTATCCATGTGTCCAGCAAACCCCAGACCATGGCCCAGGATTCCATCGATGAACTCAAAGAGCTCTCGCGAAGTGCGGGTATTACCATCGTTCACGAAATCATTCAGCGCCGCAGCCCCGATCCGAAGTTTGTCATTGGTAAGGGTAAGCTCAAGTCGGCGATTATTAAAGCCATGCAACTCGGCGCAGAGATGCTGGTTTTCGACCTGCCCCTTTCGCCTTCCCAGATGAAAAGTATCAGCGAGTTCACCGATCTCAAGGTGGTGGACCGCACCCAGGTCATTTTGGATATCTTCGCCCTCCACGCGGTAACCCGTGAAGGCAAACTGCAGGTCGAACTGGCCCAGCTTCGCTATCGCCAGCCTTTCCTCGGGATGAAGAGTTCAGCCTTCTCCCGCTTGTCCGGCGGTATCGGCGGCCGGGGACCAGGTGAAACGAAGCTTGAAGTGGACCGCCGTCGGGCCAGCGATCGTATCGCCGGTCTTGAGCGGGAAGTGAACAAGCTTGGCGAACGCCGTGAGCTACGTCGGGGTGTCCGAAAACGCAAGGGTGTACCCACCGTTGCCGTCGTGGGCTATACCAATGCGGGCAAATCTACCCTGCTGAATCACCTGACCAATAGCAATGTAACGGCAGAAGACGCGCTCTTCGCAACCTTGAACCCCGTCTCTCGTCGCATTCGCTTTCCCCAGGAACGTGAAGTCATTATTACCGACACGGTGGGCTTTATTCGGGAACTGCCGAAGGAACTCATGGCCGCCTTCAGAACGACCTTTGAAGAGCTGCAGGACGCCGATTTATTGCTTCATGTGATTGATGCGTCCTGTCCCGATCTGGAAGAAAAATATGATGCGGTTCAGAAGCTCTTGGCCGAGCTCGAATTAGACGACAAGCCAACCTATATCGTTTTAAACAAACAAGACAAGTGCGACCCCGAGACCCTCGATGGCCTTACAGAACGCTTCGAAGGCTTACCCCTCAGCGCTCTCGATCGGGATACGTTTGCACCGTTGCTGGATAGAATGGAGAATGATCTGTGGTCCCCCGATTTCGCCCCAACGGTTTGAGCCGTCCTGTAGTACTCTTTTGTCTGCTTCTTGCAGCCGTTCCAGGTGCCTGGGCAGATCCGGGAAGCCCCGGAGCCGAGGCCTTCAAACACTTTCAGGATACGGTGGCCAAACAGACTGCCGCTATGGCACAGCAGGATATGACGGCCTACGAAACCCTCGATATTGAGGCCACATCGGCGTTGAGGAAAGCGGAATCTGCCTATGCAGACGCCTTTCGTAGCACGGGAGACGAAGATTCTGCGCTCGGGTATATTGCCGTGTTGCGGGAAAAAGGGGACGATGACCTCGGGGCGGAAGTAGCCCGTCAGGCTCTGGATCAGGGATTGGATAGTGCGGCGCTCTGGCGTTCCTATGGCAGCTGCCTGCTTGTTTCCGGTGCAGCCGATCGCCAGGCAGGTATCGACGCGTTGTATACGTCACTCGATCGGGACAAGGAATCCCCCGGGGCCGTGGCTACCTGGAATGAGCTCGGTTCCTATTATCTTGACACGGGAATGGCCGAAGCCGCCAGCAAGGCCTTTACGGAGGCACTGGCCCTTGATGCCACCGACACCCGTGCGCGACTCGGTGCGCTGGTGGTCGCCGTGTATGACGGTGACGTTGCCAAAGCGGGGACCATACTCAGTGAGGTTGGGCGGGCGGCCCAGCCCTACGATACCCAACTTCGGGCTCAGCTTCGTATCGCCCTGGACGATTTTGACGGCTACCGGAAGAGCTTTTCGGATACAGCAGAAAATCATTACGCCTACGCCCGACTACTCTATTCGGCGGCGCGGCTGCCCCAGGCAATACTCGCGGTTTCTCGCGCTACAACCCTTGCTCCGAACGATACCGCAATCTGGAATTTTCTGGGAGCCCTCCAATTGCAGTTGGGCGATTACCCCAGTGCACAAAAGAGCTATGAGTCTTCATTACGGGCAAATTCAGAACAAAGCGATATTCAACAGACCGTTGAAAAACTGAAGGAAGCCCAGCAGGAAGCGGCGCAAAAAGCGACGACCGGTGGGGGCAAAGGACCACTCCGCTAGGAGTCTGACTCCGAATCCACGCGGATGCACGTTTGTCCCCAGCACACCGTCTGCTGCGTTGCAGACGGTGTGCTGGGGACAAACCCTTCGGGCGAAACCATTTGCGTCGCATTGCTTTGTCGCTCCTCCTAACAATATCAATATTGCGTCCTCGTCGCTCCGCGCACTGCTCGCAACTGATTTCGCGTGCGCCACGGGGATTCGGAGTCAGACTCCTAGGGGGAGTGCCGTCCGACTACGCGGGCGGCAGGTCGAAATGCTTCCGAAAGTGTTGCTCGAATCTACGGGATACCTCGTCCAGGGCCGGGGCCTTGCCCAGGAGCTGTGCGATGGACGTGACGGGCTTGTCGGCGATGCCGCAGGGCACAATGTATCCGAAATGGTTCATGTCGGGCTGGATATTCAAGGCAATGCCGTGGAAGGTGGTCCATTTCCGCAGGCCAATGCCAATAGCGGCCACTTTGGCACCCCCAACCCAGACCCCCGTAAGCCCCTCCACGCGCTCTCCGACCAGCTCATAATCGCCCAGGGTATCTATGAGCACCGCCTCCAGTGTTCGCAGGTACCAGCCGACCGACGTCTTCCAGTGATTGAGATTCAAGATCGGGTAGGCGACCAGCTGGCCGGGACCGTGGTAGGTCACATCCCCACCGCGATTTACGGGCAGTAGATCGATACCCCGTTCGCAATAGGCCTCCCGAGAGAGCAGGAGGTGCTCCTCTTTGGCCTCTTTTCCGAGGGTGATAACGGGGAGGTGCTCCAACAGATAAAGCGTATTCGGTGCTTCGCCTGTTGCCACGCCCAGATGACGTTCCATCTGTCGTTCAAACATGACGCTGTAGGGCACCGGTGTTGCTTCGCGAAGTACCACGAATTCCTGGGAGGCCGGGGTACCCATATCAAGCGTCCTGGAGTAGTCCGAGTGCCATTTTCAACGTCACCTCTTCCAGTGACGAGACAATCAAGTCGGCTTCCTGAAGTTCTGTCGCTTCAAAGGAGTTGGTCACCGCGATAACCTTCATCCCAGCGGCCTTTGCAGACCGTACGCCCAGTATGGCGTCTTCCACCGCCACACATGCAGCAGGGGAGAGGCCCAACTCACGGGCCGCCGTTTCGTAGATCTCTGGATGGGGCTTTTTGTGGGAAATCATGTCACCGTGAATCCAGACGTCGAAGAGGTCGGTATTTACCCGGGAAGACTTCAAGGTCTGTGCCGATTTCTTTCCGGGGCTGGAAGTGGCGATACCCAGTTTCCAATCGCTGGCCTGAGCCGCTTCGTCGATAAGCGCATGAATGCCAGGAAAGGAAATGTCGGGATCAGATTCCAGGAGCTGTAGAAAATATTGGTGACGGGCTTCCACGGCCTTGGCCACATCGATTTCCACGCCATATTTTCTGGCGGGCTCGATGCAATAGATCTCCGCACCGGTTCCGATGTAGGGCGTAAAGTCTTCCGGCTGGACCGTGAGACCATAGAGTTCCTCATACATGCGGCTGGTCGCCGTAACACTGAGTCCTTCGGTGTCTCCAAGTACACCGTCTACATCAAATACCAAGCCATACATTCGCGGAGAATCTCCTGTGGTGACGCCTGAGGCGCCAGTAAAAATTGCGGGGCAACGTGTGCCCCGCAAGAAGTGTTGACTGAAGATCGTTAGACGGCGCTTTCCGACGTAAGAGCGATGGCCTTCAGAATCTCATCTTCGTCATTGTCGACCGTTACCGTCTCTTCGGCGGAGGCAATGGCGTTATCCGGATCTTTGAGGCCGTGTCCGGTAAGGATACAGGTGACCCGAATCTTCTCACTGTGTGCCGGTGTCTTGTCGTCAAAATAGCCAGCGGCCGACAACTTGATGAGTCCGGCAACACCAGCGGCACTGGCGGGTTCACAAAAAACACCTTCCGTCGCCGCCAGTTTCTGGTAAGCCGCACGGATCTCGTCGTCGGTCACCATGTCTATCAGCCCACCCGATTCATCGCGGGCCGCTTCGGCTGCCTGCCAACTCGCAGGATTGCCAATTCGGATGGCGGTGGCAAAAGTCTGGGGTTGCTCTACAGGATGACCCAATACAATAGGGGCGGAACCGGCGGCCTGAAAGCCAAGCATAACCGGCTTGCTGACGCTTTTTTCCGCCTCGAAGTACTCTTTGTAGCCCTTCCAGTAGGCCGTTATGTTGCCGGCGTTTCCCACGGGCATGGCTTGGAAGTCGGGTGCGACGCCGTCGAAGTCATCGACGATTTCAAAGGCTCCCGATTTCTGGCCTTCAATGCGATAAGGATTGACCGAATTCACCAGGGCGATAGGATTGGATTCGCAGATTTTCCGCACCTGGGTGAGGGCTTCGTCGAAGTTGCCGCGAATCTGAATGACCTTGGCACCGTGGATCATGGCCTGGGAAAGCTTTCCGAGGGCGATTTTGCCTTCGGGAATAAGGACGGCACAACGAATGCCTGCGCGGGCCGCATAGGCCGCTGCGGAGGCCGAGGTATTGCCGGTCGAGGCACACATGACCGCCTTGTAACCTTCTTCCACCGCCTTAGTGATTGCCATGGTCATCCCACGATCCTTAAAGGAACCGGTGGGGTTCAATCCTTCGTACTTGAGCCAGATTTCCAATTTGGGGTGGATGGCCTTGCTCAGATTATAAGCAGGAATGAGGGGGGTAGACCCTTCACTCAGCGTGATGATTCGGGTGTCATCCGTCACGGGCATATAAGAGCGGTAGCGATTGATCAGACCTTCATTGCGCATGGTATTACCTTCTACTCGGTGTATGTTGATGTTTTTACGGGCCAGACGTCAGGCGTTGGCGAGAACGCGAATCATGTGGGTGGCTTCGTCGATAAAGCCTTGTCCATCGATCTCGGCGATGGCCGAGACCACGTTTGATTCCTGCGTTTCGTGGGTCATGAGCACAACGTGTGCCGGCACACCCGGTTGTTCTTCTTTCTGAATACAGGAGGCAATACTCACGCCGTGGGTACCGAGAATGGAGCAGATAGAACCCAGCACGCCGGGATGATTTTCGGTGGTGAGGCGAAGATAGTAGCGCCCCTCACGAAGTCCCATGTCCCGCAATGGCTGGGCATTGGTATAGCGGAATGGGGCCTGGGCCGGGGCGTCCCCCCGACGTGCGATATCGACGATATCGGCGACCACAGCGCTGGCGGTGGGCAATTTGCCGGCACCACGGCCATAATAGAGGGTGGCGTCAGCGATGTCTGATTCCACATAAACGGCGTTGAATTCATATTTTACTGCAGCCAGCAGGTGGGCATCGGGCACGAGGGTAGGGTGTACCCGGGCTTCTACTTCACCTTTGACCTTGCGAACAACGGCCAGCAGTTTGATTTGATAACCCATCTCTCCGGCGTAGGTCACATCCAGGCCGGTCACCTTGGTGATGCCCTCAACATAAATATCATCGAGATTGACCGGTGTGCTGTAGCAAAGACTGGCGAGTATCTGACATTTGTGGGCCGTGTCGTGGCCTTCGATGTCGAGATCTGGCGGGGTTTCTGCAAAGCCAAAGGCGACGGCCTGTTGAAGCACGTCGTCGAAGGGCAGTCCCTCGGATGCCATACGCGTAAGGATGTAATTGCAGGTACCATTCAGGATGCCATAAACGGCGTTGATATTATTGGCCGCGAGGCTTTCGCGGATGGCCTTAATGATGGGAATCGTACCGGCAACGGACGCTTCGAATCGAAGCTCGACACCATTCTTGATCGCCGCTTCATTGAGCTCGGGACCCGCCATAGCGAGGAGCATCTTATTTGCCGTGACCACGTGCTTGCCGTTATTGAGGGCGGCAAGGATAAAGGTGCGCGCAGGCTCATAGCCGCCAATCAATTCACAGACCACATCCACATCGGGATCGGCGATGAGCACATTGGCGTCATTGCTGATGGTGATCCCGGAAAGATTGTAGTCACTGAACAAGTCGGGATTGAGGTCCGCAACATGGGTCAGGGCCACTTCCGCGCCCGTCTTGTCTGCCACAACCTGACGATTTGCCAGGAGGGTCTCGATAACACCACCGCCGACGGTGCCAGCTCCGATAACGCCAACCTTAAAGGCCATTCTAATTCCTTTCGATACCCCACCGGATTTCACAGAACATCGTCTTGGAGTGGGGATACAACGGTCGCCACCAATGGGGCGAAGTAGGGGGAAACAAAGGTCTGATTAGACCTCAATTATGCATATTACGTCACCGACGGCAACGTCGTCGCCTTCGTTTACTTTACGTTCCACGAGGGTTCCCCGTTGGGGTGCTGGTAGGACAAAGGCGGCCTTGTCGGTCGTCAATTCGAGGAGATCGTCCCCCTCGGCCATGGGGCTGCCCACTTCGACCAACCACTCGGAAATGGTGCCACCCTTTACGGCATCGTCATCGTCGCCCAGGCTGGGCAGGCACACTTCAATCTGCATCGGAATGTATCTCCTTGCGTTTTTTCGCGTATTCAGAATCCAGGAGCGCTTCCGACCGGTACGAACTACGCACAAAGGGGCCGGCAACGGCAAAACCAAAACCCAGCTCATAGGCGAGGGCTTCGTAAACCTTAAACTGCTCGGGAGGTATATAGGCCTCAACCGCATGGTGTTTGGGGGTGGGCTGGAGGTATTGACCGATACTCACCGAGTCACAACCGGCTTCTTTCAGGTCGATCAGGGTTTGACGGATTTCTTCGTCCGTCTCTCCACATCCCAGCATGAAAGCGGACTTGATAAAATGTCCCTGGCTGAGTTCTTTTGCGGTGCGCAATACGTCCAGCGACTGGGCATAGGTAAAACGGCGATCCCGAATTCGGGAAAACACACGCTCCACGGTTTCGATATTGTGACTGAAGATTTCGGGCTGCGCCGCCTGCACCAGGGCAATATCCTCCCGATTCCCATCAAAATCCTGTACCAGGACCTCGATGGTCGTGTCGGGCATGACTTTTTTAATGGCATATATGGTGTCGGCTATGTGCTGCGCGCCACCATCGGTCAGGTCATCCCGTGTCACCGAAGTAATGACGGTATGTTTCAAGCCCAGCCGCCGAACGGCTTCGGCGATGTTGGCCGGCTCATCCTGGTCCAGTTCACCGGGCTTTCCGCTATTTACTGCGCAATAGGAGCAGTGGCGGGTGCAGGTGTTGCCCATGACCATAAAAGTGGCGGTCTTACGTCCCCAACATTCCGATTGGTTGGGACAATGGGCACTCTGGCAGACGGAGTGGAGTTTCAGATCGCCCAAAAGCGACTTGACCTCGCTAAAGACATCACCTGATGGCCAGGGCTGTCTAATCCAGTCTGGGAAGGTTTTTTTCGGTGTTTTTGTAATACTCATACGATAAATCAACTTTGGGTTGTGATTGCCCGTCAAACAGGCGAAATTATAACACGTTGGGGGGGCTGGAAAGAATCGTGACTCCGGTCGAATATTCATCGGTGAAAGGAGTATAAGTAGAAGAACACAGTGCCAGGCCCGGGGGCAGGGGGTGGCAGGCGGCAGTATGGGGTCAATCGGGACCCGTAAACGTGGGAGATTGTGTGATGTCTAGAGGGTTTCAATTCGGTGGGTGGTTCCTTTTTCTGGTCTTCCTGGTTGCTACCATTTACCTGGCAACCACCCGTGCCCCAGAAGTAATTTCTATCTCAAAGACAGGCGATTCACCGGTTGCCAGTGACCCGCGCCTTACACTGTTGCTCAAACTGGCGCAAAAAGAGGCCCTACTCGCTACGGCAGAGGAGTTACAATCCAGCTGCGAATCGGGTACGGACTTCGCCGGTGCGACATGGTCCGATCCTACCGATGGAGATTGGGCAACCCGTGGGGATATGGACGAAAAATCCCTGACACAGGCTCTCGCGGTGATCGAAGGAAAAATCAACGACACCATGGCTTCGTTGAAGGCCTGTCAGGAAGCAGGACCTCCCCATGGTGAGGATATGGCGGAGGAAGCAGACGAGCCAGGCGACGCAGAAGCGGTCGCTTCATCCGAGAAAAAGGCGGAGGTGGATGACAAAACAGGCAAGGAGTCCATGGAACGTGCGGCACAGGCCCAGATGGAACTCCTGATGGATATGGTCTATGGTGATTTTTATCAGGAACTGGGTCTAACACCCGAACAACGGAAACTAGTGAATGAAGCCCTCGTTGCGAATACCAATGCATATCGTAAAACTACAGCAGCGGCCATGCGCTCAGGGACGAAGACGGCGCGCGAAGTCAGGGCGGAACGGGATGGCCTGCGGAAGACCTTGCACAACGATCTGTCTGAATTCTTGAAAACCGAAGAGCTCGCCGCTTTTGATCAATATGAACTGGTGGCGGACCAGATCCTCTACGAGAGGTCAGTCGACGGCCAGTTGGCTATGCTGGCCGCTGGACTGAGCAGTGAAAACAGACAACTCACCAGCCAAGTCATGGCCGAGGAATTGGTTCGGGAATTTGACCTGTTTGATCAGACGGACGAGCCCTACACGTTAGACAATTTCAATGCGGCGCAGGCCCGGGCCCTCACCTTCACGTTGGAACGCCTGACGGATTCCATGCCTCAAGAGCAGTATGTCCTTGTCGATGGATTCGTCAATCAAGCGCTGGCCGTGTTTGGCGCGAGTGCCAGCCCTCGTTAGGACATCTGTTGCTCTTGGAATGACGCCGGTGCCTAGTCCAAGGCGCGGAGCAGCATTGTACTGCAACAGGCCGGAATAGAAACCGCCGCGGAACCGTCCGCTTCCTGGAGGTTAGGACCCAGTACTCTGCCAGCCACGCGGTTGGATAATTTCTAGTCTCCGACCTTTCCATTCGGCAGATACAAGCGTAGAGCTGACACCGCTGCGTATCCGTTTTCTCACCCAGTCCGAGCCGACCGGCCCCGTCAATCCCATCTGGCTTGGACAGTCGTCCTGTACGAAGCGGTACTCCTACCATGATTCCCATTTTGAGACAACATCGCCAGCATAGTAAGAATTCTATGCAAACCTTGTGTCTATGGTGGATATACATCCCAAGGTGGTGCTAATTTTTCTTGACTATGCACAGGATCTGTGCCAACATCAGATATATAAATTATAGTGTTCTACGCAAACAAGGGTTTAAAATCACTCGGGTTGCCGGAGGTCGTTCCGAGAAGGCGCCATCGAGCGCGTAAGATTTACATTACATAAGGGTTAAGAGTTTCTGGAATCGCAATCATTAAATCAAAAGGATTTATCTTTTATGAAGAATCGTGGTTTTACTCTCATCGAACTCCTGGTGGTCATTGCCATCATCGGCATCTTGGCGGCTATCCTGCTTCCCGCCTTGGCGCGCGCCCGTGAAGCAGCCCGTCGGGCATCTTGCCAGAATAATCTTAAACAGCTTGGACTTTCGTTCAAGATGTTTGCCAACGAATCCGAAGGGGAAGCATTCCCTCCACCTAAATATGCCGATGAAGGCGTCATCGCTGGTTCCTGTGATGTCATCGGTCTCGATTTTATGTGGCAGGGCGACACCCTTCATCCCGAATACCTCACAGACCTTGCGGTCAACGTGTGTCCGTCGGATGCGGACGGAAAGGCCCGCTTTGAGGTGGACGTTGGAATCAATTGGGTGACAAAGCCGCGCCGGTGAACCCCTGCCGCGTAGACACGTTATCCTATATTTATAACGCCTGGGCCATCGACGAAGCTCAGATTCTGATGCCGGGCATCGACTCCAATGATGGAGCCATTACGCAGGCCAACGTGTTCGGTACGTATGTCGACT
>CAXBPH010000032.1:0-38233 GCA_963977445.1 uncultured bacterium | reverse complement strand
GCACGAACTGGAGTACCAGATCGCGCGGCACGTCCATGGTTTGTCGTTTTATCTGAAAAAAATTGCGTGACGACATGATTCGCAAGAACCCATCAAGTCATCCTTGTACCTACGGCACTTGAAATATCGAATAAGTCATCCCCACTAATCGCCCATGAAACATTAAAATACCCGATATCGACTTCACATCCATGTTGATTGACAAGTGGCACCCCTCAATCTACGGCTTTCATCAAATCAGATGGGGCGCAACGGATGGGGTATTTTAGTGCGATTGCCCTGCTCCATGCTCTTGCACAGGCTTCGCCGATCTTTTACCATGACATCATTCAAACACTTCTCTGGAGATCGAACATGACCCCATTTATCCTTTCACTTGCCCTTCTGCTGACCGCCCCCGAGGCCCTTAGCCTCGGAAATAACCATGAGCTCTTCCTGGATGACCATTTTATCGCTACTTCGGAGAACCTGACCCGCCGAATCATGCCGGTAGAAAAAGCGGTCGAAAACCCGGTGCTCACGGGTGACAAAGCCTGGGAACAGCAACGCCCCCTGCTCTATGGCTCCGTAGTGAAGGAAAACGGCCTATATCGCATGTGGTACTACATGCCCCGAGGCGTATGTTACGCGGAAAGCCAGGATGGCATCACGTGGACCAAGCCCCTGATGGATCTCGTTCCATGGGAGGGCGAACCCTCCAACATTCTGGTACGGGCGTCCATCGACAGCCCCGGCGAGGGTCCCTTTCCCTGGTTCTATGAACTCTTCGGCGTTTTTCGTGATGACAAGGACCCGGATCCAACACGCCGTTATAAGATGGGGTACCTGAGCATCGAGCGCCCCTATGAGGGCCCCCACATGGATCTCTTTCACCGAGGTCAACGGCGGGGTCTCGGGGTTGCAGGGAGCCCCGATGGAATACACTGGACCAACATCGAGACCTTTACAACCGATGCCATCGTAGACGGCTCAACCCACTGGACCTATGACCCGGAACAGGGGCGTTATCATCTCTATGGCCGAAGCAAACGTCAACCCGAGGCGCTGGATGCTGCGTGGAAAAGCGACCCGTGGTACCAGAAGCATTTTTGGGGCCGGGTGGTTGCCCACACCTCGTCCAATGATTTTATCCATTGGGAACATAGCGCCCCCGACAGTGCACCCATCGTGATGTCTGCCGACCTGGATGATGCCATCGCTTCAGAAATCTACGGCATGGGGGTATTCAAATACGGCAATCAATACATTGGTCTGGTACAACATTTCCAAAACCGTCCCCTTGACTCTTTTTTGAATATACAGCTTGCCACGAGCCGCGACGGCAACGCCTTTACCCGCGTAGGCGACCGCACACCATTCATCCCCAATGGTGAGGTGGGGGATTGGGATCGATTCAACGTCGCTGTTGCGAATAATCCGCCCATTGAAGAAGGAGACGAGTTGCGTTTCTACTATAGCGATCGACGCTATCGACACGATCCCTATGAAGGCACGGACAGTGGCCCCATTCAAGGTGCCATCGGCTATGGAACGATAAAACGCGATCGCTTTGTGGCCATGGAAGGCGACTACACCGGAGGAATCCTCACGACGGTCCCCTTCACCCGTGCTGGCTCAACCATACACATCAATGGTCGCGCGAACTGGGGAGAAATTACCGTCGAAGCGCTGGATAGCACGGGCCAGAAAATTGCGACGGCGGTGCCGGTAGAATTAGATAGTCTCGATATGCCCCTGACATGGGATACCCCACTCCCCCCACCCTCGACCCCCATTCAATTACGAATCGGCGTGCGCAACGGCCAATTCTATTCGATCTGGTGTGACTGAGACGGGTCACTCTACAGGATGACGGTCATGCTCAACCAGACTTCGTGCGTGTTCCTTCAGGTCTTCGAGATTGACAGGCTTGCCCAGAAAGTAGGTCACGCCATTGTCGACCAGGTGGGCAATCTCGGCCACGCTCACCAAACCGGAGATGACAATGGTGGGTATTTTGCTGAATTTTTCGTTCGCTTGTAATCGCTGGACCAGATCACGACCATCGAAATTCGGCATGGAAACGTCCGTGATGAGTAGCTTCGTGTCTGGATTGTCTTCGATGACATTCAGGGCACGTTGACCATCGCTGCATATTACGGGGTGATACCCCAGAGAGAGCATACAGCGGGCTATCGTTTTGGCTACCGTCGGTTCATCTTCTGCAATGACTACACGTATCATACAGGTCTCCGTTGCTCGCGGTCAGCCGACCAGAGAGCCCGTCTTCTGGCTTACCAGACTGCGGGCATAACTTTTCAAGTCACCCAGTTCCACTGGTTTTCCCAGAAAACAGGTCACGCCGATATCGAGTAAGTCGGCGATTTCCGAAACCCGAACGACCCCCGAGGTCAAAATGATAGGCAGGCGTTGAAATTGCCCATGTCGGCGGAGCTCACTAACCAACTCACGGCCTCCCATATTGGGCATGGAGACGTCGGTAATAAGTAAACTTACATCGGGATTATCTTCCAACACAGAAAGCGCACGCAATCCATCGCGGCAGAGGATAGCTGAATATCCGAGCGATTCCATTACGCGTCCTTCAAAACGGGCAACGTGTGGGTCGTCATCAGCAATCACAACTTTAATCATCGGATAGGCCTCGAAGTTTGAATCTGACATTTCCTGTACGTCGGCGTAGAGACGACAGTTCCCATATATAACCAGTCTACTCCAAGATTCGGTGCGGTGCAAGGGCCGATTAAGATGGACTCATAACCATCTGAAATAACGCGATATCGTGGTAGGCATCGTGGAGAAACAACGCCTCGCGCTCGACACCCAGGGGAGCGAAGCCGATGGCCTCCAGAAACTCGCTCAGTCCGTTATCACCGGGCCCGGAAGCCGCGACGAATCGGCGGAAAGCGCCCTGCTTAGAAGCCTCTCTAATAATTCGGGAAAAACTACTCCGTGTGGCCTTGTCTTGATAGAGCGCCTGGTCTTGGAAGTAAATCCAGACCCGAGCCAATCCAGCAACACCATCCGGCCTGATTTTCAGAAGCCCCAGGGGAGCCCCGCGGCGGGAGATGATCATGAATTCCTGCTCAATGCCCCTGGGATGAAGGGAATCCATCTCCCGGTCATAGCGGGTTGCCAGGAATACGCCATATTCGTTGCCCAGAAAATAGGCGGCCTCGCTCCAGTTTTCCCAGCGGGTCAGCAGCGCCGCATCCGATTCTTCAATGGGACGTAGCCCCACGTTCATCGTGAGGGCCGCCCGGGCCATTCCCCAGAGCGACATCCCCTTTCCGGGGCGCAGGTTCTGATAGAGGCGGGCAAAATCCACCCCCTCTGCCGAAAGCATATTAAACGCCGCGATCGCGGCAGCATACCAATCTCGCTGGGAATCACACCACGTGCCATCGGGACGACGAATGGAACCTCCAAGAACGCGATGGACCGCGCTGTATCCGCCACCGCACAGATTACGTGCCCAACAGGTGCCACAGGGCGACGTCGTCATGATACCCATGTCGTCAAAGGTTGAGCGGCGGTCCTCATCAAAATCACCGTCACATATATTGCCCAGGCGATACTCGGCGACGTCGAAAAAGTGCCGTGAAGGATAAATATCGCCACGTTCATCCATGGCGAGTAACCAAGTGCCTGCTTCGTCCGCCCGAGAGCGGGCCTTACCCTCGTATATCTGATGGAAGAGTCCGGCGATGGGCTCCAGACGGAAGTAATTTCGCTTAAGGAGTTCCTGGGCATAAAAGACCGCCGTTGACTCCAGTCCGGACACGATAGAATCGCTCTCCCCGGCGGCGACGTGACCATAGGCAGCGATGATGTCGATATCGACCCGCTTGAAGCCCTCTTTGACCAGGTAGCGTACCGCCGCGTCAAACGTGCCGTTGTGGGGTACGAGTGTTACGGAGAGCTCTTCTCCTTCCCCAGTGCCGATGCTACGTGTTAAACGTCCCAACGCGCCGGAACGGGCCTTCGACCAGGCGCCCAAGGTCGGCGCCAGGGTGTCTGCCGTGGTAAAGGTACAGGCAACGTTTACCGGGTGGTCTCCGAGTGCTTTATCGGCGCGGTGGCGGCGCGGGGCGGTATGCACCAGACCAAGGGTCAAAACTTTCCCCGCCATCTTCGCGCAATCAAAGGCACGTTTCCCCCACTGGGGCAACCATTCGCCCAATCCTTCAAAATCACTGAAGAACAGGCTTATTTTCAGATTCTTCTGCGTGCCCGAACGCCCCAAAAGCAGCATGAGTGCCCCATCACAGCGTTCCGTGAGACGATTTCTGCCGTCAAGGGATAGATCCAATTGACGCAGTCCGGGCACCAACTCAAAATCTTTGATCTGATCCTGCTGTTTTTTCAACGGCAAGATGGACTTTGTTGCCCGCAACCACTCCAATTCGCCGATGACTTCTTCCAGCTCCGCCGGTGGGTGCGTCGTACCGAGGGTATGGACGATTTGATTCACCGGCGTGTCGGGATAGTATCCCAACACATCCCAGGATATGGCGTCGCACTCAAAACAGAAACAGGTGTCTGTGTCCAACACGAATCGTCTGCCGTCCCGTTCGAATCGATGCAGTGCGGTTCGTGCCATCAGTAGGTTCCCAGGGTTCCTTTGGCGCGACTCCAGTTTTCCATCAGTTTGAAGCAGGTCATGCCCAAACCGGTCCAGACCACACAACTGAGTATGAGAAAGAACATGGAGGGGTGCTGAAAGGCAGAGACATAATTTTCCATGTTGTCTCCTTCACGCCCCTGATTGGAGATTAATATCCATTTCAATAGGATGGCGGCATCCGCAATAGGAAGGGCATGTACAAAGGTTGCCATGGCCCAGCCTTTGTGGAGCAGTTCCTCTTTGGCGAAGATAGCCAGGGCAAAGAGCCCCATTCGTATCAGGATGGCGACCTGCCCCACCTGCTTGAAGACCAGGACCAGCCCCCCCATCATAAAGCCAAATCCGAGCAGATTTATGAAGGTGAGCACCAGCACGGACGCCAAAGCCAGCCCATCGAAATAGAGCTGCCCCCCCACCGTCTCTGTGACCAGCCAAACCATGAAACTTGAAGACAAACAGGTCGTAATACCTGCGACCGTGCTGCGGGCAAGAAAGTTCGTAATCAGGCCATGGGGGCTGAGGCACAACTGCTCCAACACGCCGGTGCTTGCCATTCCCTGAATGCCCTGGGTGAACATACCCACAATCCCAAAGGCGAACATGCCGATAATAAATCCAAGCACAAAGTTGGTAGCGGATTCTGCATCGCCAAAACGCCCCACGGCCATGTCGGTCACTTCTTTGCGGCTTACCATAAAGCCGGCAATGAGGACGAGCAGCATGCCATAACCCATAACCATTCCGATGATGGTACGAAACCAATATCGGCGCATTATGATAAGGGCCTGCACAATTTCGGCTTTCATAACGAGAAGAAAACTCATGTTTCTCCGAACTCCTGTTTCATTCCGTAATCGAAACGATTTCGTTAAATACTGCTGGTGGTCAATTGGAGGAAAATACTCTCCAGATTCTGCTGTCGCTGCGAGATGCCCCGTAGTTCAAAGGAGCCACGCGCGAGTGTCTCCACCACCGCGTAAAGCGCGCGGGAGCGAACTTCACTATCTGGTTGGAGACTGACCACGGCCGCCGGACCGTCCACCGTAAGTTCCCGCTCTACCGAAAGAACGCCGGGGAGGGCCTGCAGGGCCGCCAGCTCGGGTTCGCGATCCAGTTGGAAGACGTAGACCTGCTCAGAAAAGTTACCGAGGAGCTCTTGTGTCGGCTTACAGGCCACGAGCTTCCCTTTGTCAATAATTCCGATCCGGTCGCAGAGCTCTTGCGCCACATGCATGTCGTGGGTCGTGACGAGAACACTCTTCCCGTGCTCCCGAGTCATTTCGATAATTTTATCTTTAATCGCGCGGGCACTCTGCACATCCAACCCCGTGGTGGGTTCGTCAAGCAGAAGCACCTGTGGATCGGCAATCATGGCGATACATATGGCCAATTTCTGTTTCTGGCCACGTGAAAGATGACGTACTTCCACGTTTTTCTTATCTTTGAGGCCGATAAAGTCGAGTAGTCGGTTTGACCGCTCTTTAAGTACGGCCCCTTTTACATTTTTTAGATTGCCGTAGTAGGCCAGATTTTCCAGGGGCGTCAATGGCCAGATGCTGGTACGGGTACCTTCGAGAACGACCCCGACTTTGCGCAACACTTTCTGGCGATAGCGCTCAACTTCCAGGCCATCCACCGTGACATGCCCGCCGTCAGGCTTCACCAGCCCACTAAGCATTTTGACGGTCGTGGTCTTGCCCGCACCGTTGGGCCCGAGCAAGCCAAATATCTCTCCCCGGGCAATGCTGAAATCCACCCCTTGCACTGCGTGCACGAAGGTTTTTCGATAGAGGCGACGTTTGCCCGTATCTTCGTCTTTCACGAAGAAATTGCGAAGCACGAACGACTTTTTCAAATTAGCCAGTTCAATGAATTTATCTGAAGTATCCGACATTCCTGTTCAGGCCCTTAAACGGAGTGCCCTGGCCGTTGATACAGCCAGCGGACCTTCCGCATGATCAAAGTAAACAATCTCAAAATTTCGTATGGTGTGTATCATCACCACAAGTATCAAGCTCTCCGACCAGTAATATAGCCCGCCCAAAAGCAAGGAAAAGGCCAAAAACTCTATCGAATCCACGATAGGGTTGTAGAAGAAATGGCGATGCACGATGGAAAAGATGATGGCAACCAGCACGATCGCTATCGTGGGATTCCCTACCAAGACGACAAGTACACTCTGCGCCGCCACACGATAAATAATCTCTTCCATCAGACTCACGTCAAGGCACGCGAAAACCTGGCGCGGAGCCTCAAATGCAAATCGGGCCACGGAACGCACGCCTAAGACGTAACGCCCGATATTTTTCAGTGAATCGAGTGAACGATGGCTGAAACACAGGGATACGCCGAAGATAAAGTGACCCGCAACAACCCCTAGTATACCCCAACCGGGACTGAAAAGGCTCCTGCCAATCGCGCCAGCCTCATAGGCCAGGTAACACGAGACGACGAGCAGGCCCGATTGGAGGACGCCGCCGAGGGCATAGGAGCATTGAGAACGAATATCGCCGCCTCCATCTGCCTCGGTGCGATTCTTTTTCACTTGGCGATAGAGCATCCAGAGGAAAAACGCACTGCCGAAGATCAAGGTACCCGGTGATTTTATGAATGCGGCAATGCCGGGTGAGCCCAGGGCCTGGCACAACAGAAAAAGCCCCAGTGGCATTATCGGGAACGGCATTCCCCGGTGCAGGTGGGTATCGGTCTCGTCGGCTTCGGGGCCTTGGAGCGAGTGCACCCATACCGCATGAATCGCATAGGCAACCAGCGTCGCGAGCAATACAATATTCAACCGTCGGGCTCCGTGCCGGCACGCCCCAAGGTTTCGATCATCGCCTCGAGGGAGAAGCCGGAAGCGGTATGGTGGTACTCGGCGCGAAACGCGTCGAATTCACTGCGAAGCAGCCCGTAGCCATAGAGGTCAAATAGGTTGCCATCCCGGGCGACGTGATCCTGCAGGATAAGCTCCCGTTTCGCGCCGGTCTTTTCCAATATGCGCCAGGAAGCCGTATTAAAACTATAGATGAACGCACTGACCCGGTGGAGGTTCAGCTCGTGAAAGCAATACTCCAACGTTTGGTACACCGCGCCGGCCGCTATAATCCCACTGCGATGCTCCGTCTTGCCAATGTACAGATCAATACTGCACGAACGATTCCGCCAGCTGATATTCTGCAGGGACAATAGCCCCACCGGTCCCAAGGCGGGCGAGTCAATCAACAGATAGATACCGCCGGGCATGGTATGGCCTACGGCGCGCCCCAGCATGGCGACGATCTTTTCCCGAACCAGTTTGGGAGAACGGGCAGGATCGCCGTAGAGAAAATGCTGAAAGTCGGCACTTTCCATCCACGCAACAACGGTGTCGAGGTCGTCCCGTTCAGCGCGGCGAATATAGGTTGTGGTTGTGAAAGGCATAGCTAACTCACGGCCTGGGAAGCGTTGAAGGACGGATTATTCAAGACAAGCGTTTCCAGGTGATGCCACGTGCCCTGGGAAAACAGAATTTCCCGCTGGACGCCCGCAGACATGAATCCCTTCCCCCGGAGAAATTCTACCATCGCCGTTTCTTCGGTGAGAGCGTGGGCAATAACCTTGCGCAGCCCCAGACGCTTAAACGCCCGATCCAGGAGAAAATCATGCACTTCCCTCGCCAGATCGGCCCCATAGCAGTCCGTATCGGTGAACTGAATACCATACTCAGCAAATCGGGCATCGGTGTTCAATCCGCGAATGCTACAAAATCCCACGATGGCCCCCGTCTTCGACTCAACGGTGTAAAAGCTACCGTCCGCGATTTCCTTTCGGGTCAGGAGATCGCGAAGATCGTCCCGCGTGACCAGCAAGGGTTCCCGCCGCGCATCGAGTAGCCCGGCCCGAAGTACGCCGGGCGCATAAAGGCCGAACAGGGCCTCCACATCGTCCTGTTCCGTACCCCGGATAAAGCTATGTTCCCCACGAATCATGGTCGCGCATAGTCTCCATCGGGCGAACCGCAGATCGGCACCCCTGAACAAAGGAACCGGAACCCGCGCTTTGGGCGTCAGGCCCCGGTACTACATGTATCGTTTTTGAAGAACTAGAACCCCGATTGGGCCTCGTCCTTTTTGCCATTGCGAAAGTCTATCCACGCACGGTAGAGGGCGTTGTAGAAATCCACAAACGCATCGGCCTTAGGGGTCGAAATCTGCCTGATGTGTTTCATGTACTCACTCCGGTTTGTTCTCGGTTCCGCCTATTAGAGCATATTTTGGCAGCCGCTACAAGTTTGAAACGCAACCCCATATATTATGATGCGGGGTTGCTTGGATCCTTGTTGACGAAGAGCGGGATGGTCACGGTGAGGAAGCCACGAAGTGCCGAGGTATCTCCCGAGGCGACGAGAAGCTCTCGCAAGAACGTAAGCTTCACTTCCGGCGCGAGGCTTTGCGCCCTTTCCGGAATTCGACTTATCATTCTCACGTGGACCGCCCCACGCTGGTCACCGCTCCCCATACGCAATCAGATCGCGGTCTGCGTTGGCGTCTTTGACTGGATGAAGCTGGGGAAAACCGTATTGAGCGCTTCAATGATGAAGCATAGCAGCGCCTGGTAGTCACTTCCTATAGTGGCGCAAACCCCCGTTTGTGCCCGTTCCGGACGCTTGGATAAGCACGTCAAATGTCGCATCAATATTCCCTCCTGGCCCTGCGACTACAATACGATGCAGGAAGCCTCTGGTTAGGTACTCGTTTCAAGTATCAGCTTCTCGCCGACCACTACCATGCAATCTCTTCAGGGAGGGGTGCTCGTGCCGCTCGTGCCGCCCGTCAGGAGACCGGTCAGGCCGGTCAAATTGGAACTTTCCTTGGCAGTAACGGCCAAGGCAACAGCGGCGAGGATATCCGCAACCAGTGAAAAAATAGCTGCAAAACTAAAACTTGCTTGCTGCGCCTGTAGGGGCGTGCAGGATATGGTGCGTAAATGTTTCAAAATAGCTTCCTCTTCGTATCCGTATTCGTTGATGAAAACGTAGGAATCAGGGCGTCGTCGTAACCACAGGGGGCTCTTTGGTGACGAAAAAGGCGGAAATAGCTTGCGTAATTCCAGCGGCAAGGCTCAATTTCTGTCCCGTGGTGAATTCCTCAGCGCGAAGGGGTGTTCGGGCAATCAATGTCAGGTGTTTCAACAGTAAATTCCTTCCAACAGTAAGGGCACCTCCAGAGCATAGCACACCGACCTCTAATGGTAGAAGCCGTGCTGCCGTCGGCCCTTGGTATACCTACTGTACCGACGGGCTGCCAAGGATGTTACACCCTCTTCATCTAATCCCCTGTAAAACGAAAAAAGTTCCACTTTTGCTGACAGTTGGCTAAAAAAACGGCCCAAAATTGGAAATTATACCAATTCCAGGCCGTTGATAGGTCAAGCGGTGTGGACTCAGGTGCCTACGGGGGAACCTTCAAGGGAGAGACTCTCGTATCCCTGGCTGTCACTGGCCTGCAACGTGGACTCGCCCATGAGATACAGGTCTATGGCCCGTGCAGATTCACGGCCTTCGTGTATCGCCCAGACCACCAGCGACTGACCACGACGGGCATCGCCGGCCACAAAATACTTGTCTTTCGTCGTCATGAAGTCCAGGGTATTGGCTTGAATACCCTGACCAAAGCGATTGCGATCCAACGTCAGATCCAGTTCCTTCACGAACGTATCCGTCTCCGGCTGGGTGAATCCCATAGCCAGAAGCACGAGTTCTGCTGGTATGCGTTCTTCGGTACCGGGAACTTCCTGCATCTGACGGCGACCCGTTTCATCGGGTTCGCCCCACGCGAGCTGCACGGTATTCAACGCGCTTACATTGCCCTTACCATCATCCTCAAAGGACTTGGTCAGCACGCTGTACCGACGTTCACCACCTTCTTTGTGGCTGGAAGACGAGCGAAACACGAAGGACCACTGGGGCCAGGGATTGCTTCCCACGCGATCCACAGGGGGCTTCGGCATGAGCTCAAGGTTGACCAGGCTTTTACAGCCCTGGCGCAAACTTGTTCCCACGCAGTCAGATCCGGTATCTCCACCGCCAATAACGATAACGTTTTTCTCGGTCGCCAGTATTTCCTCTACTTTTACCGTCTTACCAAGGACACGTCGCGTCTGCTGGGGCAGAAAGTCCATTGCCGGATAAATGCCCTTCAAGTCAGAGCCGGGAACACTCATTCCCTCAAAGGTACGGCTTTTAGTGGAACCGATAGCAATGAGAACAGCGTCGTATTGATCCAGCTTACTGGTGGGTACATTGACACCCACTTCGGCATTGCAAATAAACTCAACGCCTTCTTCTTTCAACTGGCCAACCCGTCGTAGTACGGTCTGCTTATCGAGCTTGAAGTTGGGAATGCCATACATAAGCAATCCACCGGGCTCATCGGAGCGCTCATACACGACCACATTGTGCCCGGCACGATTCAGCTGCTGTGCAGCGGCAAGACCCGCAGGCCCCGAGCCAACTACAGCAACGGTCTTGCCCGTACGCCGCTCTGGAACTTGTGGGGTGACCCAGCCCTCACGCCAACCGCGGTCGGCGATTTCCCGTTCGTTGATTTCGATCGTGACGGCGGGCTCATTGATGCCCAGCACACAGGCAGTCTCGCATGGCGCAGGACACACCCGACCGGTGAATTCTGGAAAATTATTGGTTGAGTGAAGCACGTGAAGCGCTTCTTCCCAATCCTCGTCCTTCATCAGTTCATTAAAATCGGGAATTTGATTGCCCAGCGGACAACCGCTATGACAAAAAGGAATTCCGCAATTCATGCAACGATACGCCTGCTCCGTAATACGCTCGGGCGGCAGCGACGTGGAAAACTCTTTGTAGTGCTTCAGACGTTCATCCGGCGCTTCATCCTGCGGCAATTCGCGATCGAAGAGCATGAACCCTTTTTCTTTATCAGGAAGCATGGGTTACCTCCGGCTGTTCCTGTTTTTGCTGCTTCAAAACGCGGGCATAATCACGGGGCATAACGCGGACGAAGTGCTGCTGCTCTTCGGTCCAGTTTGCCAGTATGGATTTCGCCACGGCGCTGTCGGTGTATTTAACGTGATTTTCGAGCATGGTCTTCAGGTCGACGACGCTATCGGCATGCAGCCCCTTCAAGTCCACACTACCCATGTTGCACTTCAGGGAGAAGGACCCGCTCTTATCATAAATGTAGGCGATGCCACCACTCATACCGGCGGCAAAGTTACGTCCCGTCTCACCGAGGACAGCAACCCGTCCCCCGGTCATGTATTCGCAACCATGGCCGCCAACCCCTTCAACGACGGTCCAGGCACCACTGTTACGGACGGCGAAACGCTCACCTGCCACACCGTTGATATAGGCCTGACCAGCGGTCGCACCGTAGAGCGCCACGTTGCCGATAATAATATTCTCACCTGGGATACCCGAAAATTCTGGCGAGGGCGATACAATGATCTTACCGCCAGAAAGTCCTTTACCCACATAGTCATTGCTTTCCCCAACGATGTTGAGTGTAACACCCTGGATGATAAAGGCACCAAAACTGTTGCCACCGATACCCATGCAATCAATCCAGACCAAATCTTCCGGAAGACTGCCCGTATACATTCCCAGGCCGTGGCGACGGGTCAGTTCGCTGGAGAGCATCGTGCCCACCGTTCGGTTGACGTTTTTGATATCAACCTTAATGCGAACCTTTTCCTTCTTTTCCAATGCGGCCTTGGCCTGTTCAATAAGCGTATGGTCCAACGCACCGTCCAGACCATGATCCTGAGTCTTGCTGTGATGGAGGGTGGAATTATCCCACGCCTTCGCCACATGAAGCACCCGGGAGAAGTCGAGGTGCTTGGCTTTCCAATGCTCTGGCAAGGGCGAAAACTTAAGCATGTCAGCGCGGCCTACCATTTCCGTCATGGTCCGAAATCCCAACTCCGCCATTATCTTGCGGCACTCTTCGGCCACGAAGAAGAAATAGTTCACCACGTGTTCGGGCTTGCCTTGGAATTTCTTCCGCAGCTCTGGGTCCTGGGTAGCAATACCCACCGGGCAGGTATTCAAATGACACTTGCGCATCATGATACAGCCGGAGACGATAAGGGGAGCCGTAGCAAAACCAAACTCGTCGGCACCCAACAGCGCCCCGATGGCGACGTCGCGACCGGTTTTCATCTGGCCGTCCACCTGGACGCGGATGCGATCACGGAGGTCGTTTTCGACCAGTACCTGGTGGGTCTCCGTCAGGCCAAGCTCCCAGGGAAGTCCAGCATACTTGATAGACGTCAGTGGCGAAGCACCCGTGCCGCCGTCGTGTCCGCTGATAAGGACCAAGTCGGCCTTACCTTTGGAAACACCGGCAGCGATGGTGCCGACCCCGACTTCCGATACCAGCTTCACAGAAACATTGCCGTGAACGTTGGCGTTCTTCAGGTCGTGGATAAGCTGCGCCAAATCTTCAATGGAATAGATATCATGGTGGGGTGGCGGAGAAATGAGCTCGACACCCGGCGTCGAATAACGAACCGTTGCGATATTCTCGAATACTTTATGGCCGGGAAGCTGACCACCTTCGCCGGGCTTGGCACCTTGAGCCATTTTGATTTGAAGCTCATCAGAATTAACGAGATATTCGTTGGTCACGCCAAAGCGTCCTGAAGCCACCTGCTTAATGGCGCTTCGACGGAGATCGCCTTTTTCATCCCGCTCAAAACGACGGGGATCTTCACCACCTTCACCCGTATTGCTGCGACCACCGATGCGATTCATAGCAATGGCGAGATTTTCGTGGGACTCCGCACTAATCGAGCCATAGGACATGGCACCGGTGCAAAAGCGCTTCACGATCTCAGAGGCAGGCTCCACCTGTTCCAGCGGAATGGGTGTGCCTTCTTTGAATTCCAACAGACCACGCAGGGCCGCAAGGGTCCGGTTACGATTGTTCACTTCTTCCGCAAACTCATCGTAGGTCTTCTGATTATTCTGACTGGTGGAATGCTGCAGTTTGGCGACGGTCTCGGGATTCCACTGGTGGAATTCGCCACGACGACGCCAGCGATAGGCACCACCCACATCAAGTTCAGCGCGGCGGGCAGGTTTCTCGGGGTAGGCCATGGCATGGCGCATCAGGCTTTCCAAGGCGACTTCCTTGAGCCCAATACCTTCGATACGTGATGCCGTACCGGAAAAGCAGCGCTCCACGATGGCCGAATTCAGGCCAACCGCCTCGAAAATCTGGGCACAACGATAACTCTGCTGCGTGGAAATGCCGATTTTCGACATGACCTTCAGCAGACCCTTTTCGAGGGCCTTAATATAATTTTTGTGGGCCATACCCGGCTTCTTCTCGACGAACATTTCACGATGCTTCAGGTCGTCCAGAGTTTCCAACGCCAGGTAGGGGTTCACCGCGCCAGCGCCGTAGCCCGTAAGCAGGGCAAAATGCATAACTTCGCGGGCTTCACCGGTCTCGATAATCAACCCGCATTCACTGCGCTTGTGCTTGTGCACCAGATACTGGTGAACCGCACCCGTGGCCATCAGACTGGGAATCGGAGCAAGTTTTTTACTCACACCACGATCCGACAGGATGATCATATTCGCGCCGTCTTCAAGACAACGTGCCGCTTCTTTGCAGATAGCGTGTAGCGCCCGGTCCATTTCGGCCGGACCCTTGTCGGCTTCAAAAAGGGTAGAAACGACCGCAGCACGAAATCCGTCGCGATCCAGTTTCTTAATGAAGTCCAACTGCGCGTTGCTGAGAATGGGAGACTTGAGATGAAGCTGCTTACAGTCTTCGGGACTCTCGCCCAACAGGTTCCCTTCCAGGCCGATATCGGTCTCGAGAGACATAACGATATCTTCGCGAATCGGGTCAATGGGCGGGTTCGTCACTTGGGCAAAAAGCTGCTTAAAGTAATTAAAGAGCAACTGGGGACGGGGCGAAAGCACCGCCAGCGCGGCGTCGTTACCCATGGAGCCCGTTGGCTCTTTTCCATCTTCGGCCATCGGCGTGAGAATAATTTCCATATCCTCACGGGTATAGCCAAAGACCTGCTGACGTTCCATAAGAGGCGTTTCTTCCTGGGTGGAAGTCCCTTCCTCCAAATCCGTCGGCATCTCAATACGATACGTGTCCAGCCACTCCCGGTAAGGATTGCGGTTGGCAAATTTCTCTTTGAGTTCGGCGTCATCAACGATGCGACCCTCGGCCATGTCGACGAGGAACATACGGCCAGGCTCGAGGCGCCCCTTTTTCACCACCTTATCTTGTGTGATGTGGTGCAGCACGCCCGCTTCGGAAGCCATGATGACCTGGTTGTCACTGGTGACCCAATAGCGCGATGGCCGAAGACCATTCCGGTCCAACACGGCGCCAATACGCACACCATCGGAGAAGGCCATGGAAGCAGGACCATCCCACGGCTCCATCTTGCAGGCGTGGAATTCGTAGAATGCTTTTTTGTCGTCGGGCATGCTCTCATGACCGCTCCAGGGCTCTGGAACCATCATCGCCATGGCATGGTCCACATCGCGACCACCACGCACCAACAGCTCGAAGGCGTTGTCGAAGTTGGCCGAATCACTGGAACCGGGACTGAGTATGGGGCGAACCTTGGCCAGATCCTCACCGAAAAGCGAGCTCTCAAAGTGATGCTCACGGGAGTCCATCATGTTCAGATTACCGCGAAGGGTATTGATTTCACCGTTGTGCGCCAGAAAGCGGAAGGGCTGGGCCAGCGACCAGGCAGGCAAGGTGTTCGTGCTGTACCGCTGGTGCACCAGGGCCATGCCGCTCATGGCCCGCTCATCCGCCAGGTCAAGATAGTACTTGTCCATTGCGTCGGGGAGCATGAGGCCCTTGTACACGATCGTGCGGGCTGACATGCTGGGCACATAATATTCAGACTTGCCCGAAATGACCGAGTTGCCGATCATCTGGGTGGCCGATTTGCGAATGACGTAAAGCCTACGCTCAAACTCATCTATACTAAGATCTTCCGAGCGACGAATGAAAACCTGGCGAACGGTGGGTTCGTTTTCACGGGCCAACCAGCCGATGGCCTCAGAATTCCGGGGCACGTCACGCCAACCGAGCAATTCCTGATCTCCCTCGGAAATCGCCTTGTTGAGGATCTGCATGCACGACTCACGGGATTCCCGATCTTTTGGCAGGAAAATCATGCCCACGCCGTAGTCGCCCGGTTCAGGCAACTCGAAACCGTGCTCCAGAACGTCTTCCTTGAAGAGTTCATGGGGGAGGTGAAGCATAATGCCACAACCATCACCGGTTTCCGGATCGCAGCCACAGGCCCCTCGGTGGGTCAAATTGACTAAAATCTGAAGGCCGTTTTGAATTACTTCGTGGGAGCGCTTTCCGTCGATGTTGCACATGAACCCAATACCACAAGCATCATGCTCATAATACGGTTCGTACAACCCGCTCCGGGATATTTCTCTCTTAGACAAAATGAATCCACCTTTTATTACTATACGGTTGTGCCTGGAAAGGGAATCAGTGCGGGGAGGACTGCTGGTCGACATTCAGGACCCAAGTACTGGCGTGACAATTGCAGTTCATTCCACAGCGTATGATACAGAACAAGCTCAACAAATGTCAAGAACAGACACAAAACTTTACACCGCAAGGACTTATAAACTACCATAAGCGACGATCGACGTTGGTTAAACAAAACAGCGATGCAGACCCCATCCAAAATCCTACATTTTGGTAACTTATAATCATGCAAGATCTTCTGCTATGTAGCTTTCTCCTGTCGAATGGCAGGATTACGGCAATTATATCGGGTACACAACCCAAATCAGGAGCGATTCTGGAAATGAAAACCTTCGTAACAGTGCTATTCCTTACCATGGTCCTGAACGCCGCAGGGTCCGCCCCACTCCGCCTGCTGGACAGCCCCGAATCCTGGATTGCGCAGGGCGGTTCTGCCACCTCCTTTGCCATTGAGAACGGTGAACTCCGAATTCAACAAGGGCAAAGCGAACCCTCTGCCATTCTCACGCGGGAGGATTATGAGAATTTTGAACTCACGTTTGAATTCAAGTACCACGCGTGGGAGGAATCGGGGCTCTATCTCCACGTACCCTGGAACGGGGCGTACCGGGCTGGCATAGAGATCGAACTCGGGGACCATGCAGGTGATCCGCCCGACCCCTTCCGTGCAGGGGCCATATTTCGCCATGTCGCGCCCCGGGAAGTGGCGGTGAAGGAAGCGGAAAACTGGAATACCTGTACGGTACGGATGGATTGGCCCCAACTCCACGTAACTATCAATGACAGGATAGTCCAGGAAATCAACCTCGAGGAACACCCGCGCCTTCGGCATACCCTGCGCACCGGGCGCATCGGATTTCAAAATAATCTCGGCTGGGGCATGAATATCCGCAACCTGGAATTGACGCCCCTGCCCGATAGCGCCAAAGCCATCGAAATGTTCAACGGAAAAGACCTCACCGGCTGGACCCCGGTCCGCAACAAGCGGGCGTGGTGGACCGTTGAAGAGGACATGTTACGAGGCACCGGCGGCAACGGCTACCTGCAGTTCAGCGAGGTATGCCGTGATTTCTCCTTTCAGTGTTACTACCGAACCAGCTCGTCGGCCAATGGCGGCGTGTTCTTTCGCTGGCAAACGGACGACTCCGACCGGGGCCATGAGATTCAGCTCCTCGATCTGCCAGGGGTGGGGATGACCTCCGGCAGCATTTACGGGCTGGTGCGGGGCCGTGACGATATCTTCACCCCCGGTGGCTGGAACCTGTTGCAGGTATTTGTGACTGGAAACCACGGGACGACCTACATCAACGGCCAGAAGTCAGCGGAGACGGACAAGCTGGAAAAACTGCTTCCCGGCCACATCACCTTGCAAATGCACCGCGATGGGGCCACAATTGACTGGCAGGAACTCCGCTTGATTCCGGAAAAATAACGTGGCTATTTGTAAGGATTGGGCAACTTCGTGGTAACATGAGCAACAGGAGAGAACGCAGGGAAGATTTACCAGTATGCACCACTTTGATGGGGATTATGCAGAGGAGGTGGTTAGCCGCCTCGGCAATATAGATCGGCACGCGTGCCCCCGGTGGGGCGATTTAAATCGTGACGGTATGATTGAGCACCTGATTTGGGCCATGCGCCACTCCATGGGGCGCTCTCGCACGATACCCTTCGTGGGAAATTGCTTCACCCGCTATGTGGCACGGCCGCTCATACTCGTGGGGGCCATTCCCCTCTCCCGAGACAGCCGGGCCTCCCGCACCTTGCAGCGTCAGGGCCTGCGCACCCGTGAACCCGGTGACCTCGAAACCCTCGACGCGCTCCTGGAAGAATATCTGGGCCTGGTCCAGGCGGATGAACTACAACCCGCCCCCCACCCAACCTTTGGGAAGTTGGATATAGATGGATGGGATCGCTTTCACGTGCTCCATTTTGAACACCATCTGCGGCAATTCGGCTGCTGATTGCCCCAGCATACCGTGCCTGTATTGACTTCCCGAGCGGCTGATTCGTATGATACGCGCCTTGTGTAATAACCATTTCTAATGCAAACCAGTTAGGGCCGGATCGTTGGGACGTGTCATCGCAATAGCCAACCAGAAGGGCGGCGTGGGTAAGACCACCACGGCGGTAAATCTTGCCGCCTGTATGGCCGCCGCTGAAAAATCCACCCTGCTCATTGATTTGGACCCCCAGGGTAATGCGACGCAAGGTCTGGGCATCGATAAAAATGAAATCGAAGCCAGTGTCTATGATTTTCTCGTCAACAAGACCCCCGCATCGGAAATCATGTGCGAGACGGAGTGGGAAAATCTCTATATCATGCCCGCCAACCGGGAATTGGTTGGTGCCGAAGTCGAATTGGTCGATGTGGAAGGCCGCGAATTTCGCCTCCAACAACAACTCGCCGAATTGCGGGACGAATTCGACTACATATTTATCGATTGCCCCCCATCCCTCAGCATTCTTACACTGAATGGTCTCGTGGCCGCCGACGGCATTCTGGTTACCCTGCAGTGCGAATATTACGCGCTGGAAGGCCTGAGTGAATTGCTCCAGACGGTCATTCTCGTTCGGGACAATCTGAATCCCGGGCTTTCCGTCTTTGGCGTGCTACTCACCATGTATCAGCATACCAATCTCTGCAAGCAAGTCATCGACGATGTACGGGGACATTTGGGCACCTCCGTCTTCGATACGATCATCCCCCGGAACGTCACCCTGAGCGAAGCGCCCAGTTTCGGCAAACCGGTGATCTACTATGATCTCAAGTGTGCCGGCTCCCAGGGCTACCTTTCCCTCGCGCGGGAGGTAATTGCCCGTGGCTAGTCCCAAGCGAAAAGGTCTGGGCAAGGGCCTCGGTGCCCTCATCGGCAGTAATCCCATGGGCAATCCGTCCCAAAAATCGGCGGAGCACGCCCCACCACCCACCGTGGCGGCCCTCACCGATGGGGCCACGCTCATTGAGCTCGATCCGACGGACATCCACCCCAATCCGAAGCAACCCCGACACGTCTTCAATGAGGAAGCCCTCGAAGAGTTGGCCGCATCTATCAAACGGGATGGTGTCCAGGAACCGGTCCTCGTTCGAAAAGTAGGCGATCATTACGAGCTCATCAGCGGTGAGCGACGTGTCAAAGCCAGCATCATGGCCGATATGACGACCATCCCTGCGGTGTGTCGCGACGTCTCAGACCGCGACATGCTCCGTCTGGGGCTGATTGAAAATATCCAGCGGGAAGACCTGAACGCCATGGAAATGGCCCAGGGCTACCAGGATCTCATGGAAGAATTCGGCTGGACCCAGGAAGAAGTCTCCCGGGAAGTGGGCAAGAAGCGCGCCACGGTTACCAACATGCTTCGCCTGCTCAACCTGCCCGAAGTCGTCCAGGAACAGGTCGCAGATGGCTCCCTCTCTATGGGCCATGCCCGGGCGATACTGGCCTTCCCGACAACGGCAGCCCAGGTCGCCATTGCCCGCAAAATTATTGCCCAGGGCCTCTCGGTGCGCCAGGTAGAAAAACTGGCCAACGAAAGCAAAACGGCACAAACGCCCACACCCAAAACGCCCCGCGACCCAAATATCGCACAGTTGGAAGATGAACTTCGCCATAGTCTGGGCACCAAAGTTCAATTGAAGACCCAACAAGGTGGCAAGGGCAGGATTGAAATCGATTACTATACGCTCGATGAATTGGAGCGACTCCTGGAAATTCTCCGTAATTAGCCCGCCGGAGCATGCGCCCCTATCGGGAGCGCGTTGAGTCTACCCAAGTCGGGTACGCATACTTCACCGTTTACACAAAACTCCCCATAAAAGCACAAGGAATGACCTTTCATGTTGGACATCAAGCTCCTGCGCCAAGACCCCGACGCCGTTACCGCAGCCCTCGCCAAACGTGGTGGTTCTTTCTCTGTCGATGCCATACTCGCTGAAGACGCCAAGCGGCGGGGACTGGTTCACGAAATGGAGCAGCTGCGGGCCGAGCAGAATACGGCCAGTCAGGCCATTGGTGCCGCCAAGAAGGCCAAAGAGGATGCCAGCGAGGCCATCGCTGCCATGAAGGTCATCAAAGACAAGATAGCGGCCCTGGAAGAGCAAGTACGGGTCGTCGACACCACCCTGATCGATCTATTGCTTCGCCTCCCCAACATTCCCGACGAAAGCCTGCCGGTAGGCAAAGACGAGAGCCACAATCGTGAAGAACGTAGCTGGGGCGAGGTACCCACCTACGATTTTGAAGTAAAAGACCACGTGGCCCTCGGTGAATCCCTCGGCATTCTCGATTTTGAATGCGCCGCCAAACTCACCGGAGCGCGGTTTTGTCTGGGCAAGGGTGCCGGTGCCCGGCTCGAGCGCGCCCTCATCAATTTCATGCTCGATACCCACACGGAACAGCACGGTTACACCGAAATGCTGCCGCCCTTCATGGTGAATTCAGACAGCATGCGCGGTACCGGCCAGCTGCCGAAATTTGCCGAAGACAGTTTCAAAATAACCGACACCGATTATTGGCTTATTCCCACCGCTGAAGTACCCGTTACCAACATCCACCGCGATGAAATACTGAAAGATTCCGACCTGCCCCGTTACTACACGGCCTACACCCCCTGTTTTCGTAGCGAGGCCGGTTCCCACGGTAAAGATACCCGTGGCATGATTCGGCAGCACCAGTTCAACAAAGTGGAAATGGTCAAGTTTGTTCGTCCGGAAGATAGCGATCAGGAATTGGAGAAGCTGACGGAAAACGCCGAGGCCATTCTTCAGGCCCTTAAACTGCCCTACCGCGTCATGACCCTCTGTACCGGCGACCTGGGATTCAGCGCCGCGAAGACCTATGACCTGGAAGTCTGGCTGCCCGGCCAGAATTCCTACCGTGAAATCAGCTCCTGCTCCAATTTCAAAGATTATCAGGCGCGACGTGCCAACATTCGTTTCAAGCGGGACAAGAAACCGGAATTTCTCCACACCATCAATGGCTCCGGTCTGGCCGTAGGGCGCACGCTCGTGGCCGTGCTGGAAAATTACCAGCAGGCCGATGGGTCGGTGTTAATTCCCGAAGTGCTGCGTCCCTACATGGGCGGCCTTGAGGTGATAACACCAAGCTGACCGCGGACATACAGTAGCAATTTATGTTTGCTTCTTGAAGGGCCTTCAGCCTTCCCAGTTCATCAATGCATCAAAAAGACAACCGCCTCGCTTTTCGGATATAGTGTACCTGTTACTGCACCAAACCAAGCGAGGCTTTGTCGTATTTATGCGAATTCCTACCGTCGCACGTATACTCACGTTGATTGGAATCCTGCTACTTATCATTGTAAGTTTGCGGGCCTATCAAAGCGCCGTTAATTTCATTGAAATGAATCGGGAAATTGGAATCGCACACAAAACCATCGACGCCCTCTCCCACATCACGATTACACTGACCGATGCGGAAACGGGTCAGCGGGGATATTTATTGACGGGCGACGAAGCCTATCTGCCCCCCTGTGAACAGGCCATGGCTTCGATCGACAGCCAGACGAGCAGCCTGAAGGCGCGCCTGTCGGATGACATCTCCGTGCAAGAGTTGTTCCCCCGCCTGGAAGAGAATATACACGCCAAACTGACCGAGATTGAGAAAACCATTCGACTCCGAAAAAGTGATGGGCTTGCTGCGGCACTGGCAATCGTCGAAACAAATGCGGGCCAGCAATACATGCGGGAAGTCCGATCGATTGTAGACGAAATCAGAACAAGTCGAAAAGACATACTTGACCGGCATCTGAATGACATCAAGAGCACAGGCAATTACACCCTCACACTAATCCTGGCCGGCCTGGGCCTTGCCGGGTTACTGCTTGTCGCGGCCAGTTTGCTCGCATCCGTTGAGCTATGGTTCAGCAAAAATCAGGTTACCGCATTGGCCCAATCCTATGACTTGGTGCGAAACGTACTCTCTGCCAACCCAACGGTGAACGTCATTGTCGGTCCCGACGGGGGTATCGTTGAAAGTAACCTCGACGTCGTAAAGATTCGATCTTTGCTTTCGGATTCTAAAGGCCAACCAAGCAATTACGCCGACTTCATCGAAGCACTGGGGCCCTTTGACGCGGGAGCTTCAAATACCATCCGTACCGGTATTCAGCAAGTCCTGCACAATAAGACCGACGTATTCTCGACGGAAGCATCCAGCGGGCAGGGTGAATCCCGCAGGCACATGATCATCCACACCAAGGCGATGGAGATCGCGCGACAGCGTCACGTATTGCTTTGCATCTCCGACAACACAAAATCAGAAAACGCGTTGGAACTGGCCCGTTTCAACGAGGAAATGTTTCGTCTCGCCATGAAAAACGCGCCTATCGGCATGGCACTCGTCTCGCCGGAAGGCAGTTGGGTCCGGGTAAACAATGCCATCTGCGAAATCGTGGGCTACACCAATGACGAATTGCTTGCCACCGACTTTCAGACCATTACCCATCCCGACGATCTGGATAAGGATCTCGATCTACTCCACAAGATGCTCCGCAAAGAAATTGATGAATACCACATCGAAAAACGATACATCCGAAAAAGTGGCAGATTTGTGTGGATTGAATTGAGCGTGTCCCTTGTTTGGGATTCGGAGGACAAGCCCCTCTACTTCATTTCGCAAATTCAGGATATCGATGCCCGTAAACGCGCTGAAGTAGCGCTGAAAGAAAGTAAAGAACGACTGGAACTCGCCCTTCGTGGTGGCGAACTGGGCACATGGGATTGGAATATCGTCGAAGAGCGGGCCCACTTTGACCACCGATGGGCTAACATGCTCGGATATGATTTGGGTGAAATTGCTCAGGATTCTTCTACGTGGAAATCTTCGATCCACCCCGATGACTGGACGATGGTCAGCGAAGCTCTGGATAGCCACCTTCGCGGAGAAACCCAAACCTATGAAGTGGAACATCGTCTACGACATAAAAAGGGTAGCTGGGTCTGGGTCTTAACGAAAGGCACCGTGATCGAACGTGACGACTCCGGTAGGCCCGTCCGAATCTGCGGAACCCATCTGGATATTACGACCCAGAAGGACGCCCAGGACGCGTTGACCCGCTTTTCGAAAGACCTCGAGCGGAGCAATCGGGAATTGGAGGACTTTGCCCACATTGCGTCTCACGATTTGAAAGAACCCCTTCGGGGCATTAAAAATTATGCCAGTTTCTTATTGGAAGATTACGAGGACAAACTTGACGAGGACGGAAACGAGAAGCTGCACACCCTCGTTAGACTGGCGAATCGTCTCTCCCAGTTCATCGAAGCCTTATTTCAGTATTCTCGGGTCGGCCAATCTGAGTTCACGGTAAAAAACATGGACCTCAGGTTGGAAGTTGAAGAAACGGTCGAATCGTTCGAGGTCTGGCTTGAAGAAGAAAACGGTACGGTGATTGTCTCTGATTCACTCCCAATGTTCTCCTGCCACCCCGTACTGGCATCCGAGGTCTTTCGAAACCTCATTACCAACGGAATCAAGTACAACGACAAAGACACCAAAACGGTCGAGGTGGGCGCCACCGTTAACGCCGATGGAGAAACCGAATTCTACGTCCGTGACAACGGCATTGGTATCCCCGAGAAACACCAGGCGACCATATTTCGAATTTTCAAACGCCTCCACGGACGGGATAAATTTGGTGGTGGCACCGGCGCAGGACTGAGCATCGCGCAGAAGATCGTCCACCGACACGGCGGGCGTATCTGGTTGGAATCCACCGAGGATGAAGGGACCACCTTCTATTTTACCCTCGCAGAACCACCATCTCCCGAGCTTTGAGTAAGATGGGGGTACGTGCCCCAGGAGGAAGCGCATCATGACAGACGTGCTCGCGCGCGCTGCAGAACGGATTGTCCATAGCCAAAATGTAATCGCCCTGACCGGTGCCGGCATTTCGGTGGAAAGCGGCATCCCCGATTTTCGCAGCCCCGGTGGCATTTGGGACACCTATCCCCCCGAACAATACGCCACCATCGACGCCTTCATGGCGGACCCCGACCGGGTCTGGAACATGTGGTATGACCTCGGTACCATGTTGGGTGATGTTGCGCCAAACCCGGGCCACCGCGCCCTGGCGGCCCTTCAGGAATTGGGCAGGATGGGGGCGGTCATCACGCAGAATATCGACAACCTTCACCAGGAAGCGGGCTCCCGGAACGTCATCGAGTTTCATGGGAATGGCAGGCACATGCGCTGTCTGGACTGCCAAATGACCCGCCGCCTCGATATAGCGGCGCGGAGCACCACCGCACCCCGATGCCCTTGTGGTGGCCTGATGAAGCCCGATGTCGTACTCTTTGGCGAGCTCATACCCGACGAAGCAATCACGGCCGCCGATGAAGCCATTGGGTCTGCCGATGTGGTGCTCATCGTCGGTACGTCAGCGACGGTCTACCCGGCGGCCCAATTGCCCTTGACTGCAAAAATGAATGGTGCCCATATCATCGAGTGCAATTTGGAGCCGACAGATTTCACGTCCCAAATCACCGATTTTTTCCTTCCCGGACCGGCCGGAAACACGCTCCCATCCCTCGTCGAAGCCGTAAAGGAATTGATGTAGGGCCATTGAGCCCGCCTGGGTCCCTTTTCGTGCCCCGACGAGCAAAACGACCAGGAACTATTCCGGTACTTCGCCCACTACATCGACCGATACGGTAAGGACGAATATCCGGAACTTCTGGAGAAACTACTCGCCTCCAATCCCAGTGAAAACCTGCTCCTCGCATTCCGTTCCCAGTTCCTACGCTATGGGATGAAAGAGGTTTTTAACGAACACTTCATCACGCGAACCTTCACGGGTGTAGATGCTGCGATTACCATGGCGCGGATCTACCAGGACGAGGACAACACCGAGCAGGCTACCACCATGGCGCGCAGGGCCCAAGTGCTCACCTGGTTTGAACCGACAAAGAACAAGGCCAACACGAAAGCGCTGAAGACGTTGCTGGAAGATTTGCACCTGGAGCCATTGGATAGATCGGACACGGACGGAGCACTACTTCGCGAGCTCGGCGTCCTATTCCCCGAGGAGGAGAGCATTCCCATGGTGTGCGAAGTCGCCGTAGGCCAGCCGGTGATGGTCCGATGGGCCGAGTCCAAGGGCTTATGGGGGCTGAGCGCGAAACCCCTGGCGGAGACAGATGAGTGGCAATGCGTCATCGTGGAAATGAGGGACGACACCTCCTCCAAAGAAAGCAGCAATTTCACGCCACCGCCGGAGGGCACGCGGCTAAAACAGTGGCGTCAATCTGTAATGTTCGGGGAAGGGCTCTTCGTCGAAATCACCGTTGACCGTGCAGACGATGGCCGACTGCGCTACACCTTCCAACGTGTTGATTCGTAGGTGGGGTCCTCGCCGCAATCTAGCGCGGCACCTGCAGAGTCGGGGGTATGAGGAAAGCCACGGCAACGGGGCTGTTAAGTCCACGAAGTGGGCGAGATATCGTAGCCCAGCGGCGAGCGTAGCGAGTCCTGGGTTTTGGTCGACACACGCCAATACTAGTCCCAGCGGGGCGACATAGGGCGCGAATTGGGTCCCATCTCCGAAAATTCTAAGCCGCCCCTCCGGCGCTAAGAGCGCTTCGGCCGCCCTATTCTGCAACAGTGCAAAAATTACGCTGCTTGAGCTAACCGTAGAAGAACTCGACGGAACGGCAGAGCCGGTGGATTAACTAGGATTTAGCGCGGCATGCCAACGCAATTCTTCGGCCCCTTCAGTCGTGTCTTGTCTCGGGCATCATTGGGGCACTACCGGTGGCAACCCCGCTCCCCCCTATTTATCCCGAATGGCCTTTCCTGTTCCGCCGCGCGGGGTGGTTTTGGGGTACTCGGGGTTAAGCTTCTGGCCCTGTACCTGAATAAACTGTGCGTCCACATCGGTCGTAAGGACGTCACCGAGATGGCGCACCGTGCCGAGCTGAACATCCCGAACATACACATCACGATCGGGCATAAAGACTTCCACCCACTTTGCGGGATCGTCGCCGTGTCGCCATGTCATCGACATTGGGCCAATTTCGATAAGCTTGAACGTCGCCCGTGCGGGAAAATTCAGATCCACATTATCTACCGAGAGTCCTTCTAGCCGGGCCGCAATTTTTATCACCCCGGGGCGGCTGAACTTGAGTCCGTCCATCTGAATATTGCGCAAGACGCCGGGCGTCGCGCTGAAGTCCTTATCACGCCCCAACTCCAGGTTGGGCTGCTCGTAGAGCTTGAACTCGTTTATGTCGGCAATATTTCGCAGCACAATATCTGAGATGGAGCAATCGAGGCTGGTACCGTCGCTGAACTGCTTCACGCCGGGCAGAAGTCGAATGGAATTTGCGCTGGGCGTGTCGGCGGCAGCACCGGCAACATCTGCAATGAGCACGTCACGAATCGGACCGTAACTCGGCGCATAATTCTTCCATTCCCAGGCATTCAGCGCGACCGTGTCATCATGGGAATCACCATGGACATTTTTAATAACCCCATTGCGGGCCGGGCCGTTCACATGCACGCCGTCTCGACGCTGACCTTCCAGTCGGACACCGTCGATGCGGAAGTTCTCCACATTACCGAGGTGAACACCGAACGCTTTACTCTGGCGAATTGTGATGTTACTCACCACAACGTCATTCACATTGTGAAGTAAGATGACGCCGTGCGTACCGTGGACATAGTTTTCCTTGGAGGAGTGGCCACGCATGTTTCCATTGGCGGCGCTATCGCCAGTTGCCAAGGTCGTCCAAATCCCCCCTTCGATTCGGATGTCCCTGTCCGGCGTGGTCTCCGTCGGCACCACCGTCTCTGCGAATCCCACGACGTTCTTATTGCGCACCATGCAGGTATTGGTACCGGGTTTCAGCCGAATCTCCGCCATGGGATCGGCCATAATTCGGTCCCCCGTTTCCATGACCAATGGCCCATCCAGATAGTAGGGTTTTGCGCGGGCGGGTATGTGGAGCACCTTTTCCCGGGTCAGACGGGATTGAAAAACATCGGTCCATATTTCCCCCGTCACCTCGATGGGTAGCGTCGCACCACTTTCGTCCAGCCAGGTTTCCGTCCACGTTTCGCTCCGGGGTAGCCCATTGCCGTCAGAAGGACCCTCGTCTTGCGAAATCGCAATGGAAGACAGGAGGACGAGAAATGGAACCAACACCCCGACCCGGCACCGGAAGCATCGCATATCGATTTTTGAACCCATGTATCGATCCAATCGACTTCGTGCTCTTCCCGTCCCCCGTGGCGCGTTGACATACGCGTCACGAGCTTCAAAAAGAGCACGAAGCACTGTCTTTATATTTCATACGTCGTTGTGAAACGTAGCCTTACTTCGGGGCATCCAGATAAATGGCGTAGAGCTTCGCATTTTCGCCCGTGAAGCCAACCTTTACCTGTACCGTTTTCCCAGCGAGGGTCGCCAGGTCTCCCGACCATTTCACGGCCTTTTCAACGCCCTTACCGCCAGCGATAGTCGCCATATTGGCCCCACTGAAGGCCGGCAACAAGGCACCCGTCTCATCTGCAAGCTCGATCGTCAACATGCCCGCGCCTTCGGCATTCACCGCGAAGCTGCAGCCACTTTCGGGTAAGGTGATGGGTGCGGAAACCAGGGAGCCGGCCGTCGAACCCGAGGCCAGGCTGAGGCTGCCCCAACGATCCCGGGGCAAGGTAGCCAGTGCCACCTCGGCGTAGTAGTTATTCTTCGTCACGGTGGCATTGCGCCAGCGCCCATGATAGATGAGCGTCTGGTCGTCCACGTTCAGGATACCGTTGGCTTGGCACAGGATGGTGGGATCGTCCACTCCCGGCAACGGCGTGGAAGGCGATTCTTTTTCAGAGATGTAAACATTGCCGACGACAGGCTCCCGAAAAGCGATACCATCGTTGCTGACCAGCAGTCCGAGGTCGCAGGTAATAAGTCCCGCGCCATACCACCCCGTCTTACGACGTTCATCCACTGCGGGATTGTGCCAGATACCGTAGAGCCCCACGGCCACGTTGCCAAAGCTCGTAGCGCCCACACCAAGGTGTACCTGGGGATAGTCGCCACTAAGGCCACGCTGTCCGAGGTCTTCGTGCTCAGGAAGGCGAAAGGTATCTACGTAGTCCAAATTCCAGTTGATGAAGTCCGTGGACGTGCTCGCATAGCCTTGACGCCCTTCGGGATTGCCCTCGGCATCGGCACCACCACTCTGTCCGTGAACAACCCACTGATCGCCAAAGCGGAGAAAGCTGCCCATTTCCAGAAACTTGTCCGAAGGTCGTTTTTCTTGCACATCCCACGTGGTGCCATCCGCACTCGTCGCCGTGCGGAAAGTCCAGGTATGGGAGAAAGCCATGTAGACCATCTTATAACGCTTGTTGGGGTCTGTCTCTTTGTCGTCGATAATAACAGCGGCACACTGGGTCGCTTCATCGGACAACTTCAACGCATTGTTGTCCGTGCTGCCATCGATCTCCACCTGGCCGAGATTGGGCTTGGTCCAGTTCAAGCCATCCGTACTTTCGGCGTAACAAACCGGACCCTGCCAGAGATTACCCGGCGCACCCTCACGATAGCTAACGGCGTAGTAATACATGCGGAACTTACCCGCATCATGGAGCACCGTGCCGTAGAAGTGGGCAGCCATGGAATCAGGCGCGCTGAGATTGCCCGTTTCCGGTTTCAACACCGGCTCCTGGCGTACCGTGGGCTTGTTGAGGGTCAGGGTGAGGCCATCACGATCCCCCAAACCTTGATCGTCGATCGAAAGTAAGGTCACCCGGCCATCGACCTTGAGACCTGTTTCGGGAAAGGTAAAGGCTGTTTCAGCGGCTTGGGATGTCGACAACATGACACTCCCCATGAGCGTCAGCGCTGCTGCAATCGAAGTTTTAAATAACATTGTGTATTTCTCCATCGTGCTTGGTTCAAGCGAATAGGCATACCCGCAACCGGGGACCTCTGTAATTTCTACCTTTTGTGTTCTTTGCGTTCTCTGTGGTTTTTAAAGAATGTTAACCACAAAGAACACAGAGAGCACAAAAAATGGGCTTCAAACTCCAGCTTCAGTACCTATGTCTACGTTAGCGCCCCAAAGGGGCAATGCAGCCTAGCCCAGGGCAGCGCCCTGGGTAAAAGGGTATTAAATTCATATGCGCCCTGAAAGGGCAACGCAGCGATTGCCTGAAGGGCAAAACTATTGCCTCGCTGCGCCGCCCCTTCAGGGCTACAGATTGAGTTCAGTGATCCCAGGGCGTTGCCCTGGGCTAAGCTGCACTGGCCCTTTGGGCCGTAAAAAAACAGGCACTCTCCGTCGTAAGGGCACCGGAATACCGATGAACGTCGCGTACAACCATGGTTTAACGTTGCGTGCAGACACGGACTGCCCCGCATTACTCCGTCTCTATTGGTCGCCCAAGTCTTTCCGCAATCCAGGCAGCCGCCTTCTCCGGCGCACCGGCAGGCGTCGTGTGGCCCTTGGGCCCGATAATCAGCCATAAGGATCGCCCAGCAAGCCCTTCGGCGCGGCCATACAAAGACAAACCCGCCACGAATTCCTCGTTGGGCGCGCCATCAAAATGTCGTAACGCCATCAGGTTCGTCACCGGCGCATAGGCCGCCGTCGCCCGAATCCGTGCATCGACCGCCGCCACCTGGAGCGCCATGAATCCGCCCCGGGACGTTCCAATTGCGACTATGCGTGTTGGATCACTATAACCCGCTTCAATGAGATAGTCCAGCACCTGACGCGCTTGGGACACAAAGGGCGCGACGAAGTCTTCCCCCTGGTCGCTTCGATAGCGCCAGGCATCCAGGTTTTCTGGTTCGTCGACGCGATGGTCCGTTCCGTGCCCCGGCAAGTCGAGGGACACACACAGGTAGCCCTGGTCGGCGAGTTGATTCCCACTCTGGCGAAAATAGGCATCCCCGAGGGACTCTTCAATGGTGGCGGAGAACACGAAAACCGTCGGCGCCGGGTACGTCACCTTGGTGCCCCACAGCCCTACGCGGATACCCTCAGGCGTATTCAACGTCACTACGTCGCCTGAAAGTACGGGAAGAGTACTGGCGTTATTCTCCGCATAGCTTCGCCCCACGAGAAGCATTGCAATGAGAATCCATCTATTTAGCGCTTGATTCATGGCAACATATTTCTATGATTTGAAACGCGTATAACGACGCCGTCAACATGTACGTCGTTCTTTTCCGCTCGATAGTTTCCAGGTCGTGGTATTCGTGTTACTTCGTGTCCATTCATGGTCCAAGTCTTTCCGCAATCCAGGCGGCCGATTGCTCCGGCGCACCGGCAGGCGTCGTGTGGCCCTTGGCTTCGGGTTGCACGATGAGGGTCACGTCGGCCGTCTTCCCCTCCGAAAGGGACAATGTCGTCACCCGACGGCCAAAGGCAATGCAATCGTCCGTGCTGACCCGTGCATCCCGGTCGCCGATGACCAGCCACAATGAGCGACCCGCCAGCGCCTCCCCACGGGACAACAAGGACAAGCCCGCTACAAAATCGGTATTGGTCGCACCGTCAAACTCGCGCAAGGCCATGAGATTGGTCACCGGGGCAAAGGCGGCCGTTGCCCGGATGCGCGGTTCCACGGCGGCCGTCTGCAACGCGATGAAGCCGCCCCGCGACGTGCCGCAGGCTGCGATACGCGCAGGATCACTATAACCTTCCGCAATCAGATAATCGAGGACCTGCTTCACCTTGGCGGTAAAGGGTGCCACAAAATCTTCCCCCATGTCGCTCCGAAAGCGCCACGCCGCCAAACCGCCCGGTTCCCCTTCCCGCTGATCGGCACCGTGGCCGGGCAAATCCATCGAGACACAGAGAAATCCGTCCTCCGCCAGGAGATTCCCACACTGACGAAAATAGGGATTGCCCAGAGACTCATCGATAGTTGCCGAAAAAATAAGCAGCGTTGGCGCGGGATAGGTCGGCGCCGTACCCCAGAGTGCAAAGGAAATACCTTCGCCCGTTTCGAGCCGCAGCACCTCCCCCTTTGGCACGGCCCGCTTGGCCTCTTCTGCCCACCCATAGGTAGCGAAAAGGCAGGTGAGGCCCAGCATCAGGGTGCATCCAGCCCGTCGTGTTTTTTCAACACGGGTCGTTACGTCGGGTAAAATCACTTTTGGACCCCGCTAATGGGCGTCAACGCCGCCGGGTCGAGTTCATTCAGCAGCGGCTCACCCGCCTGATAGCGTGCCACGTTTTGCACGAACAAATCCCAGACCCGTTCCAGGTAATGGGTACCCTTGGTCGACCCCGAGATATGGGGCGTCATGATTACATTGGACATCGCCCAGAGGGGGTGGTCGGCGGGCATGGGATAGTAATAGTGGGTATCCAGCGCCGCACCGGCAATCCAGCCTTCACGCAGCGCCTGCAGGAGGGCCTCTTCCTGAATCAAGGGACCCCGCGCCGGGTTCAACACCCTGGCCGTGGAGGGCAGGGCCCGCAAGTCTTCTGCGGTCACCAGGCCCCGGGTGTGGTCATTGAGGGGCAGCCCCATTATCAGAAAATCGAGGCCCGACAGGAACGCTTCTTTCTCGTCCAACGTATAAACGGCATCGGGGAGGAGTCCGTCCGGGTCCCCCGTACCCGCCACACAATAGACGTCGTCCTTCGGCTGAACGCCATTACGGGCCAACACGTGGACACGCAAGCCCATGACTTTCGCAATGCGCGCGGTTTCGCGACAGAGCCCGCCGTAGCCCCAGAACCCAATGGTGTGACCCCGTAGTTCTTTTTGAAAGGCTACGCCCCGGTCCCAATGGCCCGCCTGTTGATTGCGCATCATCTGGGGCAGGTCGCGGGTGAGGTTCACCATCATGGCGATGCACCACTCGGCAATGGGAATATCAAAGACGCCCCGGGCATTGCTCCCCCGAACCCCACGGCGCGGCAAATCGAGGGGGATGAGGTGCTCGAAGCCCGAAGAGCCTATCTGCGTCCAGCGCAGTGCGGTCATGTCGTCCAGGTTTTCCGGCGGCACGGCGCACAAGAGAATTTCCTGCTCGGCCACCAGGGACGTCGACCGGACGATGGCCTCCTCGGCGATAGGGTCACAGACCGTGATATCCACGCCCGGCAGGGCCTTCAGCTTTTCTAATCCCGGTGCATAAACCGGCACATCAATGAGTATCTTGGTCATCGGCTTAACGTTGCATCCATTTCGGCCAGGTTTTTGCCCGGCACATCGTTGAACTCACCACTACCTGGCTTAAAGGGAAAACGTGCTTTCGTCTCATCGGTCAATACGATACCAAGACCGGGCCCCTCCGGTCGCACGACGTGGCCGTCTTCCATCTGGAAGGAGTCGCCCACGATTTCGCTGTGGAGGGGACCGTAGTCCGGCGGCACTTCCACGATGGCCGTGTTGGCGCACGCAAAGGCCACGTGCATGTTTTGCATGAGGGAACCGCCCGCGCCCCAGGCATGGGTGGCAATCGTCCGCTTCCGCGCAGCCAGCATCTCCGCCACCTCGACGACCGTGCTGAGCCCACCAGTGAAGGAGGCATCGGGCTGGCCAATGTCGAAACAATCCCGGTCGATCAAACTGCGCCATTCACAGGTCCCCGTAAGGCATTCGCCACCGGCCACCGGCACCGTGGTCGCGGCGCACAGGGCCGCGTAACCTTCGGGGTCATTGTAGTGGAGGGGCTCTTCAAAAAACACCAGATTGAAGGGCTCCAGGGCCTTCAACACCGCTGTCGCGGTATCCAGTTGCCACTGTCCCTTGGGCGAATTGCCCATGTGGCCGTCCAGCATGACCCCGATCTCCGGTCCCACGTGGGCGCGAATGTATTCCAGTTTGGCTACTTCAAAAGCGGCAGCGGCCTCGGGCGGGCCTTCGATGTGAAAGCCTTCCACGTCGTGATAGGACCCTGCCCCCACCTTGAAGGCCCGAAAGCCCAGGCCGAGATAATGGTCCATCTTGCGGGCAAGTTTCTCCAGCGGATAGTTGCTCGAACCGCCCGTCGCATAGCCCAGTAGCCGGGAATGTTTCGCACCACCAAGCAAGGCGTGAACCGGCATATTCTCCAGCTTGCCCTTCAGATCCCAGAGGGCCGCCTCCACCCCATTGAGCACGATCAATCCCAGCCCGACCCGGCACCAGAAATTGCCGCACTGATACATGCGCTGCCAGAGTTCGGGGATGTCGTCCACATCTTGCCCCACGAGGATGGGCTTGAAGAATTCCACAATAGACGGCACCGACTCCGGCGCGAAATAACCGCCGTAGGTCTCCCCCAACCCAATGTGCTCGGTATCCGTGTGGATCTCGATAAAGGCGGCACTACGGAGCTTCCGCGTCTCGCTGAGAAAGGGGTCGTTGGTGCACGGCCCGGTAAGGAGCACGGTTTTAACGTCGGTAATTTTCATAGGACTCCGTCGGTGTATCTACCGCGTGTGAAATGCCAGGGAAGTGGTAACGATTGGTTATAACAACATACACCTTGCCAACAACCCAGTCAACTCAGTGGCAGGCCAATCGTTGCGAAAAAAAGGATAGCGAGGGATGATGGATTGCTACGAAGTCACGCCCTAGGGCGGTCGGGCGAGTGCCGCCGGCAATCATTGATTCCGTGAGCCAAGCTGCCTCTTAATCTCGTAGGCGGTCCGTTCCGCTTCACTGCGGGCTTTCGGGTCGGAGTCGTTTGCCATGGACTCCAATACAGGAAGGGCCGATTCCGATTTGACACCAAATCCGTATAGAGAAATCGCGGAAGCGGATCGCACGGATGCGTCTTCATCGCGGAGCAGTTCCGTGAGGCGCACGATGATTCCCTGCTCAAAATAGGTCGCGCTGCCCAAGCCGTGGGCAGCGGATTCACGCGCCCGCCACTTCGTCGATTTGGACGCCGTCAACAAGGCATCAACGCCCGGTTTCCCATACACGCCCAAGGCCTCTCCCGCCCGAAGTCCTAACTCTCGCTTATCCAGCAGGGTCACCAGGCCTGGAACAACCTCGCTCGTATGATCGGGAAAATGGCGCAGTGCGTCGACCGCATATATACTGATCTCTCCTTCATTGCGCGCCGCAACCTCCAGGAGTTTTGGAATCGCGCTTTCGGGAAGCGACGGTGCGCTCGCAAGGTCTTTCGCCGCCCCATGACGGACCATGTAGTCGTCATTATCCAGGTCCCTCAAAAACTTTTTTATTTCGGATTTATCCGGTATCTTGGCCGCCTCATTCTGTATCGCAGCCTCCCTATTCGGTATCGCGACCTTCCTATACGGCATCGCGGCCTCGCGACGCGCGGCCTGTTGTGCGGCGGGTAGCTGCCATATACTGGCTGGAATGATGATGATTGCAGGCAGAGCAAGACCCAAGGCCGCCATGCTCGCCAAAACGCGCGGCCATTGAGAACGGGGTTGGCGACCAGCACGGCCTGAAAGCACGAGGTAGGCAATTGTCGACACGACGCCAAGGATGGAGAGGACGAGAGCGGCGATCAGCCACGCTGGGGGGCCTCGGTGCGCAACAGAATAACTGTATTCACTGCCCGACCGTATGTCCAGCTCGGCGAGCCACCTCACGAATACGACAACGGCGCACAGATTCAGAATCAGCGAGCATGCCGCAAGGATTTTGGGGATGATATGTCGTAACATGGCGCGTTTCCAAGTTGGGTCGTCAGGCCCGTATCACGCAGTGTATCCCAAGAACCCGTCATTGTCACGCAGGAAAATGCCCCCCCCGGCGCGCGGTGGACGCATTTACTGGCCGTCTTCTTTCCCGTGGCTGGCGCGTTGCAGGTGGGCCGTAAAAGGCAAACATCGTGCATCGCCGTGTGTCACGTTTATATGCCCTCACCTGTGCCCTTCGCTGTGAGGGGAAAGCGTTCCGGGTGCTCTATCATCGCTTCCGTCAGATCGACATCGATGTCGGGCCAGTGAAAGTGTCCCCGCGATTCTTCCACCACGTTGAAAATCGCATCCACCGGCTGGCGCTTGAACCACGGAAAATCTTCATAGGACATAAACAGTTCTTTTTCGTGAGCCAGAATCCAAATCCCATGGGCGGAAATATTGGTAATCTCAACCGCCAAAGTGCTGGTGCCTTGCGGCGACAAGCTCATCGTTGTGCTCCTCTATTATTGCGCCTATTTCCTTCAATTGACGACTCGAATACTTATAATTTCGGGCAAGCTCGATAGTGGGAGCAAGCCAGAACTTCGCTTCGCCATCGCCAGAGACAACATGCACGTGAACACGTTACTCTTCTCGCGAGAAGAAGAAAAACCGATACCCTCTTTTCCTGAATACCGTCGGACTCACGTTCACTCCCTGAAGAGAAATTCAAAGGCGAAACCGTTAAACCATTATGGTATCACAATGTATTTCGCCGCGCCGCTTTCCGACATACGGTGGTCTATTGTACACTCGGTGGGCTATCGGTATAATTGGTTATAACAATACAGTCAGATGCTCCGTCAAACTCGTGCCGAGGCACCCCCTAGCGAAAAAACAAGCACGTGAAGGGTGCCACCTACACAGCCGCGAGGTACGAGGGGCTTTGTGGGTGCTCTTGGGAGCGAACTCGTCGCTACCCCATGTAAGCTCCACAGAGAGACATAAATTGATCTATATACATTCGAGCGAAATACTCAAACAGCCAACACCCACAAGCTTTGCCGAAAACCGGCTGCGCGTGTAGGTGGCACGCTTATAGAATTGCTTGAACGCAAGACGACTCGGTCTGTTTCAATCATCCCATATTTTCTATTAAACCCTGGAGAAAACATCGTGCGCTCAACACCACTTTGCAAACTACTTTCTGCCGCGCTTATCGCGATCACCCCCCTTCTTTCTCACGCCCAGGAAGACCCCAACGCGGTCCGCATTCCCCCCACGACGGTTGTAGGCGGCCCGGCCATCTGGGCGCCCGTTGAAAAACTGGAGGCCGTGCTGAAGCACTGGGAAGCCCAGGACCGTCCCGACTTCACCCTCGAAAAACTGGGGGACTCCGTCCAAGGTCGCGCGGTCTATGCCGTCACGATGACGGACCCCACCGTGCCCGATGAAAACAAGCAACATACCCTCGTCACGGCGATTCATGCGGGCAACGAACGGGGCGCACCGGCCACGGTCATGTCCATCATTGAATGGCTCCTCTCTTCCGATCCCCTGGCGAAGGATATCCTCCGCAATCAGGTGGTACTCTTTCTCCCGCTGGTCGACCCGGACCGCTACGTGTCGGGACACTTCACCCCCATCTACACGGGATGGAATTCAGCGGGCCCCTTGACGCCCGAGGAAGTGCCCGAGTCGGTTTATGTGCAGCAGGTCTTCGACCGCTTCCAACCCGACCTCCATGCGGACATCCACAGCACCAGCCTGGACTTCGAAAAGTACATCATGTTTGAAAGTTCGGCGGCGGCCTATTCCAACAATGCAGTCCGCCCCTACCATCGCGAGATTATCCGCATGATGAACGTGGCGGGCGAAGAAGCGGGCTACCCCATGGACACGGGTGAGTCGGATGCGGAGCGCCTCTTCTATGGCAAGGGCCTGGCCAACCTCGCATCAAAGAGCTGGTATGGTCAGCCCCGCTACTATGCCGCCACCTATCTCTACGAGCACTTCCACACCCTCATCTCGGCCACCGAAGTCGCGTGGGAAGAAAGTGGCCTCATCCGCCACAAAACGCTCCTGGGAATCGGCAATGATCGTTGGCCCGGCTATTATTACGCGGGCTATCCCAATCAGGTCATCATGGGAAATGGCCACGCCACCCTGGTGTCCTACGGACTGACCGCCCAGGCCCGCCGCGCCAGCCGTCTGGAATTGTGGAATCGCATGGACGAGTTCACCTTTGGCACCCTCGACCCCGCCATGGAGGGACAGGCCAGTGCCTTCCTCGCCACCAGCGCCGACGCGGAAACCTATCTCAACGACGACAAGTTTGGCCCGACTATGGAGAAGCTCGCCAAGCACCCCCGCATGGACTACGCCGCCCTCACCGAATTCTTTCGCGACTGGCCCGCCGGGCAGAACGGCCCCACGCCCCAACTTTACGTCACTCACCGTGTGCCCACGGCAGCACCCGCCGAAGGCGAGGTCGCCCCGGCCCCTGCGCCCATCGCCCATGGTGCCAGCATCAAGCTACGCCTCCCCTACCCCAACGCAACGCTCCAGGAACTCCAGCTCAACGGCAAGGACATCTCGGTGTCGGAGGTGGACGGCTATGTCACCTGGACCGCCCGCGCCGCCACCTACATTCAGGTCAACCTACCTGCGGAACGCCTGGCGGAAGACGATTTATTCATTGTGACCTGCAAATACGACCCCAACGCCCAGCGCGGCCACTGGGATACCTGGCGGGATATGGAATAAGGACGACCGGGACTGCCTCCGCACCGAATATGATTTGGCGTATCCGCACGCATCCGACGTTTGAAAAAACTTCGGGGTCGCGAGGTTCACCAGGGGTGCGAGGCTGTCCCGGCTTTGTTGGCGACGACGAGGGGGGACGTACCGCCGCAAGCAAGCCCGCAGCGAAGAAAGGCACTCGGCGGCCATCAAACCTGCTCCTACAAATGGAGAACCACCACAACGCGGGGGTATGTCCCACGCGCGCGGGGACGTACCGCCGCAAGCAATCCAGCAGCGAAGAAAGGCACTCGTCGGCCACCAAGCCTGCTCCTACAAACGGGAAAACGCCACAACGCGGGGGTATGTCCCGAACGGGGTAGAACTCAAAGACCCAGCCCCCGTGCCAACCGCCTAGACCAAACCCGCTACTCCAATCGGGACGGGGGGACGTACCGCCGCAAGCAATCCAGCAGCGAAGAAAGGCACTCGGCGGCCATCAAACCCGCTCCAACAAATGGAGAACCGCCACAACGCGGGGGTATGTCCCGAACGGGGTAGAACCAAACACCCAACCCCCGTGCCAGCCGCCCAGACCAAACTCGCTACCCCAATCGGGACAGACCCACGCCCACCCGTCCCTTCCCCTACATCAAACCACCCTGCTCGCCCGAAAAACACGACCACCACCGCTGGTTCACCGGCGTGGGCCGTCCCCAAGTGGGGGGACGTACCGCCGCAAGCAAGCCCGCAGCGAAGAAAGGCACTCGGCGGCCA
>CAXBPH010000031.1:0-38368 GCA_963977445.1 uncultured bacterium | reverse complement strand
TTTTCTCCGTCCGCCCTGGTGCGTCCTGGCCAACTACGGGACAGCCACACCGGAGTTAACTGCCGTAGCTTGGTTCGGTGATACTGCGAGGGCGGTGCGAGGTGTGGGTTATCGGCATGGTGTGGTGAGGCAGTCCCAAATCGTATCCGTAATATAGTGCCACGTGAAGGTTTGCGGCTTCGCACTTATTCTTGCTTGCCGTTGTAGCCTTCTGGGCCGATTTTGTCTTCGGGAATTGGCTTGAAGCCCAAGGCAAGGGCGGGAGAATCGGCCTCTAAACCGAAGGTCTCCAGTGATGAAGACGTGAAACCTGGATTCGCAAAGACGGAGTGGGCGTCGTGGCCGGTTTTCAGCCAGTCGGCGTAGGTGCCTTCCGGGGTGATTGCTCGGTCACTTGTCGCCAGATTGGGGTCCCCGTAGCACCAATAGACGTTGTTGTCGCATTCCGAGAGGCGGTCCGGACGCCAGGTCTTGTCGTAGGAGTACCACAGCGTGGTATCGGGGTCCTGGTAAGCGACAATATTGTTCTTGAAGGTATTGCCCACCATGAAATCGTCTCGCGGCTGGAGGCGCAGTTGTTGCGAGGAGGCATTCAGGAAGATGTTGTTTTCGACGTGATTATTCTTTCCCCCGTGGATGCAGAAGCCCCCAATGACTGTGCCGTCCACGATGTTGCCGTAGAGGGTTGTGCCGCTACTGTAATCATCGAGGTAGATGCCCCAGGTGAAGTAGGGGGTGAGCATCTCGCCTTCGGGGCTTGTCTTCAGGCCCACGACATTACGAATCAGATTGAAGCGGATTATGTTACCAGAGTCGGCCCGGTCCCTTCCCAGGGTTTCGATGGCTCCGGTGTCGTTGGTCTCCAGGTTGGTGTCGATGATTTCGTTGTACTCCACGATATTATTGTGGGAATAGGCGGTTTCGTCGAAGGACTTCAGGGAGATGCCGTAGCGGGGCATGCGGTGGATGCGATTGTGGGCGATACGATTGCCGCTGCCTGTGGTTACAAAGGCCCCGGCGATGTGCTTGTAGATCAGACCGAGATCGGTCATGGTGTTCGCCACGATTTGATTGTCGTGGGGCTGGTCCGCGGTTTTTCCCGACAACATGACCCCACCCTGGCCCAATTCGACCATGGTGTTGCGGATTATGTCGATGTTGTTGCTTCCTTGCGTGAGCAACGCGGCGTAGCCTCCGAGGCGGGTGAAGGTGCAGCGCTCTACGACGCAATGTTGGGACCCGGAAAAATGGATAGCAGCATCGGAGGGGCTGTAGGTTTGCTCGAGGCTGTAGGTCGAGTCCATAAAGGTGATGTCCTGGAACTGGATGTGCTCCACGAAGGCATCGTCCCGACCCTGGAAGTCGATGAGTCGATCCATGATCGGCGCTACGATCTCGGTATCGGGTAGATCGCCTTCCTGCGGCCAGTAGAGGAGCTGCTTGTTCGCCCGGTCCAGCCACCACTCGCCCGGTTCGTCCAGGGCTGCGCGGGTGCCTGCGACAAAAAAGCGATTGCCGGGACGAATTTCCTGGGGAGAATTGACGTAGAGTGTCGCATCTTCGCGGTCCGCACCTGTAATGGGGGTGATGGTATTGACCCAACCCCAGGCCGGGAAAAGGTGAAGTTCCGCGCCGTCCCACGAATCCCATTCGGGAAAGTCGGTGGCATCCATAATGAGCCGGTCTTTCAGGCCCTTCGGTTTGGTCTCGCCCACGACGATATCCGGACCCTGTTTGGTCACGCAGCTTTCCGCCTGAAAAACGAGGGCGTGGCCCTGGGTGGGCGGGGTCAGGGTGTACTCACCGGTCGTCTCTATAGTAATCCCTGTGTTTGGGTTCCATTCGGGGTCGCTGGAGAGGGCAAAGGCGTCCAATTGGATGCCGCCCCCTTTCTTGTTTTCCCAGTAGATACGTTGGGCACCTGCGGACAGGGGTAAGACCGCCGACTTTCCCCAGCGCGCCGGAAACCAGCCGCCCGTATCGGGCAAATCGACCATGGAGGCCTCTGCCCCGTCTACTACGCCGATGACGGTCTGTCCGTCCATGAGTTCGCGGTTGTAGTCTTTCATCCTGTGGCCATAGCGGACCCAGATCGTGTATTCCCCCTTTTCCGGGAGCTCAATCTGCCATTCCAATCGGTCGCCCACATTGTGGAGATTGCTTACGCCTACGCCAAAGAGCCCCCCATCCTGGAGTTCGGTCCGTTGCCGGGCGAATAGCCAGCCGCCTGTCCGCGGTGCTGAAGGATCCGCATTGGGGTGGCGCGCCTCGGTCGCCCAGTCGTTTCCGACGCGGAGGGTGCGAAAATCCCATTTCACCTCGGGCAGGTCGGGTAGATCGGCTGTCCAGAGATTGTTTTCGATGGGGTGCCAACCGGTGATGGGCAGCCCCCCGCTGAGGATGGGGGTTTCGCCGGGGTAGGCCTTGATGGTGAGGGGTGCTTCTGCGGTGCCCGAGTCCTCTGGCGTTAATACCAGGGGCTGGCGCAGAAAATGGGTGCCACCGCGAAGGAGAATCTCTACCGGTTGGGCTGGCGAGTCGGCCGTCCGCAATTCTCGCACGATTTCCACCGCCCGGTGCAACGAGGCGAAGGGACCATCGGAGGCCTCTCCGTTGGTGTCGGAGCGGGTGCCGGACCAGGCGTCATTGCCTGTGGGTGCCACGTAGAAGGTGTGGGTGGCCTGTGCGGAAGCCGGGGCGAGGAGAATAAAACAGGTGAGGGCAAAAAACAGGTATTTCAAAAGGAAAGCTCCATCGGTGGGCCGGGCGTAGGGAGGCGGGACGGGTCCCGCCTCCCCGTGTATTGGACAACACCCACCGCCCAGGCAATGGGATGAAGCACAGTATCTTGATGGGGACTACTTTGCCCCGCCATCAATCCACTGTTTGATCGTCGCGATATCGGCATCGGAAAGGGGATCGCCTTTTGGGGGCATCTGCTTTTCCGCCAATCCGGAAATCATCTGCACGAGCAGACTGTTGTCGCTGTCCCCGGGGACAATGTCGCCCCCTTTTTTACCCCCTTTGAGGGCGGACTCCAAGGAGGCCAGGGAGAGTTCGCCCTTGGTCCCTTCGATGTGACACTTGGCGCAGCGGGCCTCGAAGATGGGCGCAATGTCGTTGGCGTAGGTAGGCGAGGCCGCCGCGGGCGCGGCGTCCGAGGTGGGCGTTGCCCCGTCGTTGTTTCCACTGGGGCTGGAACACCCTGCGATAATCATGGTTGCAATGGCCAAGGCGACATAGGAGTACGAATGCATGTGGAAATCTCCGGGGTGGGGCGTAAGGACGCCGGTGTTTGCTTTCGACCACGATGGCGAAGCTTGGGGATATTAGAGCAGAGACGGGGCTGGGGTGCAAGGGAGGTGTGGGATGGGGCGGGGGCATGGCCCGGGACATTAGAATGCTCTGCACGGGCAAGCTTGAGCGCTTGTCCGTGGCACCCGATGGTATGTTTTGCTGGGTGAGGGGGCAGCTGCTTGTGGGAGGTGCGCCTTGTCTCGGACAGGAATGTCCAAGCTCCTTTGTGGGCCTTGTCTCGGACAGGAATGTCCAAGATCGGTTGTCGGTTTTGCACAAAGACGGAAACGCCGGTGCAGAACTTGAGCAGGAACTGCACCGGCACCCGTTATAACGATCAGGAATGGGCGGGGGCGGCACCGTAACGGAGTTGGGCGGCCTCAACGATGAGGCAGAGCAATTCCGCGTAGGTATACCCGGCAAAGTCGGCCATCAGGTTCAACTTGCCATCCCAGCACCATCCCGGATTGGGGTTGGCTTCGAGAAGTTTTATGCAGCCGTCCGTATCGGTACGGAAGTCAAAGCGCGCGTAGTCGCGACAGCCCAGGCGCTCGAAAAGGAGCAGGGAATTGTCGGAAATCTGACGTCGGGTGGCGTCGTCCAGCACGGCTTTTTTGCACTTGATATCGTTCCAATAGGGTGAGTCGGGGGCCCATTTGGACTCGTATCCGAGAATGCGGGGGAGGTCGGGATCGAGTCCCGAGTAATCCACTTCCAGTACGGGCAGTACAAGAAATCCGGAGCCCACATTGCCGACGACGCCCACACTGTATTCCGGTCCACTCAAGAATTCCTGCACGAGTAGGGGGCGGTCCGGAAATTCCGAGCGCAGCCATTCCCAATAGGTGACGAATTCTTCTTTGTTGTTGACCACGGCGTCTTTGGTGATGCCCTGGCTGCTGTCTCCCAGATTGGGCTTTACCAGCGCGGGGAAGACCGAAGGCAGGGTGGCCATCTGGTCGTCTGCACCAAAGAAAGACTCCAGGGGTACGGGAATATCCAGGGATTGGGCCACGGAACGCACGAGGGCCTTGTCATAGCAGAGGCCCAGGGCGCGGGGTCCTGCACCGCTATAGGGAATGCCAAACATCTCCAATACGGCGGTGACGTGCAATTCTTTGAAGGGATCGTTCTTGAAGCCTTCATCGCACAGATTGAGCACGAAATCGGGTCGTTCTTCTTCCAGAAACTTCAGCAGGCCACCGTGGTTATCCCAATAGGAGAATTTATACTCCGTAAGAGAGCCCAACGCGTCTTGCATCCGTTTGATGGTGTCGAGGTCTTCCTCGGCGAACACGCCTTCCCGTTTTACATCGTCCGGCAGGGAGGGATCCCCCTGCAATACGACGACCTTTGGAAAGAGTGGGCCACGACGGGGACGTTTCACGACATTGACGGGCTTGAAGGCCACGATGCAGATGCGTCGGGACAACATACCCAGGTCCTGGCTCCGATCAGAGAGGGTAATGGGTTCTTCGCCCTGGCGAATGTCGGAAAAGCCGGCTTTTTTCAGCAGGGCTTCCAGCTCACTATAGGCGTAGAGGCGCTCCGCGTAAAACTGGTCGGCGATAACGCCCCGTTCCGCATGGGTGACGATTTCCCGCGATATAAGCCGTTGGCCATCGTGGGCGAGGGCACGTTCGCGGCAGACGAAATGGTTTTCGTCGATCCACTCCCAGGAACGGGGTTCGAATTCTTCCCGCATCCAATTGCCATCAACGACGTCCAGCACGACACGGCCGCCGGGCTTGAGTACGCGCCAAATGGACGCCAGTACGGAAAGATCGTCTTCCGAGCGCTCGAAGTAGCCAAAGGAGTTGCCCATGACGGCTACACAGGTGAAGGACTCCGGGGGGAGACGGAATTTTCGCGCATCCCCTTCCCGAAAGGTTGCGGAAAGGCCTTGTTGCTTGTTCCGTTTCCGGGCGAGGCGCACGAGGTAACGGGAGCGATCCAGTCCGGTAACATGGGGGAAACCCCGCCGGGCCAGTTCCAGGGAATGTCTGCCTTGTCCACAGCATAGATCCAGGATGGAGTCTTCCGGGGTGAGCTTGGCACTCTCAATGAGGAGGGCTACGTCGCTTTCCGTGCTGGCTGTGTTTTCAACCACATCGCCATCGGTCTGCAAGTAAACCGCATTGAAAAGGGTGCGCCACCATTCCGAGGGCAGGTGGCGTTCCAGATCGTGCACGGGCCCCAACGTTCTGCTTCCACGATTCGTGTTGGCATCGATGTCCATCAGGTGGGGAAATCTGTGGTCAGGAAGGGGACAGATTTGGAATTATTCAAGACCGTGGGGTATTCTTTGCTCCGGGCAGGCCGAAACGGGTTTGCGTAAGCAGACCGTATTAGTCGTTCCATTCAGGGTTCCGTTGGCGTTGTTTTTTCGATTGGCGATCCTGGCGACGATTATCGTCCTTCCAGGAGCGACGAAGTTTTTTTGATGACAGATCGCCATCCTCGTCGTCGTCAAACGTTTCGAGTTCTTCTTTAAAGTCTTCTTTGAAGTCTTGTTTAAGTCGGGTCGTCTCATCTGAGAGCCGGTTTCCGCCAGTAGTCATCGTAATTCTCCTTTTGTGCAGATAACTGACGATAACAGTACCGCCTATTCATTAAGTAAGGGTTAAGTATGGGTAAAGTTTTGGTAAAGCTTGTGGTGCCTTCTCGTCGCCTCGGGGTGGGGCCGATGCTGCAATGCTGCCCATGAAGACGCCAACCCATGCAGCTGGGTGGCATGATCCCACGCTGGCCACCTCCTATTTGGACAACCTGCCGGATCCGATCGTTGTTTTGGACAGGGAAGGTGTTGTCTTCGAAGGGAATGCAGCATTTTTTGCCTTCGTAGCGATATCCCGGGACGTGCTGCTGAATCAATCGATTTTATCCGTTCTTCAAGAGGCCCCGTCCCTTGACGGGTTGCTTGAATGTGTGTTGGCGATGGCACAGCGGGGCGTCGACGATTCCATCCGGCTTACGATGGCCGAAGGTACCGATGGCCCGCGCACCATGCTTCTTACGGCGACATCTTTCGTGGGGGTAAACGCCATCCCCTGTGTGGCGCTTCGCATGGAGGACGTTTCCGAGCGGACAAGCGTGGCGGAGCAGAAAGCGGAGACGCTGGAGCGTTTAAATCAGGAACTGGAGGGCTTCTCCTATTCCGTGGCCCATGATTTGCGGGCACCCCTTCGTTTTATTGACAAAATTGCCTATCTGCTCATTGAGCGTCACAGCCATGAGCTTTCTTCGGAGGCCCTGCAGCTTGCGGAGCAGATTCGGGAGGGCTCTCGCCAGACGGCTTGTCTGGTGGAGGATCTTCTGGAATTCTCCAAGGTGACCAGTCTCGATTTGCGACGTGAGGAAGTCGATATGACCGGTGTTGCCCGGGAGGTGGTGGAAACGACCCGGTTGGAGCTGGACGGGCGTGACCTTACTATTGAGCTTTCAGATTTGGGTGTTGCCCTCGGAGACCCCGTCCTGATTCGACAGGTCTTCGCCAACCTTATCGGGAACGGAGCGAAATTTACCCGTCCCCGAGGGCATGGAGAAATACGTATTGGACGGGAGGACAGCAGCGGCGTGGCACGATTTACGGTGGAAGACAATGGCGTCGGCTTTGATATGGACAGGGCAGACAAGCTCTTTGGTGTATTTCAGCGATTCCACCAGCCCGAAGATTTCGAAGGCTCCGGCGTGGGGCTCGCGGTGGTAAAGCGAATTGTGAATCGCCATGGCGGGGAGGTCTGGGCAGAAAGTGCCGTTGGTACGGGAGCACGGTTCTCCTTTACCCTTGCCCCCATCCCCTCGCAGCAGGGGGAGGCATGAGCCATGGCTGGTGAACGTATTCTCGTGGTGGATGATGATCTGGCGTTGCTCGAGCGGGTGAAGAAACAGTTGATGGGGGAGGGCTACACCCTGGCGACGGCGGTGGACGGTCCGGACGCCCTCAAGAAGTTGGTTTCCTTTGAGCCAGACGTGGTTATCCTCGATATTTCCTTGCCCGCCGGGGAAGACGAGGCCCCCCTGGATGGTATTGACGTGCTGCGACGGGTTCGTGAAGATTTTGAAACCCCGGTCTTTATGCTCAGCGCAACGACGGTGGGTGCCGTAAAGGTGATGGCCCTCACCATGGGGGCCGACGATTATCTGACAAAGCCTTTTGACCCCCAGGAGTTTCTGGCCCGTATTCAGGTAATTCTGCGTCGTCAGGCGCGGAAGGCCCCATCCGACAGTGAACGTCGCATTTCCGGTTTACGCATTGACCCCGAATCCCGTCGGGTCTGGAAAGATGGCGTGGAAGTCGACCTCACGGCCATCGAATTCGAATTGCTCTGGACCCTGGCCCGCCGTCCCAACCGGGTGTTCAATCGGGATCAGCTCATTGAGATGGCGTGGAAGCACTCGTACTACGGCGTGCCCAAAGTTGTGGATGTCCATATTGGTCACATTCGCAAGAAAATAGAGGCGGACCCGGCCCACCCCAGAATTATTGTAACCGTTCGCGGTGTGGGCTATCGTTTTGAAGAGGTTGGGTAAAAGATAAGGTCCATGGGCAGTTAATGGGTGCCAACAAAGACTCACTCCGCCAAAACAAACTTTACCCATCGATCGTGCGGCACGTCCATGGTTTGAATTTTTATCTGCAAAAAGTTGCGTGACGACATGATTCGCAAGAGCCCATCGAGTCAACCTTTTAGCTCCGGCACGTGAGAGATTAAATAAACCAGTCCCTCTCATTGCCCATGAACTCAAAAAAAACAGGAACCCGATGGGGTTCCTGTTGTTGTTCTTGTGCCGTGTTTAAGATTGTTATTTTGGTGTGACGGAAAACTGATAGTTTCCTGAGGCCAATTCCAGCACCGCGCGGCCGTTTTCGACGAGGCCGTTGTTGGTAATGCCATCCTGCTGCTCGATGGGGTAGATAAATACCTCGTTTTCGGCCTGGGGCAGGTAGAGGGTAGCCGTGGTGTTTGCGGGGATGGTCACTTCGTAGGAGAAGGTGGTGCCTTCCTTCTTCCATGCGGTTTTGATGGGACCGCGGATGGAGTCGTATTCCGCCGTAACCCAGTTGATGGGCGCGAAGTCGGGGTTGCTCTCCGCCGCCGGTGGGCCGGGGCGGAGGATGATGTGCTTGTAGCCTGGGCCGTCGGTATCGATTCCCGCGAGGGACTGGAACATCCATTCGCAGACCGCGCCGAAGGAGTAGTGGCTGAAGGAGTTCATGCCGGCGACGAATCCACCTTCCTTCGTGTAGCTGTTCCATCGTTCCCAGATCGTGGTTGCGCCGTTGACCACTTCGAAGCCCCAGGAGGGGTACTTTCGGTTTTGCAGGAGCCGGGTTGCCAGGTCATGGTGCCCCGTGGCGGTCAGGGCGGGGAGCAGGGGGCGGGTGCCGATGAAGCCCGTGCTCATGGCGTTGTCTTCGACCGCAATGAGCGCGGCGAGGTTATCGCCCGCTGCCTGACGTTGGGCGTCGGGAAGGATTCCGACAAACAGGGCCACGGCGTAGGCGGTCTGGGTGCGGATGGCCAGTGTGCCGTCGTCGTTCACGTAGTTTTTGTAGAAGCGCCCCTGGATGTTTTTCATCCAGTCCCGGTACGTGGCGGCGTCGTCGGTCTTGCCGATGGCTTCTGCCATTTCGGCCATGAGTGACGACGTGTAGTAGAAATAGCAGGCGTCGATATATTCGATGGGCGTTTTACTCAGGGAGAGCCAGTCGCCCCAGTCATTGCCCACGTAGACGCCCTGGAAGTCCGGGGCAATCTGGTGACGGAATTCCATAAACCGTTTCATGGAGTCATAGTGCCGCTCAATGACCCGGGTGTCGCTGTAGACCTTGTAGACGGTGTAGGGGCAGATGATTCCCGCGTCCATCCAACCTGTGCCGTAGGTGATTCCATCCCGGCCGTGGTTCATGGGGTGGGGGGCGTATTCCGGGTAGGCGCCATTGGCTTCCTGGGCTTCTTCGAGGTCATCGAGCCACTTGGTGTAAAAGGCGGCCGTGTCGGCGTTGTAGGTTGCCGCACGCACATAAATCTGGGCGTCACCGGTCCAGCCGAGGCGTTCGTCCCGTTGGGGACAGTCCGTCGGTAGTTCCAGAAAGTTAGAGCGCTGGGTCCAGACGATATTGCTGAAGAGTTGGTTTACCATATCGTCGGAGCAGGCAAAGGCACTTCGGAGGGGCGTGTCGGAGTGGATGACTACGCCCGTGAGGGTATCCAACGTGGGCGGCGTGGCCAGGCCGGTGATTTCGACAAACTGGAAGCCATGGAAAGTAAAGCGAGGCTGCCAGGTTTCGCCCGCGGGGTCCCCTTTCATGATGTAGACATCGGTGGCAAGGGCCTTGCGGAGATTTTCCGTCATGAGCTTGCCGTCGATGTGGAGCATCTCCCCATGGCGGAGTTGGACCCGGGTGCCTGCGGGACCTTGCGCTTTCAGTTCCACCACACCGGAAAAATTCTGTCCCATGTCAAAGATATAGACGCCGGGTTCAATTTCGTTGACGCTGATGGGCTTGATGCGCTCTGTTGCTCGAATGGGTACGCCGGGATAGGCCTGGTATACGGGCGGCTCCTGGAATCCCAGTTCTACCTCGCGGTCTCCCCCCTGATCCCAGTAGGGCGACTTAATACTTGGCGTATCCTTGGCAAGGATGGCGTTTTGCCAGGTGGCGGCGTCAAAGCCGGGGGCATTCCAGCCGGGCATTTCCAGCCGGGCATCATAGGTTTCGCCCATCTGCATATCGGCGATCTGTTCCGGGCCAACGGCAGTTTTCCAACTGCCATCGGTGATGATCGTTTCCGTTGTGCCATCGGTATATTCGATTTCGAGCTGTGCCTGGAGGGCCGGGGTCTTGCCGTAGAAGGCCCGACCTGATTTGTTCGGACCGTAGCCGACGAGGAGGCCAAAGCCGATGTAGCCGCTATACCACCCGTCCGCCACGACGGCACCCCAGGCGTTGTCGCCCATCTTGAGGTGTGCTGTTACGTCAAACGTGTTGTAGTAAGTCCGTTTGTGGTAATCGGACCAGCCGGGGGTAAAGACCTGGTCGGTGATGGGGGCACCGTTCAGGCTGAGTTCATAGATGCCCAAGGCGGTGGCATAGATGGTGGCCCGTTTTACTTCTTTGGCGGCGGCGAAGTCTTTCCGATAATAGCGGGCGGGGGGGAGGACCATTTTCTGCTGGGAGGCTTCCAGGGGCGTTTCATCCTGAAAGGTGATCCATTCGGCCGACCAGGCGGCTTTGTCCAGCAATCCCATCGACCAATGGGCGGGCACGCTCCAGCTGCTCGGTGCGTCATCTTTTCCCCACAGGCGGATCTGCCAGAAACAGGCGGTCCTTGCGGAGAGGGCGGCACCGGCGTAGGGGACATTGACCGATTCATCGCTGGCGACCTTGCCACTGTCCCACAAATCGGCCGTGCCATCGCCGAGGAGTGAAGGCTCAGAAGCCACGCGAATCTGATAGGCCGTCTGTAGCTGGCTTCGGGTCTCGGAGGTGACGATCCAGCTGAGTCGTGGTGTGGTCACGTCGATGCCGAGGGGGTTCTCCAGGTATTCACAGCGCAGCCGAGCGGGCTCAATGCCTGTGGCCCCGGCCAGGGTGGTGAGGGAGCACGCTAGAAAGAATAGCAGCAGACTGGGAAATTTGGTCATGATTCGGTTTCCTCGTTGCGAAGAATGCAGTTTAAATGGTGGTGGTCTTTGGAGAGACATAGTAACGCTATATGCAGTAAAAAGGGAAGTGGCGTGGCAATTGGGGACGGGGGTGGGGGAATTGATTGCGGGTAGTGGGAAGAAGGTTTGGGTTGACTATTCCATGGCGCTTGTTGCATTGGGAGTCTTTGGTGGGCTTTGTCTCGGGCAGGTATGCCCAAGCCCCTGTTGGTGCACGCTTGTAGCAGCGGGCTGGAATCGCTAGTATTTTAATCAACTTGGAGGGCTTGGATATGCGACACGAGGCCAACTCGGACAACGATCAGAATGCAGCCTATCACGATCCATTTCTCCGTTCCGATTCCCCGGTTGAGATTCATGAGCGCCACCTGCCACATTGGCAACTCGACGGTGCATTTTATTTTGTCACTTGGCGCCTTACGGACTCCCTGCCCCAGGATAAACTTCGGCGCTGGCGGGACGAAAAGTCGGTCTGGCTCGAGAACCACCCGTATCCATGGGATAGTGCCACACGCCTGGATTATCGACGGTTATTCCCACAACGGATCGAACGATGGCTGGATCAAGGGTATGGCTCTTGCCATTTACGAGATGTAGAATGTTCGCAGCGGGTTGCCGAGGCCATACTCCATTTTGACCATGTGCGCTATGACATTGGCAACTTCGTGGTCATGCCGAATCATGTCCATACACTTTTTCAATTGCGTGGGACTCATAAAGTAGAGGATGTTCTCGGCTCTTGGAAGGGATATTCGGCGGCCCAGATCAACAAATACCTGGGCCGTTCGGGTGCCCTGTGGCAACAGGAGAACTGGGATCGGCTCATGCGTAGTATGAATAACCTGGTAAGATGTTTTTCATACATCAAGAACAATCCTGCGGAAGCGAATATTAATTCCGGCGAATTTTATTACTTTGAAGCACCAGATTTTCTTCCCGAGATCTACCGGTGATTTAAAAAGTGTTCCAACAGGGGGTTGGGCATACCTGCCCGACACATAGGGCATGGTGGGCGCCGGGGCACGCGTGACGCTGGCCTGAGCACGCGAGCGTCATCAGATCAAATTTTGGGTTATTTTGGGTTTGTGTAGTATGGCACGCCGTGCTTGTTGGGGCTCTTGGTGGGCTTTGTGTCGGGCAGGTCGAAGACGCGCCGTGGTGGGTATGCCCAACCCCCTGTTGGTGCTTTGTGTAGGTGCCCAGTGGACCCGCCTTGCCAATCGGATTATAACAAGACCTGATATGGCCCCAAGGCACCTGACAGCAACGTAACCATCGAAAAACGAATAAACCCGCCTTCTCAGGAGTATATAGAGCACACCGAACACGAAGTAGGACGGTGGAGTTTGACCCGGCTTGTTCATTGAACGCCTGTAGGGGTTCATGTAAAGATGGTACTTTCTTGGGCGTCGGGATTTCACTCGATTGGGAAGTGCGAGGGTATCTCCGCGAAACGTGATGGCAAACGTTCGTATCTGGCAACTATATCCAGACGCGCGACGTGTGCTGCAGAGGGCTGATTATGATTGAGCTGTTTCATGAGTCCATACGACCAGTAAACCTGCCTTATACCATCCTTTTTGGTATATCCCTGTTCTACTGGATCTTATATCTGGTGGGGGTCTTCGGTTCTGATTTGCTCGATTTTGATTTTGATGGTGATTTGGACGGTGACGGGGGTGACCTGGATGTAGATGGTGGCGCTGAGGGAGGGGGGAGTATTCTCGGGGCCCTGATGAAATTTGTCTACGCGGCCGAGGTGCCCGTGACCGTGGTCGCCTCGGTGCTCAGCACCGCGATGTGGGCCATCTCCATTCTTTCAAACCACTATTTGAGCAACACGAGTGTTCTGATTGCCGGATTTCTGGTGATACCGATTGTTGTCGGTGGCTTTGTGGCGACAAAGCTTGTCCTCATGCCCTTCGTGCCCTTGCTCAAGAAAGCCTTCGATGAAAGTAGTGATGTTGTCCATGTTATCGGTCAGCTGTGTGTCGTGAGTTCTCTCGAAGTCACCGAAAAACACGGTCAGGCGGAGGTGCCCTTGCAGGGGTCGCCGCTACTACTCAACGTTAAAACGCGAGACGGTGTTGCCCTCACAAAAGGGGAAGAGGCCGTGGTAATCGCGAAAGATGATGATGGTGTCTACATCGTTGCGCCCTTTTCTGGTTCATCGAATAAGGCAGGCACTTTAGAGGTATAGCATACATAATTTGATGTTGCGGGAGGGCGGAAATGCAGGGGTATTTCCCGTCCAGATGATAGTGACTTTAGTACTCTACAGGAGGATGGTCTTATGTTGTATGGTTTGCTGAGCACCATAGTGTTCGTGCTGATTGTTGTGGCTTTTGCGGTCATGATTATGGTGATTCGTTGTTGGCGCAAGGTGGAGCAGGGCACGGCGCTGATTATTACCGGTGGTAAGAATCCGACGGTTCACTTCTCCAAAGCGATTCTGTTGCCCTTGGTCCGTCAGGCCGAGGTCATGGATATCTCGGTGCGGCGGATTGAGATTTTTCGCCATGGTCCCCAGGGGCTAGTCTGCCAGGACAATGTTCGGGCAGATATAAAGGTGGCCTTCTTCGTTCGGGTAAACAACAACGAAGAAGACGTGTTGAAAGTGGCTCAGTCTATTGGTGCGGCCCGTGCCTCCGAGCGCGAGAAGCTGGAAGAGCTCTTTGAGGCGAAATTTTCAGAAGCGCTGAAGAGTGTGGGTAAGAAGTTTGAGTTTGTGGCCCTCTACACGTCGCGGGAAGAATTCAAAGAAGAGATTCTAAAAATCATTGGTCGTGATTTGAATGGCTACATCCTCGACGATGCGGCCATCGATTATCTTGAACAGACGCCCATGAATCAGCTGGATCCCCACAATATCCTGGACTCGGAAGGTATCAAGAAGATTACCGACCTGACGGCCCAGCAGCAGATTCTGGCCAATAGCATTACGCGTGACAAAGAGAAGACCATCAAGAAACAGGACGTGGAAGCGCGGGAAGCTATCCTGGAACTAGAAAAGCAGCAGGCGGAAGCGGAAGCGAAGCAGATTCGGGAAATTGAATCGGTCCAATCCCGCGAACAGGCCGAAGCGGCGAAAATCAAAGAAGAAGAACGTCTCAAGTCGGAGCGTGCGCGCATTACCACCGAAGAAGAGGTGGCCATTGCCAACGAGAACAAAGACCGACAGGTCATCGTGGCCATGCGCAACAAAGAGCGTACGGACCAGGTGGAGAAGGAACGCGTAGAGAAAGACCGCATGCTGGAGGCCACCGAGCGCGAGCGTGTTGTGAGTCTGGCGGAGATTGAGAAAGAGAAAGCCATCGAGGTGGAGAAGAAGGCGATTCAAGATGTGATTCGCGAACGCGTCATCGTAGAGCGTGCGGTGGTGGAAGAGCAGGAACGCATCAAGGACACCCAGGAATTTGCTACGGCGGACCGTGCGAAGCAGGTGGCGATTACGGCCGCCGAGAAAGATGCCCAGGAATCCCTGGTGAAAGAGATCAAGGCGGCCGAAGCCCGGCGGGACGCGGCGCGATTCAGTGCCGAAGAGGCGGTTATTTCTGCCGAAGCCAAGCGGGATGCCAGTCAGCGCGAGGCAGCCGGCAAGAAGATGCTGGCAGAAGGTGTGACGGCCGAACAGGCTGCAACGGGGCTCGCCGAGGCTACGGTCATCGAGAGCAAAGCGGTTGCCGAAGCGAAGGGCATGGAAGCCCACGCGGTGGCGGTCGAGAAGCAGGGTACGGCCGAAGCGAATGTCATGCAGCTTAAGTTTGAGGCCGATGCCAAGGGTATTACGGACAAGGCCGAGGCGATGAAGCTCTTCAACGCGGTCGGACGGGAGCACGAAGAATTCAAGCTCAAACTGGAAAAAGAGAAGACCATCGACCTGGCCACTATCGACGCACAGCGTGAGATTGCAGCGCGTCAGGCGGAGGTTATCGGACAGGCCCTCAAGACGGCCAAGATCGACATTGTGGGTGGGGAGACGGAGTTCTTCAATAAAATCACCCAGGCCATTACGTCGGGTAAGGCGATGGACCGCTGGGTCGACAACAGCAAGGCCCTGACGGACGTGAAGAATACGTTCTTCAACGGTGACCCCGAGTACTTCCGGGCGCGGATGGAGCATTTTACGAGCCAGTTTGCTATCGGTAGTGAAGACGTAAAAAATCTGTCCATTGCGGCCCTGCTTAGCAAGATGAAGAATATGGCCGACGATGCGGGCGATGCGAATGAGTTTCAGATTCTTGCGGGCCTGGCCCAGCAATTGGGATTTGCGGATAAAACCCTCAGCCAAGTCTGCTGAACCGCACTTTGCGGGAACTATTGGCAGACGACGTGATGAATCCAACAAGGAGGATCGCACATGGCTGAACCGGAAGCAACGACACCGGATGGTGTCGAAGCCACGGCCCCGGGCCTCGAGGCGGGTACTTATGAAATCATACGTAACCGCCTCGCCAAGGCGGGGCGCGCCCTGCAGGGCCGCCTGGAGCAACTCAATGGGGCGCGCAAAGATGTCTTTGGCGCTATCGAGACCAAGCTGCTTACGACGGAACACCTGAGCACCGACAACAGCTGCATCGCCCGGGATATTGTTCCCATTGGCGAACGCTTTATCTTCGGGTATAACGTACACATCGGGCTCAAGTCGCAAATTGCCCTGGAGGACGTCTTTTCCGTCTATCGCATGGAAGAGGCCCACACCCTGGTGCGGGAACCCCTCGACCTGATTAACGATGAGAATTTTGAACGGGATTTTCAGGAACTCTTCAAGTACTACAAGAATACGGTCTTCGCCAAGTTCTCCGTTATCGGGCCACACCTGTTTATGGTGTTCCGCGTGGGGAAAGGGATAGGGGACATTAAGGTTTTCAAATGGCAGGTCGGTGAGAATAGCCTCAGCTATCTGGACAATCGTAGTGAACACGACTACTGCTTTCCGTCTCAGCATGATTTTGAGTGGAAACGCACCCACCGGGATATGCAGTACCATGGCAAGCATCCCCACGTATCCATCGAAGACCGGCTCTTCGTGGAGACGGTGGGCGGCGACCTGACCATCAAGATAGAGAACAACACGGCTTCGGGCCTTGGTATTTATGCCGAGGACGTGGAGAATGCCGACCAGACGCTGGATGACGCCGAGTTTTTCTACGCCATCGTGGGCAACCTCATTCTCCTGAAGATTAAACCCTACCAGGAAAATGCCTGGCGCTATTTTGTGTACTGCGAGAAAAACCAGAAGGTCTATCGTCTCGATGCGATTCAGGAGTCCTGTGTCTTTTTGCCCGAAGAGCATGGCCTGATTTACGCCAACGGCTATGTGTTGCAGACGGGTGAACAGAAATCTTTTGGTGGTGGCTTCAAGGATATGCTCTTTGAGAAGCGCATTCCTTCGACCAACGGGGAGGATTACCTCTTCGTTTTCTATAGTCGTGATCTTGGCGACTATGTTCTCCTTTCCTACAATGTAATTACCCAGACGGTGAACACGCCTATCCCGTGCAACGGCTATTCCCTCTTTAAAGATGGTGAGTTGGTCTATTTCAAAGGGACGCCCGAGCCGCAGCGGAATCATGCGCTCCAGATCTGGCAGACGCCCTATCGCAGCGCCGATCTCCCGATTTCTGCCCAGTCCGATTCGATGCTCTACAAAATTGGTAACAAGGAAATCGTTCGGGGTATGGCGGACTGCCATGAGGTGCTCAACCTCATTGCGAAAGAAGACAGTTACGCGAATCTCTACGGAGATATTGCCAAGAAAGTTGGCGTCATGTTTGACGTGTACCACTGGATTGGCAGCGACGAGACGTTCAACCTGAAGGAAGATCTTCAGGTCATCCGAGAGGCGGCCCAGTCGGCCATCAGTGAGTTTGATAAGGTTTCCAATGCCCGGCGGAATTCCACAGAGCAACTGAACACGGCCGCTGCCGAGGCGGACACGATCGTCAAGACCATCGCCAGCAAGCCTTTTGGCAACATCCATGATTTTGTGGAGTCCCTGACGGCGGTCCGCACCATTCGCGGCAAGGTCATTGCGTTGCGGGATCTCAAATATATGGATCTTGCGGCGGTCGAAACCCTCCAGACCACCCTGGCGGACGAGGCGGAAAAACTGGGACAACGATGCGTGGAGTTTCTGCTGCGTCCCGAGTCGCTCACGCCTTATGCGACTGCGGTGGAGGAACACGCGGCGCAAATTGATGGTCTGGCCAAGGTCGCGGAAGCACGGGCATTGGCCGAATTGGTGGATCAACAATCGGCCGACCTGGAGATGCTGATCGACGTGGTCAGTAATCTGAAGATTGAAGACGCGACCCAGCGCACCACCATTATTGATTCTATTTCCGAAATCTTTGCCACCCTGAATAAGACCCGCTCTCAATTGAAGAACAAGACCCGGGAATTGGGGAAATCGGAAGGTATCGCCGAGTTTAACTCGCAGATTAAGCTTTTGAATCAGGCGGTGGCCAACTATATCGATCTGTGCGACACGGTTCCGAAATGTGAGCAGTATCTGACCCGCGTTATGGTCCAGATTGAAGAATTGGAAGGGCGCTTCGCCGAATTCGATGAGTTCGTTATGCAACTCACGGAAAAGCGGGAGGAGGCCTACAACGCCTTTGAATCCGTCAAGATTCAGCTTCAGGAGAAACAGAACAAACGTGTGACGGCCCTGATGCAGGCGGCGGAGCGTATTCTGAATGGAATTAAGAGTCGGGTATCTACGTTTAAGACGGTCGAGGAAATTCATGGGTATTTCGCCTCCGACCTGATGATCGATAAGGTCCGTGGTATCATCCAGGAAATGGGTGAGCTGGGCGACAGCGTGAAGATGGACGATGTCCAAAGTCGGCTGAAGACCATCCGTGAAGACGCAGCCCGCCAGCTTAAGGATCGTCAGGAACTATTCGAAGAAGGCGAAAATATTATTCGTTTCGGTGCCCACAAGTTCACCGTGAATACTTTTGAGCTTGCTCTCACGACCGTATTTCGCGATGACGATATGTACTTTCACCTGGCGGGCACCAACTACTTTGACGCCATAAAAGACGAGCCCTTTCTCTCAACCCGTGATCTCTGGGCACAGGAAGTGGTCTCGGAAAGCGGAGACGTCTACCGCGCCGAGTACCTGGCTTATATACTGCTCCAATCGGTTCGCGAGCCGGGTGGGATGGAATTGAGCGAGCTTCGTGCCTTGTCCCAGGAAGACTTGCAGGCCTACGTGCAGAAGTTCATGGGCTCGCGTTATTCCGAGGGCTACGTCAAAGGGGTGCACGATGCCGATGGTGCGCATATCCTCCGGGCGTTGCTCGAAATGGAAGCCTCTATTGGACTGCTGGCCTTCCACCCGAAGGCCCGTGCCATGGCAACGGTGTTCTGGTTTCAGTATGCCGATGACATCGCGAAGCTACGTATCGCCAACACCCTGCAGGGCTTTGGCATCATTCGCGAACTCTTCGTCGACGCGGAGGCCCAACGGCACTACACGGCGGAGTTGCGTCAGCTGCTTGGTACCTACGTGACCGAGACGGATGTATTCGACGCCTTGTGGATTGACGAGGCGGCCCGGTATCTCTTTGAGATTCTTGTGAAGGGCGGGGGCAGCGTCATCAGTGAAAATGCCGACACCATTTTTCAGCAATTCAATATGCATCTCCAGAAGCACAATTTCGCGGAGCGATTCGCGACGTCCCTTGCGGAAACTCGCGAGAATCCCAACAGTGCCTTTCTTCTTTGTCGCGATTGGGTCGGAGCCTTTGTTCGCAGTCGTGAAGACGCGGTGGAGCGGGATTACATCGACGAAGTGGCGGGCCTGTTGTTGACGGGAGACCACGACATAACACGGGTCCTCCATGCCTCGTCCATTGCCCGGTTGTCGGGGCTTGTGGGGAGCCATTCCCTTGTCGAGGGGGGGGGCTATCTGCTCAACTTCAATACCTTCATGTCGAAACTCACGGCTTATCGTAATGAGACGGTGCCGCGTTATGAAACCTATGTGAGCCGTAAAAAGGCCATCGTAGAAGAAGAGACCGAGGCCTTACGCCTGGATGAATTTAAGCCCCGTGTCCTCACGAGCTTTGTGCGGAATAAGCTCATTGATAACGTGTATCTGCCTCTCATTGGCGATAATCTGGCCAAGCAGATTGGTGCGGCGGGGGATCAGAAGCGAACGGACCGTATGGGTATGCTCTTGCTCATATCGCCTCCGGGCTATGGTAAGACCACCTTGATGGAGTACATCGCCAATCGCCTCGGGTTGATATTCATGAAGATCAATGGTCCCGCCCTGGGCCATCAGGTGACCTCGCTGGATCCCTCGGAAGCGACCAATGCGGCCGCCCGTGAAGAGTTGGCCAAGCTGAATCTCGCCCTGGAGATGGGCGACAACGTGATGCTCTATGTGGACGATATTCAGCATTGTAATCCGGAATTTTTGCAGAAATTCATATCGTTGTGCGATGCCCAGCGGAAGATTGAGGGCATCCATAAGGGGCGTACCCGTACCTATGATTTGCGGGGCAAGAAAGTTGCCGTCGTAATGGCGGGCAACCCCTACACGGAAAGTGGCGAGAAGTTTCAGATTCCCGACATGCTGGCCAACCGTGCCGACACCTACAACCTGGGTGAAATTATCGGCGACAGCGCGGACGACTTTGAGATGAGTTATCTCGAAAACTGCCTGACATCGAACTCTGTTCTGAACCAACTCGCTTCCAAGAGTCAGGACGATGTCTACGCCATTATTCGTGCTGCCGAGACGGACAGCCGTGAAGGCATCGAACTCAAAGGGAACTATTCTCTCGATGAGATCAACAGCATGGTCAACGTCATGAAGAAACTACTGGTCGTGCGTGACGTGGTGTTGGAAGTAAACAAGGAATATATCCGTTCGGCGGGCATTCAAGACGACTACCGGACCGAACCTTCCTTCAAGCTGCAGGGCTCCTATCGTAATATGAACCGTATCGCGGAGCGGGTGGTGGATATTATGAATGATGGTGAGCTGACGACGTTGATTCACGGTAACTATGAGGGGGACTCACAGACGCTGACCAGCGGTGCTGAGTCCAACATGCTGAAGTTCAAGGAGCTTACGGGCAGTCTCGATGAGACCGAGGCCGAACGTTGGGCCAGTATCAAGAAGACCTTTACGAAGAATCTCAAGATGAAAGGCCTCGGTGATGACCAGGGCGTGGCCCAGGTATTGCTCCAGTTGGGCAGTATCAACGATGGACTAGAGCACATTTGCGATGCCATGCGATCGGGCGTTGCGTCTATGGGTAGCCGTGACGACACGCCCCACACCACGTCGGTGGAGGTGGTTTCCAAGGTGCCCCGCGCGCTGATTGGCGTGATGAGCGAGCAGTTCAAGCTGATGCAGGGATGGCTCGCACCTATCTTTAAAGAGACCCGCGAGCAGACGGAAGAGATGAAGCGCCTCAAGGCCCTCATGGACCAGAATCTCGAGCGCTATCAGGTCTTGCTGGATGAGTTGCAGGACGGGAAAGCAGTTGACGGTTGACGATTGACGGTTGACGGTGAACGAACTGGGGATTTTACGATGGACTCTGTAAAGACGTTGAGAAAAACAGAAGGCCGTCATCCTCGCGTCGTAGATCCGCCGTGGTGGAAACGGGGGGAACCAGTAACCCGGACATAGACACCGATGATACCCTCTGGATTTCCGCCTGCGGGGCTGTTGGTTTATTCAACGCCGCCTACCGCATGGAATGAAAGCACGTTGCCGTCATCTCCGCGAAGGCGGAGATCCAGTAACGCGAACACAGAAACCGAGCATACCTACTGGATTCCCGCGTGCGCGGGAATGACGTTGTTGGCTCTGAATGCAGGTTGGTAGGCTTTACTCGTACTCCGCACATTAAATCAACAGCCCCCTGCGCGGGAATGACATTGTGGGCTCTAAATACAGGTTGGTAGGCTTTACTCGTACTCTGCACCTTAAATCAACAGCCCCCTGCGCGGGAATGACGTTTGGTTGCGGCGGAAAGCTGCGTTACGTACTTCAGCTTTTTTAAAACTCCAATCTTCACCCACACTAGCAATGAAAGAGTTCCATGAAAGCGATTGTAAACACAGAATACGGGTCCCCCGATGTACTCCGATATGAGGACGTGGAAAAGCCCTTGCCGAAGGCCAACGAGGTCCTGGTAAAAGTCCATGCTTCTTCTGTCAACGCGGGCGACTGGCATCTGCTCCGCGCCGACCCCTGGCTGGTGCGTCTCATGTTTGGGCTCTTCAAACCGAAGGTGAATATCCTCGGTTCGGACATCGCCGGGCGTGTGGAAGCGGTGGGGGACAAGATAACCCGTTTCAAGCCGGGGGATGCGGTGTTTGGTGACATTTCTAACGTAGGGTTTGGTGCCTTTGCCGAGTATGCCGTGGCACCCGAAAAGGTCCTGGCGATGAAACCGGAAAAGCTTTCCTTCGAAGAGGCCGCAACTGTGCCTGCGGCGGCGGTAACCGCCCTCCAGGCGCTGCGCGACCACGGTAAGATCGCAGCGGGGGATAAGGTGCTCATAAACGGCGCGTCCGGTGGCGTGGGCTCTTTCGCCGTTCAGATTGCCAAGCTTTTTGGCGCCGAAGTGACGGGGGTGTGCAGTACCCGAAATGTCGAGCGGGTTGCGGCTCTGGGTGCGGACCATGTCATCGACTACACCAAGGAAGATTTCACGCGAAACGGTCAACAGTATGATCTGCTCCACGCGGCCAACGGCGACCGGTCCATTTTCGACTACAAGCGCGCCCTGAGTCCCACGGGCCGGTATATGATGAGCGGCGGAGACACGTCCCAGTTCTTTCAGGCCATGCTTATCGCGCCTTTTATCAACATGACGGGCTCGAAAAAAATGGGTAACATGCTGGTCAACCCCAATGGAGAAGATTTGGCATTGGTGGCTGGACATATCGACCGTGGCGAGATCGTAGCTGTAATCGACAAGACCTACCCCCTCGCCGACGTCGCCGATGCCATTCGACATATGGAAGAGAAACATGCCCAGGGAAAAATTGTCATCACCATGGGCGTCGATGACGCTCCATAAACGATGGGGTGGTCTTTTCACTTGCCGTGATGGGACAACCTGAATTGACAGGACCATGACCAATCCAGACGACAAGGCCACGGAAGACGCCGCCGAAACGGTCGGCATACCCGATGTGGGCCCCGCCATGAACGACGTTGACGAGCGCTGGACCATCCCCTGGGCCGTTGTGGAAGGGGAAGGGCAGGAACCCGCTGCTGGTGCGGCGCTCCTCTGGCATGGGCTTGGTGCCACCTTCAGTCATGGGGGCCAATCCATACCACGGCCTATGCTCTACACCTCAGAGGGCCCGGCGGCGGACACGGAAACGTCCTGCATCGACCTGGGCCTGCCCATTGGTGAGCCTTCCTGGGAGGAGGGGCAGCCCGTCGCGCACTGGACGAGTTATTCGGCGCTGACACCAACCCAGCGGGGAAATTACCTCGCCTGGCTGGCTTCGGGGCGAAGGCTGCCGCTTGACGACATGAACTACGCCTTTCTCTACTTTTATGGTCTGGAGCGTTATGCCCTCATCGATAAGGGGGACCCGGAAGATGTCTTGCGGGTGTTGATGAGCCTGGTGAAGCACTACGAAGATGCACCCTCCTTCTTCAGCAGCGTTTCACGGTTGGCGGCCTTCCTTTTCGCGACCAAAGGCATTGAACGTCTCAAACCCGCCTGGTTTCAGCGGCTTTTCATGCAGCAGACGGCACCCTTGCATGGGGACGCCCTGGCCGTGGCCACCACGTGGCTCTACGAGCGAGGGAAGCCGCTGCCGGCGGCCCTGGCCTTCGAAATTGCGCGGCAGGATATTCGCTGCTCCCACAAGGGAAGTTATGCTACCGAGGGCGACGCCTTTGCCCGGCGCTTCACCGCCGCCTACGAAGAAAAATTTGGTGAAGGGCTGCTGCTGGAGATTGCCGCAGAACAACAGACCTGGAAGTATCGTCCCATCAATCCTTCGTTGCAGAGCTGGAAACACTTTGGGTCCCTTTGGTCGGTGACATCGGCCGACGTCATGGGGGCCTATGGCCAGTTCGAGCCGCTCATTTCCCTCTGGCGCGAATGTGAAGCGGAACAGGAAGGGGGGAGCGACTGGCAGGGCCTGATTGACACCTATGCAAGCCCCAAAGGACGGGTGGTCGTGCCGGTATCCGCAGTGGCGACGTGTCTGGGACTTCCCTGGGGAAAGAAGTCTGTATCCCTGTTGGAGAGCATAGACGTTACGGAAAAGGCTTTGGCGGCCGGGTACGAATTGTTGCCCAGTCCCGCGAATCTGCTAAGACCTTTCAAGGCCCGTGAGCGCGTCGTGCTGACCCGTGCTACGGCACGGCACGCCGATAGTGAGCCCTGTTTTCTGGCGGGGGTGTTGCTGTTGGCGTTGGGCACGTCCATCGCCGAGGTGGACGGTACGGTGGACCATGTGGAGGTGCTGCACGTATCGGAGATCGTAAATTCACTTTATCATTTCAATGACGACGACAAACATCGCCTTGGTGTGTTGCGGCGTCGGCTGATTAAGTTTCCACCCAAACTTACCAGTCTCACCCGGCGGGTGAAAGCAATTTTGACGGAGGAGGAGTGTGTCGAAGCCGGGAAGTTTCTCGTCGGCGTTGCTGCGGCCAATTTCGCCATTCAGAACGACGAAGGTCTGGCATTGCGGCGGGCTTACCGGGCCCTGGGCATTTCGGTTGTCCGGCTCGACGAGCTGTTCTCTACGCTGTTGTCTCCCGATGGAGAGCAGGTTAATCGGGATAGGCTTGCCCAACTGATGCGGGAAACCAAGGCGTTTGCCTATCGCCTGGGGGTGGCCATGCAAGGGGTCAAGCCCCTTAGGGGTGCTGCCTTGGGTAAGCGGGGCATCTGGTATGGCCGAGAGGTCACGGCGCCGGAAACGTCACCCATGGTTGCGGAACGGGTGGCAGACCCCTATTGCGATGCACTTTATGCGTTAATCCAGCGGGGTGACTGGACCGATGGTGAGTTTGTTGCACTCGCGAAGCAGCATGGGGTTCTGGTTGAGGGCGTCGAGTCTGCGATGGACGCCTGGGAAGAAACCGTATCGGACGATGGCGGCGTGGATCGGTATGTCCTTACGACCTCTGATGAGGACGATGGCGACCTCTGAGGTGGATGCCCATTGTCTTGATTCAGGGGAAATTATTGGGGATGATTTGATGTTTTTTTGCGAATCATGTCGTCACGCAAATCTTTGCAGATAAATCCACAATCCATGGACGTGCCGCGCGATCTGGTACTCCAGTTCGTGCGAAGAGACTGTGGGACGTCATCGGGGTCTGTGTCGTTGTAGAAAGTATTCAAGAGATAAATGGGAATCGAGCATTGTGCTTGGCCTTGGTCTTGAAGTAGAGACCTATTCGTATCTCCCAACCCGCGCACGAACCCTCGTACCTCGGGATCGCGCGGCACGCTTGGTACTTTAAATCTTGAACTAATCGCCGCCGTTATTTTCCATAAACCATGTTATTGGCAGAAGGTGTGTCTGGCGTCGCTTGCCGGAGCCTGCTGCAACTTGTATGGGCTGCGCCGATACCTTATTGTAGGAGTTCCAGATTTACTGCCATCGGCATCCACCTTAACCACCAGAGATTTCTTGCAGTATGGAACAGGGACTGACCGTTACGGATTACATAATTCTCGCAGGCTTTTTTGCGGTAATGTTGGGCATTGGCGTTATTTACGCCCGGAAGATGAAGAATCTCACCGACTTCTTCAGCGGGGGCGGGCAGGTGCCGTGGTGGCTCGCCGGTATCTCGCTTTATATGACGACCTTCAGCGCCTTTACCTTCGTTTCTTATTCCGCGCTGGCCTATCAATATGGCTTTGTTGCCGTATCGGTCTGGTGGTTTTCCGTTCCCGGCTGCCTGTTGAGTGCCTGGTACCTGGCCGGCCGTTGGCGTCGGGCCGCGACCACGAGTCCGGTGGAGTATCTAGAAACCCGCTACAACGCGACGATTCGGCAGGGCTTCAGCTGGTTCGGCGTACCCCTTATCGTTCTCGACGATGCCCTCAAGCTCTTTGTTATCGGTGCCATGATTACGGTCAGCCTGGGTTTTGAAGGCACGGAAGCGAAGGCGTGGGCGATTGTTGGCTGTGGTACCATCATGCTGGCCTACACCTTGCTGGGCGGACTCTGGGCGGTCATGATTACCGATTTTATTCAGTTTATCGTCATGGCGGTGGCGGTGCTCGTGCTGGCTCCCCTGGCAACGTCCAAAGCGGGTGGTGTGATGACGGTGCTGCAGGGACTGCCCGAAGGTTATGGCAACATCACCAACGACACCTATTCCTGGCCCTGGCTTTTGTCCTTCTCCGTGATTCTGGCGTTGACCTACGCCACGAAGTGGCCCTATGTGCAGCGGTATTATGCGGCGCGAAGTGATCGAGATGCCCGGCGGGTGGGCTATACGGTGGCCGTGTTGACCGTGTTGGGTCCGCCCTTACTTTTCTGGCCGGCGATTGCGGCGACGCAGTTTCTGCCGGGGGTGGCTGATGCGAATGAAATCTATCCCCTGGTGTGCCGCATGCTCCTGCCGGTGGGCCTCATGGGGGTGGTTATTGCTGCCATGTTTTCGGCCACCATGTCCATGCTTTCGAGCGACTACAACGCGCTGGCTTCGGTAATCACCAACGATATTATCAAACGCCTGTTCTGGCCGGATGCGCCGGATTATATCCTGCTTCGGATTGCGCGTATTTCCACGCTGGTGGTGGGCGTCCTCGCCATGGGGCTGGCGCTGGTGCTGGTGTACACCGATGATTTGGAAGACCTGGTGAAAATCATGGCCCGCCTTTTCTCGGTGCTGTTGCCGCCCGTGGCCTTGCCCATGGCGGCCGGGCTGCTGAGTCGGCGGGCATCGGGTCGGGGGGCGGTGGCCGGGTTCCTGTCGGGAGCCCTACTCGGTATCGGGGCCTATGTGGCCAGTTATAGCGAGGGCCTGGGCTACCTGGGAACGGTGCCGTACCTGACGTGGATTTCCCTGATTCCTACGGCCCTTGGTCTTGTGATTGGGAGCCTCGTGTGGCCCGATTCGCCGGCGAAACAGGCGCTGGTGGACGAGTTTCTGGGTGGGTTGAGTGGGGTGTCTACGTCAACGCAGGCCGCTCCCGATATGCGCGACGGCTACTATGCGATGCAGATAATCGGTTTGACCTGCGCCTTGCTTGGTGCCCTGATGGTCATTGCGGTCGTGTTGACGGCTTCGATACAGGCGGGGCTGTTGTCTATCGGCGTGGGTGCCCTCCTGGGCATCGGTGGTGCTGGTGTGGCCTGGATCGCCCGAGATAAGATTCGGCGTTTGAATGTGATGAAGTGAACGTATAAATGGACGCACAGCGAGCCCCTCGTGAATTAAATACGTCGCGTACGCCCCGTTTTAAGTTTTTGAAGTAATAGGAAAAGTACTATGGATTTCAGTAAATCGACCGTTTGGCACGAGCGCGCTTGCCGGGTTATCCCGGGCGGCGTCAATAGTGGTGTACGGTCGTTGACCAAACCGGTGCCCCGACACTATAGCCATGGAAAAGATGCCCGCCTCTGGGATGTGGATGGCAATGAATTTATCGACTACAACCTCGGTCAGGGGCCCATGTTGCTGGGCCACACGCCGGCATGCGTGGTCGAGGCGGTACAGCGCCAGGTATCACGGGGCATTCTCTATGCCGGCCAGTGTGAGGATGAGATTGTTGCCGCCGAGTTGATGGTGGCTCATATTCCCTGCGCCGAAATGGTTCGATTCAGTTCCACCGGATCGGAAGCGGTGCATGGGGCCTTGCGGTTGGCGCGGAGTGCGACGGGGCGGGATAAAATCCTGCGTTTTGAAGGGCACTATCACGGTTGGCTGGATACCATCGCCTGGAACCCACCAACCGCCGAAACGGACCTGGGTCCCCGTCACGCTCCACATATGCGGCCCTCATCGAAGGGACAATGCGCTGATTATGCGGCAAGCCTGGTGGTGCGGCCCTGGAATGATGTGGAACTGCTTGAAGCTACCTTCGCTGAATGTGGGGATACGCTCGCGGCCGTGATATGTGATCCTTTTGCTTCGGCCTCGGGACTTATTCCGGGGGAGCAGGCGTTTCTGGAAAAACTTCGCGCCCTTTGCACGGCCCATGGGGTGGTGCTGATATTTGATGAAGTTATCACCGGCTTTCGTGTGGCACCGGGTGGTGCCCAGGAATACTTCGGTGTTACCCCCGATCTGGCCACCTTTGCGAAGGCCCTTGGCGCGGGGCTGCCGGTCGCGGCTCTGGCGGGGCGGGCCGACCTCATGGAACACTTCACGACGGGCACGGTCCACTCGGGCACCTATAATGCGAGTGCCCTTATCATGGCCGGAACGCGGGCCGCGTTGGAACATATGTATGCCGACGATGGGGCCGCCTTGACGTTGGCCCACAATGCGGGGCGCCGCCTTTCGGATGAGCTGCTGGTGTTGGCGGAACGTCATGGGTTGCCCCTCGAACTGCGGGGCGTTTCTTCGGTGTTCAGTACGTCTTTTGTGCCCGCCACGGCGAATCCTGTGGTGGATATGCGATCCGCACAGCAGGCAGATACGGCATTGGGCCAGCGATTCGGTCTGGCCCTGCAAGCCCGGGGAGTCCAGGTGACTTCCTTCGGCATCTGGTTTGTTTCTACGGTCCACAGTGACCGCGACATCGACGAGACCTTAGACGCCGTCGATGGTGCCATGGCTGAAATCGCCCGGAGCGCTGAATGAGTAAACGTATTGGTATTGCGGGATTCATGCACGAGTCCAACACTTTCGCCACCACCAAAACGACGCGAAAACATTTCGAAGAGGCCTTTTATCATCACGGAGAGACGCTGATTCCTGTCTGGGAGGATGCCCACCACGAATTGGGTGGCTTCATTGAAGGTTGTGTGCGTTATGGGTTGACGGGGGTGCCTACCCTGGCCGCCTGGGCGACACCGGGTGGTACGGTTTCCGACGAAGCCTATGCTTCGATTGTGGAGGAGTTACTGGCTGCTTTGACGGCGGCAGGCCCCCTTGATGGATTGCTCCTTGCCCTTCACGGTGCCATGGTGACCGAGTCGTGCGATGATGCCGATGGCGAGACCCTGGAGCGGGTTTGGGCTCTCTTGGGGCCGGACGTTCCTATTGTGCTGTCCCTCGATATGCATGGAAACATTTCGCCCCGGATTGCGGCTATCCCTGATGTGACCGTCGCCTATCGTAGCTATCCCCATGTTGACCAGCGGGCGCGGGGGAATGATTGCGCCCGAATTATGACCGATATACTTTCCGGCGGGACGACACCCTGTCAGGCCCACGTGAAATTGCCCCTGCTGATTCATATTGTGCAGCAATACACGGGGGACGGTCCCATGGCGGAGATCTATGAAGAGTTGGAACGAATTGACGGGCTTCCAGAGGTGGTGAGTGTATCCCTCTTGCCGGGTTACATCTATGCGGACTCGCCCTACATGGGGGTGTCGGTGCTGGTGACGGTGGATAAGGATCTTGCCCGCGCCCAGTCTCTGGCGGAGGAATTTGGGGCATTCGTCTATGCCCGGAGAGAAGCACTGAATGCCGGGCTGCCCTCGGTAGACGAAGCGGTGGCAGAGGCATTGGCCACCGAAGGGACCGTTTGCCTGATGGACTGTGGCGACAATATTGGCGGTGGCGGTCCGGGGGATAGCACGATTTTGTTTGCGGCGCTGCGGGAGGCCGGGGCCAATCGGCTCTGTGTCATTCTCTATGACCCCGCTGTGGCGGCTGCATGTTATGACTCGGGTATGGGGAGCCGGGTGAAACTCGAGGTGGGGGGTAAGACGGACAAGGCCCATGGCGACCCGGTAGCCATCGAGTGCGTGATTCAGAAAGTTACGGACGGTAGCTTCGAAGAGACTGAGGCGCGACATGGCGGCACACGGACCTATAATCAGGGGCGTACGGCCGTATTACACACGACGGATGGGCACAAGGTGGTGGTGAACAGTCTACGTGTCATGCCTACCAGTCTGGAGCAATTGCTGAGTCTGGGAATTCATCCCTCCGCCATGGAGGTGATTATTGTAAAAGGCGTCACGGCACCGCGGGCGGCCTATGATCCCGTTGCCGTGAAGACCATTTGCGTGGATACACCGGGGGTCACCCGTGCCGGGCCAGATGCTTTTGTCTACACGAAGCGGCCGAAGCCCCTTTACCCACTGGACACCTGAGCAAGGTAGGTCAGGGTATCGAGCGTGCGGGAATGGGATTGCGCGGTGGCGTGGCCGTCAGGCTTTCCGTTAATTCCGGGACCAGAATTGGTACGTCCAAAAATGGGGAGGCTGCGCTGTGCGACAAGCTCCGCAATCGACGCCATTCACTTTCAGCGCGTTGTAAGCCGGTTCTTTATATAACGCCGATCAGGCCGGTGTGATTTTTCCCAGGATGACCCGACGTTCCGCGCCGGTGGCATGGGGTACGTTCGCGGGGGTGCCCATAATACATTCATTGCCTAGAATCGCAAAGGCGATGGCTTCCCGCGCATCGGTGGGGATGCCATATTGGTCGCTTGTAAATACCTGTGCACCGGCGAAACCCTCTTTCAAGCGTTCCATGAGTACTTTATTGTGGGCACCGCCACCGCCTACGATGATATGCTCGGCCGGATTCTCTGGTTTAATAAAGCGGTCATAGGCTTCGATGATGCTTCGGGCGACGGCTTCTGTTACCGTGGCCACGAGATCTTCCAAGGAATGTTCAGAGCGGGCGGCCAGGGCATCACGGAGATAGACCTGCATCCCGAATTGTTCGCGACCGGTGCTTTTGGGGGGAAGTTTGGACAGGAACGGATGATCCAGGAGGTAGTTGAGAAATTCGTCGATGATCATGCCCGTTTTTGCGGCCTTTCCATCGGTGTCCATTTCCTGGTTGCCTTTGGTGAGGAGGCGCATGGCCCCGTCGATGGCCATGTTGCCGGGACCCGTATCGAAGGCCTGAATATTTCTAAAATCAGGCGTGACAACGGTGAAATTGGCAATTCCCCCGATGTTCAGACAGGTAATGGGGCGCTTCAGGCTGTGAAAGAGAAGCCAATCGGCATAAGGTACCAGGGGAGCGCCCTGACCGCCTGCGGCCATGTCGCGGGGCCGAAAATCGGAGACCACGGGCACGCCGCAGTGTTCTGCGACAACGGCGGACTGTCCAATCTGGAGGGTGCCGATGCGCTCGTTTGCTCTGGGGGGGAGGTGGGCAAGGGTGTGGCCGTGGGACGCGACGAAATCAACGGGTGTTTCGTCTTTCTGGGCCCGGTCCATCATGGCCTGGGCCGCTTCTGAGAAGCGCTCCCCCAACTCAAAATCGAGGGCACATGCATCTTTCAGCGTCATGTGCTCGTCCAGGAGCCGGTGGCGCAAGCCCGTCGTGTAGGGGAACGTCTCGTGGGCGATGAGCTTCATCACGAGGCTTTTGCCGGTTCCCTTGATGCGAACCAGTGCGGCGTCTACGCCGTCACACGAACTGCCAGACATGAGTCCCACACAAAATCGCGCGGGCTTTTTCTGGATTACACGCAGATCCATAAAGGCCTTTCCCTCAACGGTCGGTAGCGTTACCGGGCTTTCATTGCATGGACGTATCCGCTGCGGAATAAACCGCTGGGATGCATCGGTAATGAATCGTCTGGCACACGAAACCGAATTGCCCGTCGTTCTCCTGAAGACTGATTACGTAGTCGTTAATCTGACCCGTGACCTACAATCCTGTATATGAACTACAGGACGTGCAACGGTTAATTTATTGACAGATCATCTATGGTGACTGTATCACACTGGAGCAATATGAGCAACCGAAGGATTGCAAGTAGCCGGGAGTTCTTCTTGTCTATTTGAGCTTTCAGTGGTCGTAAATCTTGTTTTCACACAAAAAAACTCCCCCCAAGGCCAAGACCATTGGGGGGAGTTGCGTGTTTTTCATGTTGCTAGTTTGTTGGTCCTGCTGGCGTGCTCCGTCGTCGCCGTTGGTCGCGCATCAACCACCCCAGTACCGCCAGGACGACCAGGGTATTGCCCAAGGGAAAGGGCGCACCGACCGGGGAGGGGCCGCAGCCGAAACCTTTGGGCGCGATGCCCAAGCCGATGACGGGGGTGGTGACCAGTCCCTTTGCGTCGCCCGAGTAAGTGATCGAAGCGGCGAAGCTCTCACCGGCGTTTGGCGAAAAGCGGACGATAAACGTGTGGGTTTCGCCATGGGCGAGGTTATAGCTTGCTTCACCGATAATGGCGAATACGCCGGTGGCATCACGGAGTTCCACGGTGCCAACAAGCTGCTCGCCACCATCATTCGTAATGACGACGGTACGCTCGACGGAGTCGGAGACGTTTACTTCACCCATGTTTATCATGTCACCGCTGTCGGGCGTCGTAACCAGAATGGGTGGTTTGAGCGATTCCAGTGCGACCACGATACCGATGCTGCTGAGGGTTGCGGTGAGGGTCGTGCCGGAACTGACCGGCGACTTGCTCACACTGCCATCCCAGGTCTCTACACCGGGAACGACGGTGAATCCCGTGCCGGGTACATCAACAACCAGTGCGCCGTTTCGGTAGAAATTGGCGTTATCTTCGGGGGAGAACTGCAATTGATTCAGGCTCAGCTTGATGGGTCGCAGCCCGAGTCTTGCATTACTCAGGGGAGTGAATTCCGTTTCTCCGATAGTGCGGACGACGACGCTGATGTCAATCCACGGTGTACCTGCGACCGCATCGGCGGGGAGGGGATCCAGTCCTTCCGCCTGCACTCGGTTGAGGAGGCTCTCCGCGTCGCAGGCCATGGCGACGATAAGTATGCCTTCCTCACCCTCATTCAAGAGGCCATGGGGAACGACGAGTTTGGCCTGCTGAGACGTCTTTGCAGGATTCTTCAGGGAGACTTCGATGTCCCGGTCCGGTATGTTGGTGCCACGCCAGTAGTGCATGACTACGGCGCGTTTACAATTTACACTATCAACCGCATCCTGCCAGCGGGCCCCATCATTGCTGAGGTCGTTGAATGGGGCATCAAGATAGCCATTGCGGTCATCGTCGACGCCGTTGCGAATCTCAAAGGTGTACTCGTCGGACTGGAGTACCTGATTGGTACCATCGAGGGTCGCGGTAGCACGAACGCGATAGGCATTGTCTACCGGTAAGGTGAAGGTCGCTGGCTCGAGGCCGCGCAACTGTTTCTGAACGCCCTCCACGGGCAGGGGCGTTGCGAAGACGGGCGAACGCTTGCCAAAGTCGTCGGCCGTTTGCAGCTCTTCCAGTGTGAGGAAGCCATCCAGGTCGCCGTCCAGGTTGTCAAAGCGGGTCTGGGACAGGCCAGGCAGCAGGGTGATACTCTCGGTCTGACTGATACCGCCATCGACATTTGTATCCAACGTGGTGAAGTTCGTCTGGAGATAGGCGGGGAGGTCAATCTCTGCTTCCAACTCTGCGCGGGTGAGCACGCTGTTGTTGTTCAGGTCGATAATGCCGTAGCGCAAGGTATCCAAATCGATACCGGCGGCCTGGGTCTCGGTAAAAGAGAGCCCGGTGCTGTTATCGACGTTTAAGGTCGCAAACTCGTCGAGGAGGATGGTCGCGAAATCAGAGAGAATCACGGCGGCTTCCAATTCCTCATTGATCAGGAAGGAATCTCCATCGAAATCAATCTGAGCAAACCGTTCCTCGGTGATTCCAATGCGGCTGAAGGCCACTTCATCGAAGTCCAATCCATTATTGAAGTTGGCATCCAGGGCGAGGAAGTTTTGGAGGAAGTATTCCGCTAGATCCGTAATGAGGATGCTTTCGGATCCGATATCATAGGTGAAGGTAACATTCTCGGCATTACAGGCCACGCCGACATTAATTCCCACCTCCGCATTGAAGGAGACGTCAATAAGTGTGGCGGCGGGTGGTGCGAGCAGATCGCCAGTGGGTTGTATGAGAATGACGGTTCCTTCCGTCAGGCGGCAGTCCACCTGCGTTGCGAGCTCCCGTTGTGAAACGCCTGGATTGGTTTCCAGTGCGTCGAAACGGGCCTGGTTCAAGGTGGCTAGGCTTCGGGGAATCTCGTCGAAGGTGAGTTGACCGCTGTTATCGGTATCCAGCGTGTTGAAGGCGGCCAGGATGTCGCTCAAGTCGGCATTCAGCAGGATTGCTGCCTGCAGTTCCGACGGGCTAAGGCGTGTGTTGCCATTCTCATCCATATAGTTGAAGGCGCCCTGGGTCAATTGGGTATATACGGTCCGTGCTTCTGAGAAGCTCAATTCACCATTCTTATCGCCATCTGCCAATTCGAAATTGTCGAAGAGTCGCTGGGCATTTTCCGTATTGTCGATGCCCGTCTGAAGCTCCGCTGGTGAAATCTCATTTTCGATATTCAGCAAGTCAAAGCGTTCCTGGGTGAATCCGGGTAGCAGTACCTGGATCTCCTCGAAGGTCAGTACGCCATCATTGTCTACGTCGACTTCACCAAAGTTGGTCAAGAGCACTTCGGAAGCCACGCTGTTGTCTTCGTCGTTGGCTTGATCCAGCACCACGATTTTGAAGGCCCGTTCGATGGTTGCGCCCTCTGGATCGCGGCTGCGCACCATGACGGTATAGGCATCGCGTGTTTCAAAGTCGAAGACGACGGCACTTACGAGCTGATTGGCGACGATAGAGAAGAACTCGTTATCTATAAAGTCATCATCATCGGTTGACGGGTCGTCGGGCACCAGGCTGTAGATATGAAGATCACCCAAGTCCGGATCGGTGGTACTCAGTTTTCCGATGATCGTGTTGAGCAACTGGTTTTCCAGAATCGTGTTGTTGCTCAGCGCAATGCTGGTAGGTGCATCGTTGACACGAGCTACATCGATGCGGAGATTCCACACGTTGCTGTCGATGTTGCCATCGCGCACCGTTACGGGTACGAAGAGCACACCATTGAAATTCAGGTTGGGAATAATGGTGTTCCCATCACGGGTATAGTTGGCCCCTTCTGGGCGCTGCTGGAATGCCAGCGTCACCTCTTTGGGGAACTCAAGGAGGGGAGCATCTACGATGAGGTTATCTAAAATGATGGTGACAGGTTTGTCTTCTTTCGTCGCCACAGGATTTTGTCCGGTGATGCGGGGCGTGCGATTGCCTGTACCATACAAGGTGACTTTGGATACGATTGGCGTACCCTGCCCCGACTGATTGGCTTCGATTCTCAGGGTGCCCAGCTTCATTCCGGAGGTGGAGGGGTTAAACACGATACGGACCAATCGGGATTGAGCCGTCTCCAATGATTGTTCACCGGAATCGGAGAAGATTTCGAAGTCACATGCGGTGCTCAACTCTTCGAGGGTCAGTCCGCCGCTTTTATCCGCGTCGAGGCTGGCGAAGGTTTCGAGGATGTCGGTGGCGAGGATCGACGTCACTGAATTGAGCTCAAGCTCGGTAACTTCGTCATCCTTGTCGGCGTCCATGACATCGAATCTACCCGGGGTCAGCAGGGGGGTAAAGGTATCAATTTCCACGCGGGAGAGGGCGTCGTCCTGATCGAGGTCCAGCCCAAAGAAGTCGGTCAGCAGCTGGGCCGCAATAGCACGAAGGCGGATTTTTTCATCCAATTCGCCTGTGCTTATGACGCCACTTTTATCGGTGTCGAGTAGGGAGAATTCGTCGTTGGTCAAATCAGGTAAGATGCTCTGGGCCTCATTGAAGTCGAGTCCAACGGGCGCGCTGCTATCAAAATCATCAAAGCTGACGAGCAGACTTACTGAGAAGATCGCAATGCGAAGGGCTTGAGCAAGCTCAACCTGACTCAGGCCGGAACTCGAATCGAGGTCGAAAACGTCGAAACGTGTGTCTGTAAGGAACGGAAACTGTATTTCTACTTCGGCAGCGGAGAGAGAACTGGACGTATCGCTATCGAGTGACGTGAAGTTATCAATCAACACTTCGGCGGTATCGAAAAGGTCCACAGCGCTTTCCAGCTCATTTTTGCCGATACCGCGGGTCAATACGCCGTCCCCGTTCAGGTCCAGTTCAGCAAATCTTTCAGGCGTCATGACGGGAAAGATATCGGGGCCACAGGCCAGCGTCACACTGTCGATGGTGGAACTGCCCAATCCGTCGTTGATGATACTGATTGATTGCGGATTGCTTGGGCCCGCGAGAAGGTTGCGTTTTCCGAAGTCCAGCGTGGAGGGGGTTACCCGTATGTCGCTGTCGAGGGCTCTTCCCGACAGGTTTACATCGATGGCGGAGTCATCGGGATCGTCGGATTCGATGCGCAGGCTACCGATTTTGTTGCCGATGGAATCTGGATCGAAGGCGAGCTCAATGAAGCGGACATCGCCTGGTTTCAAAACAGTTTCTTTCGTGTCGTCTACCAGCACGAATTCGCTGAGGTCGGCACCTTCCAGGCCCACGAAGCCTAAGGTCAGATTGGCTGTCGCGGTCGCGCCATTGCTGATTTGAACCATACGGGTGAGGGTCTGGCCGTCATCGATATCCTGATCGCCGAAATCAATCGTCAGAATTTCGGGAACGATATTAATTTCGGGAATTGCGCGAACCAGCGTCAGTGTTGCATCGGAAGCGGTGTTTATGGTCTCGGGATCATCTGACAACACGGGACCGAGGGCATCGCTTTCAACGACGCCCTGACAACGAATCATATTTACACCCTGGGGGAGAATGTTGTTCAGCAGGACCGTGAAATTGATGGTAATGGTCGGACCATCGGTAAACTGTGGGTTTCGGCCATCAAGTGCTCCCAAGTCCAACAGCAATTCCGTGGACGAGCCCATGTTGGTGGCGGGGGTTCCGTTGATGAGGATGGAGTCTTCCACCAAGGCAAGTCTCGAATCGGAGGTGTCGAATTCATTGAATTGTTCGGTGGTCAGTGCGAAAAAGGATCCATCCAGTTCGGCGGATGAGAGACCGCCGCTGTCATCGGCATCGAGGGCTTTGAAATTGGTGAGGAGCGAGGTGGCGACATCACTCAATGGGTTGGTGCCGTCGACCCTCTCCAGTTCAAGTCTCGAGATTTCTCCATCTCGGAAGGGTACACGATACATCAGATCGGCCGCGCCACGATTGCCCTCGTTTTCAATGGTCACCGTATACACAATCGTGTCGCCGGGGCGTTTCTCTTCGTTGCGTCCAATATCATCCCGTTTCAGCACGACAAGGACGGGGGAAGCGAGTATTCGAGTCACCGTAGGTGCCGGACGAATGACGTTGCCGTCTACGTCGACGGGGATGATGTCGTTGCCTTGTAAGGCGACTGCGGCAGGGTCGTCCGTCAGGATGGGGGCCGATGTGGTGGGCAATTCATCATAGGTGAAGCTTCCCTGGCATTTGAGGAAGTCCTGGCCTGGGGGCAAGGGGTTGACGACGACCACGTTGAAGTTGATGGTAACTTCGTTACTGCCGTTGCCGGTTCCGTTATCGCCCTGAACCGCGCCCAGGTCGATTGTGATGGCGCCACTATTGACCGTCACACTCTGGGCCGCGGGAACGGCAACAATGGAGTCTACCAGGAGGCTTCCGTTGGCGATGGCAGGTTGGTTATAGAGGACACCGTTGGCACCGCCATTGCCGTTGTTGGTCAGGTGGACGGTGTAGCGGACCGTGTCGCCGGGATTGACGATGCGATCGCCGTTCAGGTCAACGAGCAGTGCATCTACGTTGGTGGCTTGGAAGTCGATGATCGTGATGATATCGGTGCACTCATCGGCCGCCGGCAGTGCATCGACAAAATTGACGTCAGGATTTCCAGCTTCGCCGAAGAAGCGCCCGCGTGTACACACCATTTCGAGTCCTTCGGCAGGGAAGGGGGTATTGACCACAACAGTGTAGGAGAGCGTAACCGTTTCATTGAGGGCCACGGTGCCAATATTCACTGCCACCATGGTATCGCCGACTTGGCCACCGTCGTTGATGGTGCCCTGGCTTGCCGTGACACTGCCTCCGGTCAAGGTCGTGTTGACGTCTGGCGTATCCTCGAAGAGGACACCGCGTGCATCGGAGGGGCCCTCGTTGGTGGCCGTCAGGGTATAGGTTATGGAGTCGCCGGGCGATGCTTCGGTGCGGTTCGAGGCGATGACCACACGAAGTGTTGCTTCCGGCATGAGGGGAACGGTATTGGTGGCGTTGTTATTTGTTGCGTCCGTTTCGAAGACCAGATTGGGGCCATTTAGCGCACCAGATACGGTCAAATCGCCTGTGGCCGCTGGATCGACAAGGGCGGAGATGACAAATTCGAAGGTCTCGCCACTTGCCAGATTGAGTGTTTCGTTGAGGTTGCCCGTTCCCGATGTTCCGCAGGGAGCGCAGGTCCAGGTGACATTTTGCAGTGCGGCGGGCAGGTTTGAGGTGACTACTGCCGACGTCACCGGGCTCGGACCCAGGTTGCGCGCCTGGAAGGTGTAGCTCACGTTTTCGCCAGGAACAACCTGGCTGGGTTCTCGGGATATAAAGAGTTGGAGGTCAGCGACGGGCCGTATACTGACGCTGTTCGACTGCACGACGGTACCTGCAATCAGGCCGTCATTGGGCGTGACCCGGAAGTACCAGACTTCTTCTTCCACCGTGGCGTCCATGGGAACCGTAAGGAGGTTGTTGAAAGCGGTCTGGAGCACCCCATCGCGGAACCAGCGAATGATAGTGCCATTTTCGACATCCATGTCCACGTCGGTATACGTGTAGGCTGCGGTAAGATCTTCGTTTCTAAGTGGCTCAGCCGGGGAGAGGGTCACTGCGCTGGCAACGGGGGGATCGTTTACCGGCGTGACGGAGACGGCTATGGTGGATACCACATCCGTACCACCGCCCAGACCGGTATTGCCCTGATCGTTGATGGTCAGCGTCAAGGTGTCGTTGCCGTTGAAGTCCTGGATGCCCTGGTATGTGAAACCATTCAGCGCGCTGTTGATGGCGGCCGCTGTCCCCGTGAAGGTCATGGTGGTATCGTTCGTGCCATCAGCGGGTGCTGTAAAGGTCAGCCCGCTAAGCTGGGCAAGACTTAGTGTTCCCGAGGTGGCGCGCATGGTCAAGCGAAGTTGGCCAGACGATTCTGCTACGTCGATGTCGGCCACGGTAACGGTGCCGTTAAAGGACAGGGGGGTGTCTTCTGCAATGCTCTGGGCACCCGGTACGGTTAAGGTGGGGTTGTCATTCAGGCCGGTTACCACGATATTCACCGAGGCGGCAATATTTCCACCACCACCGGCACCCGTGTCACCACCGTCCGACACGCTGATGGTCAGGGCCTCGGCCGAGCCTGCCTCCGTGTTGAAATGCTGGTCAGGTTGATAGCGCATACCATTCAGCGCATTGTTGATATTAATCTGGGTGCCGCGAAAGGTCATGGCGGCTT